>JAICNG010000027.1 GCA_025931335.1 Gemmatimonadaceae bacterium | reverse complement strand
GGCTTTCTGTCTTCTGTCACGCACGCTGAACCGTCGGCCTTGACGAGCCCAACGAGTGGCGTATATCCGCATCCAGCCCTAGGAGTCGGCTATGGATGCATGGGTCAGGGAGCTGCAACGCGGCAGCTCCGACGCTGCGTGGGATGCGTTCCTCGACCGGTACCGCCGCCTGATCTTCGCGGCGATCCGCCATTACGCCCAGGACTACGACGATGTCATGGACGTGTTCGCGCGCGTCTGCGAGTCGCTTCGCGCCGACGATCTGCGGCGCTTGCGCACCTGGGTAGACCAGTCCGATCACCGCGCCCGCTTCTCCACCTGGCTCGTGACGGTCGTGCGGAACCTCACGATCGACTGGTTTCGCGCGCGCGACGGCCGTCACCGCGTCTCGGCCGTCGCCGAGCGGCTGCCCAGAGTTCAGCGTGCGATCTTCGAGCATGTCTTCGTCGACGGACGAAGCCACCTCGAGACGTACGAGCTTCTGCGCGCTGCTGATTTCCCCTCGCTTTCCTTCAAGGAGTTTCTCGTCGAGCTCCGGCGGACGTACGCCGTCGCCACCAGTGGACGCCGCGGGCATCTTTTCACCGAGCTCACCCCTCCCCCGCCCGACGAAGCGGAGATCGACGAGGACGCAGCGGAGGCCGGCGAGCTGCTCGCCGACGCCCTTCGCTCGCTGAGCGCCGAGGATCGCGTGGCGGTCGAGATGTACGTCGTCGACCAGCTCCCCGCCGCGGAGGTCGCCCGGATCATGGGACTGCCGAACGCGAAGGCGGTCTACAATCACGTGTATCGCGCGCTGGCCGTGGTCAAGGAGCGGTTGGAGCGAGCCGGGATCCGCCGGGGAGGATCGTGAGCATTCCGCACCCTTCCAGCCGTCTCACAGAGACGTGACAGCAAATCCGGAATACCTCCTTCGCCTGGCGGCGGAGCGAGGCGCGACCTCGCCCACAGCCGAGTGCCTCGACGATGAGACGATCGCGGCGCTCGCCGAAGGCTCGCTCGATGTCGTCGCGCGCGACAGGGCGATGGCGCACATCGCCGTCTGCGCACGATGCCGACGCGCGGTGAGCTCGGTCGCGCACGCGTTGATGGATCCGGCGGTTTCGCGCGAGGTCAGGGCTACCGCGCGACCGCGACTGCGTTTTCTCACGATCGCGTCGGGAATCGCCGCGGCCGCGATTGTCGCGGTCGTCGCGCTCCCCTGGGGGTCCGTCGATGACCCATCGACGCATCGCGCGCCGACGATTACTGCCGCGGCCAGCCCCGTGCTGATCGGCCCAGTGGGCATCGTTGCCAACGCGCGCGCACTGCGCTGGACGGGCGTCGCGGGAGCAGACCGCTATCGCGTAACGGTCTTCGACGCGACTGGCGGCGTAGTCTACGAGACCGAAACGAGCGATACCACCGTCGAGCTTCCCGGCTCCGTCTCGCTCGAGCGAGGGGGCAGCTACTTCTGGAAGGTCGAGGCGCGCACCGGCTGGAACCGGTGGTCAGCGTCCGATCTCGTGGAGTTCTCGGTCCAGTGATCGCGGGACCGTTTGTGGCCGCGCTGCTCGTGGCCCAGATATCGGACGCGGACTCGCTCCGTCTGCTCGCGATGCGGCTGCCCGAGTCTGCATTGGTCGTCGAGGCACGGGCCCGCCCGCTCGTGACTCGTGAGGCACTGAGCGACGCGCTCACGCAGTCGGTGAAGGGAAGGGCCGAGGCCCTCACCGTCGCGCGTCGTCTGGCCGATGCATACGCGCTCGCGTGGGCCGATTCCTTCCTCGTTCGAGAGGTGAATCGGTTCGCCACCTGGCCTGCCGCCCGCCGCGCGGCGAAGGTGTGGGCAGACAGTGTGCGACGTGCGGGCATCGCCGCGTACGGCCGCGACGGCCCGCGCGCCGCGATCCGGGTGTGGCGTCGGGCACTCGCCCGTTCGGCGGCGATCGGCGATTCGGCGGGCATGGCCGCGGCGCGCGGCAACATCGGCGCCGGCTTCTGGCGCGAGGGGCTTCTCGACAGCGCCGAGGTGTATCTCGAGCGATCGCGCCGAACGGCAGCTGCGATCGGCGACTTGCGGGTGGAGGCGAATGCCATCGGTGCGCTCGCCAACGTCAGTGCCGACCGCGGCGACCTGGCGGCCGCGCGAGAGTACCACGCCCGGTCGTTGGGGATTCGCGAGCGCATCGGCGATACCCGCGGTGCTGCCGCCGATCTCAACAATCTGGGGTTGCTGGCGCAGGAGATCGGCGACCTGGAAGAAGCGCGCCGGCAGTTCGAGGCGGCGCTCGAGCTCAACCGTCGCGACGGTCGCGACGAGATCGCGGCAACGAATCTCGTGAACCTGGCGGGACTCGCGAGCCTCAGCGGGGGCTTCGCGCGCGCGGAATCGCTCTACGAGGATGCGCTCGCGGCGTGGCGCGCGAACGAGATGTGGGCAGAGACGGCGGAGGCGCTGCGCGGGCTCGGACAGCTCGAGATGCGGCGTGGCAACTATCCCGCCGCGCGCGAATCGCTGCGAGAGGCGGTGACGATCCTCGAGCGAACCGGACCCGCTGCCGACGCCGTCATCGCGCGCGGTGAGCTGGCTGCCGCGCTCGCCGCGTCCGGCGAGCTGCAGCAGGCGGCCGACGAGTTGCGGCGCGCTCAGGCGCGTGCCGACACCGCGGAGGTCCCGGCCGACGTGCGCGCCAGCCTCGCTCTGACGCAAGCGGACCTTGCCGTGCAGCTCAACGCGTTCGCCGAGGCCGACCGCCTGTACTCTCGCGCGCAGGCGCTCTTTCGCGAGGCGGGGGACGTGAGCGGCCAGGCCGAGGCGCAGCAGGGTCACGCAATGCTCTTGCTCGAGCGCGACGATCATGTCGGGGCCCAGCGTCTCCTCGACATCGCGCACCGCGCGCAGCTCACGGCGGGCAACCGCCGCTCAGCCGCTCTCACGCGGCTGGCGTTAGGCGATGCTGCGCGCGGCCGCGGCGATACCGCCGTGGCGCGCCGTCACATGATGCGCGCCGTGGAGGAGCTGGAGCGGCTGGGCGACCCCGTCGCCACCGCGGCGGCCATCAGCGAGCGAGCGAGACTCGAGGCGTCACTCGGGATGCCGGCCGTCGCCGAGTCACTCTATCGTGCGGGACTCCGCCGCGTCGACGGGCGCGTGGCACCGGAGATCACGTGGCGTCTGCGCGCGGGCCTCGCGCTCGCGCGCCGTTCGCAAGGCTTCGCCGAGGATGCGACGCGCGAGCTGCGCGCGGCGCTCGCGGAGATCGAGCGACCCAGCCGCTCGCTCGCACTGGCGGAGCGGCGATCGGGCTTTCTCGCCGACAAATGGGACGTGTACGCGCAACTCGCGCTCACCGAGCGCGCTCGAGGCCGCGCCGCCACGGCGTTCGAGGCGAGCGAGCGTCTGCGCGCGCGTGAGATGCTCGAGCTCTTGGGGCGCGGTCGGGTCCTCGCGTCACGCGACACCGCTGAGGCGCTGGTGGTGCGCGAGCAGGATCTCCGTCATCGCATCGCCGAGCTGACGCGGGAGCTCGAGGGCGCGGCGACGGGCGCCGAGGAGGTGCGCGGTCCCGATGTGTCCATCGCGAGCGACGCGACTCGTGAGGCGCTGCTGCGCGCGCAGGAGGCGTACGCGACTCTGTTGTCCGAGCTCCGCGAGCGAGCACCACGGCATGCGTCGCTCCTCGGGAGCAAGACGGCGAGTTGGCGCGATGTCGCTCACCGCCTCGCGCCGGACGAGGTGCTCGTCGAGTACCTCGTCAGCGACTCGGGCAGCGTCGCCTTCGTCGTCACACGTGACACCATCGCGGCGCTCGAGCTCGGGGCCTCCCGGCGCGAGCTGGCGCGGCTCGTGGAATTCACGCGCGGGGCGCTCGGCCAGAGCGGCTCGGCGCGCGGTGATTCGCTCTGGCGCGCTCCACTTCGGCGTCTGCACGACCGGCTCATCGCGCCGGTCGAGGCAAGCGGTCTTGTCAGCCGCGTATCGAGGATCGTTTTCGTTCCGCACGTCGAGCTGCATTACCTCCCCTTCGCCGCGCTGGTCGATGACGCGGACCGTCCCTTGATCGAGCGTTACCAGCTTTCGGTCACACCGTCCGCGTCGGTGTGGCTCGCGCTCGGCGAACGCTCGCGGAGTGGACAGGGTACGGGAGTTCTTGCCATGGCGCCGCGCCCCGACGCGCTACCGGCGTCGCGGCGGGAAGTGGCCGCGATCAGAGAGCACCTGGGCGGCGAGGTGCTGGCCACGACGGGAGCCGCGGCCAGCGAGCAGGCCTTCCGTCGCGAGGCCCCGTCGCGCCGCATTCTTCATCTCGCGACCTACGGGGTGCTCAACAAGCACAACCCGCTCTTCTCGTACATTGAGCTCGCGGCCGCCGGCGAGTACGATGGACGGCTGGAGGTCCATGAGGTCTTCGGCATGCGCCTAACGGCGGATCTCGTGGTGCTCTCCGCCTGTCAGACCGGGCTCGGCTCCGGCGCGCTGGCCGATGTGCCTCCTGGCGATGACTGGGTCGGGCTGGCCCGTGCCTTTCTCCATGCTGGTGCTTCGAGCGTAATCGCGACGCTGTGGCCGGTTGATGACTGGGCGACGGCGGCCCTCATGGAGCGGTTCTATGCGGAGCTCGCGACCGGCATCGCTCCACGGCTGGCGCTCGCGCGGGCGCAGCGTACGCTGCGGAGAGAGCGAGCGACATCGCACCCGTTTTATTGGGCTGGATTCGTGCTCGTGGGAGGCGCGGATGCGCACCGCTGATCGCGCTCGCACATGCCGACGTTTCGCGGCATTGATTGCGCTGTCGTTGGTCCTCTCGTGCGACGACAGCGGTTCTCCCACGAGTCCGGCGGTCGATACCGGTGACCTGATCGTGTTGTCCGACACCGCTGCCCCGCCCCTGGCGGCCGCAGTGGCAATCGCCCACGCCGGGGAACCCGTATCGGCCGGCGTTCGCGCGTCGTCGACCGCTGGTGAGGTCGCATACATCGCACTGGCTCCCGGCACGGCGATCAGCGGCGTGGAGGCATTCATCCGGAACGGGCGCACGGGAAGCGGGATGACCGTGCCCGTCATCGACGGCGGCTTCGACCCGATCGCGGTACCGGCGCGCATCGGCGACCCGCTCGAGGTGGAGGTCCGCGGGGCGGATGGAGCCACGATTCACCGCATCGAGCGGAAGGTTCCAGCCAAACGTCGGCCTCGCGTCGTGCGCACACGCCCGCCACGCGGCAAGCGCGACGTGGCGCTGAACGCGACGATCATCGTCGTGTTCAGCGAGCCGATCGACGCGCGGACGCTCACGGCATCATCGGTGCGTCTCGCGCGCGGGGGCACTCCCGTCGCCGGGCGTTTCGAGTTCCAGGATGCGGCGCGCCTAACGGTCGCGCTCGTTCCGGCGGAACCGCTGGTCGCCGCCGCGGAGTACGAGCTCACGGTGACGGAGGACGTCCGCGATCTCGATGGCGAAGCGCTGGAGACGGCGGTGGCGGTCACGTTCAGCACCGTCGGGCCGTCGAACGTCCTGAGCCAGATCGCGTTCTGGTCGGGAGGGATCCGCGTCGCCAGCGCCGACGGGACAGGCAGCAGGAACATCACGACTGGCCTGACCGACTACCAACCCGCCTGGTCGGCCGACGGATCCCAGATCGCCTTTACGAGCGACCGGTTCGGCGGGCCATTCGATCACGATATCGTCGTCATGAACGCCGACGGCTCGAATGTCAGGCGCCTGACGACCGGGCCCGATCACGACTCCGCGCCCGCGTGGTCTCCCGACGGGACGAAGCTCGCGTTCATTCGCGGTGAGCTCACGGGGACTGAATGGCATGGTTTCGTCTTTGTGATGAACGCTGACGGCTCGGGAGCGACGCGGCTCGAGCCGGCATCTGGCGATACCTGGGAAGGCGGCGCCGCGGGCGGTCCCACGTGGTCGCCCGACGGATCGAAGATCGCGTTCGCGCGACACGACGGGCTGCTCGGGTACGACATCTGGGTGATGAACGCAGACGGGTCGGACGTCACGCGCCTCACGAGCTCGCCAGCGGATGAGCTGCAACCGGCCTGGTCGCCGGCCGGCGATGCGATCGCGTTCGCGAGCGACCGCGAGGGGAGCTTCGAGATCTATGTCATGAAGCCCGACGGCTCTGATGTGATGCGGCTGACGGATGGTCCGGGCTCGACGCAGAACCTCGACCCGTCGTGGTCACCCGACGGCAGCATGATCGCGTTCTTCGGGCTCGGCGGCGTGGCCATCATGAACGCGACCGGCTCGCAGGTACGGCGCGTGGCGGATGGGAACACGCCGGCATGGTCGCCCGCCGGGAGCATGCCGACGAACCCGCCGCTTTCCGTTCAGGCGGTGAGCCGCAGCGTCAACAGCGGCATCGTGCTCCGCGCGCTCGCCGAACCGTTACGGGTGAAGGTTTTGTCGGGCGGAGTGCCATTGGCCGGGACGCGCGTCTCATGGAAACTCCCTGATGACGGGGGCGGGACCTCGCTGTCTCCCTACGCCTCGTTCACCGATGCCAGTGGCGTGGCTGAAACGAACGTGACGTTTGGGCCGACTTCCGGCACTTACTTCGTCGAAGCGGCCGTTCCCGATGCCACCGACTCGCCTATCGGGTTCGTACTCACCGCGGTACCGGACGTCGTCGCCAGCCTGGTTCCCGTTAGCAGTGACAGTCAGGTTGGGGTGCGCGGAAGTCCGCTCAAGAATCTCGTCCAGGTCGCGGCCGTCGACAGGCACGGCAACGTAATAGAGGGCACGGCAATTCGTTGGGAAATCGTATCAGGGGATGAGCTGCTGCCGCTGGCCGGGAATGACGCGTGGGTTCGCTGGACGCTTCGACCTGAAGCGGGTCCGCAGTTCCTCAAAGCCTCGCTGGCAATCGATCCCACGGGACCGAGCTTCACGTTCACCGCGGTAGCGGTGGACGCGGTTGTCGACGTGGGATGGACGGACGTTGGTGATTGTCACACCGGCTTTGGGCCCGCGGACCTAACGGTCCCGGTCGGTACCGTCGTGGGGTGGGGCTGGACCCCCTGCGATGCGGATGGTGACGGAAATGGACTACTCCATAACGTCACCTTTGAGGACGATCCCGCGTCTCCGACGAGCTCCGCGAACAAGAACACCGGGAGTCACGTGCGAGCGTTCAGCGCCGCGGGCACTTACCGCTATCGCTGTACACTGCATTCGACGAGCTATACGAGCGGAGAGTCCGGGGTGGTAATCGTCTCACCATGATGGATGCGTCCGCGGACGTCTGCCCGGAAGCCAAGCCCGTATGCAACCGCGTGTATCGGGCGCTTGGCGCATTGCGAGGGCGGCTCGAGCAGTCGGGAATCCGGCGGGGAGACCTGTGAGCAATTCCTCCCCCCATCGCCGTTTCACGATGAAGGTCTGAAGCGGAGAGATTCGATGCCGGTGCGTTACAGGAGGCCTCCGGCCACGCTCGTGGGTCTCGTCATCCTGGTCCTCGGGTGCGACGGCACTCCGACGAACCTTCGCTCGATCAATGTTGGAGCGATCGAGGCAACGATGGTAACCACGGGTGCGGAACCGGACCCCGATGGGTATCGCCTGGTCGTGGACGACGCCTTCGACCTCCCGGTCTCGACCAACGGCTCCGTAGTGATAAGGGATCTCGAGGCAGGCGTTCACGCACTCCGCCTCGAGGATCTGGCCTCGAATTGCCAGATCGCCGGCGCCAATCCGCGCACGGTCACCGTGCCCCGCGCCCGCGCAGCGGCGGTCGCGTTCAACGTGACGTGCGTGCAGTTTACGGGCAGCATCCGTGTGACGACGACGACCACGGGCGCAGAGACCGATCCCGACGGGTACGCCGTGGTGGTCGATCAGGACGACTACTACCCGCGCGAGGGCGACCCCATCGCCACGAACGGATCGGTGACGTTCACGCGCGTTCACGGCGGCGAGCATTCGGTCTCACTCGAGGATGTCGCGAGGAACTGCACCGTGGCCGGGTCGAATCCTCGGGCGGTCGCGGTGAGCCCGGGTATCGAGAGCCACGCGGCCTTCGCTGTCGAGTGCCAGCAGTCGGGAGCCCTCCGCGTGATCGCGGCGACGTCGGGAACGGACTTCGATCTGAACGGCTACACCGTCGCCATCGGAACGGCGCGCTTCGACACGGCCGCGGCGTTGCCGGTCAACGACACCGTCACGGTCGCCCTTCCCCCCGGCGACTTCACGGTGGTGCTCGGTGGCCTAACGACGAACTGCCAGGTCACGGGCACGCACGGCCGGACGGGTATCGTTCCGAGCGCCGATACCGTCGAGGTGACCTTCGACGTGGCGTGCACGGCCGCCGACCAGCTTGCGTACGTTGACGACAGCGAGGAAAACGCGGAGATCTACGTCATCAAGGTGAACGGCGCCGATCGCACACGCCGAACCACCAATGCGGCGAGTGACGGAGGCCCCGCCTGGTCGCCCGATGGGAGCCGCATCGTCTTTCGGAGCGATCGCGACGGAAACGGCGAGATCTACGTCATGAACGCCGACGGCTCGAATCCGGTACGCCTCACGAACAACCCGGAAGACGATGCCAGCCCGGCGTGGTCGCCCGACGGGACGAGAATAGCGTTCGCGAGTCATCGCGGCGGAAACACGGACATCTATGCGATGAACGCCGACGGCACGAACCTCGTACGCCTGACGAGCAGCGATGGTCCCGACTCCGATCCGGCGTGGTCCCCCGACGGAGCGAAGATTGCGTTCATGAGCTACCAGAGCGGCAGCTATGACATCTACGTCATGAACGCGAATGGCTTGGGCCTCACCGCGCTCACCAGCGGTGGCGACGACGACCGGTCGCCGGCCTGGTCGCCCGACGGAGCGAAGATCGCGTTCTCACGGGGCTGCTACTACTACTGCGAGTACGACCTGTTCGTGATGAACGTCGATGGCACGGGGGTCACCGGGTTCCCCCTGCCCTCCTGCGACGAAGCTGACCCCGCGTGGTCCCCCGATGGACAACGCATTGCGTTCACGTCCCAGCGCTCGTATTACGGATCCGGCTGCCCGACGTCGGTCATGGTGATGCGTGCCGATGGAACGAACGTCACCCTGGTAACCAACGGCAACGCGTCCGCTCCGGCATGGCGACCGTAGGCATGCGCTCGGTGCGGCGGATCGCGGTCGCCGGCATGATCTCGGCGGTGGCATGCTCCACCGACACCGCTGGGATCGACGAATCCACCGCGCGTGAGCCGGTGCTCATTCTGTCCGATACGGTGGCAAGTGTCTCCGTCGCCGCGTCGACCGCGATCGCCGCGCACTCGACGGTCGTCACGTCGGCATGGGCGGGCACGGATGCCGGTCAGGTCGCCTACATCTCGCTGCCGCCCGGGACGGCTCCGAGCGGCGTGACAGCGACCATTCGGAACCGCGTCACCGGGATCGGCCTAACGGTTGCGATCATCGACGGCGGGTTCGATCCCGTGCCGATTGCGGCCGTCGCCGGTGACGTACTCGACATTGAGGTCCGTCTGGCCGGCAGTGCGGCTCCGCAGATGTACTCGCTCGCGGTGCCTGGAAAGCGCCGCCCAAAGGTCGTGCGGACCAACCCGCCGCGCGGGAAACGCGACGTGGCGCTGAATGCGACGATTCAGGTGGTCTTCAGCGAACCGATCGATGCGAGGACGCTCACCGGCACGTCGGTACGACTCGAGCACGACGGAGCGCCGGTCGCAAGTTCGCTCGCTCTCGAGGACGCGGCCCGGCTCAATGTCGTGATCACACCGCTCGCACCCTTCGAGGCTGGGGCGGAGTACCGGCTGAGCGTCACGCAGGATGTTCGCGACCTCGATGGCGAGCCGCTCGAGGCGCCGGTGACCGTGGAGTTCACGACCGCGTCCATCGGCGGGTCGGCCGTGGGACGCATCGCGTTCGCCGACTGGAACACGATCTCTGTCATCAACACCGATGGAACGGGGCTCACGAGCCTGATCGACGACGACGGTCAGGGCTGGACGTACATGTCGCCGGCGTGGTCCCCCGATGGCAGCCAGATCGCGTTCGGGAGCAGTCGCGACGGGGGGTGGGACATCTATGTCATCAGCGCCGATGGCTCAGGCCTGCGACGGCTGACGACGCACGGGGCTCGCGACGACTCTCCCGCGTGGTCCCCCGACGGCAGCCAGATCGCGTTCACGAGCGACCGAGACGGCGACTTCGAGATTCACGTGATGAACGCCGACGGATCCAGCATTCGTCGCGTGACCGACCACCCGGCGGAAGATGGCGATCCCAGCTGGTCGCCGCATGGATCGATGATCGCGTTCACGAGCAATCGAGACGGTCCGCACGAGATTTACGTCGTCAACGTCGACGGAACCGACACGCGCAGAGTAACCACCTTTCCCGATCCTTCCATGGTGATCCAACCGGCGTGGTCGCCGGCGGCGAACACGATCGTCTTTACGGTCACAGAGGCGTTCATTGGAGTCTACCGCGTAGACCTGGACGGCGGGTCGCCCGTTAGGCTGTCGCTCGGAGGCGGCGCCCCTGCGTGGTCCCCCGACGGTGCGCACATCGTGTACGCAGAAGGAAATCTGCAGATCATGAGCGCTGACGCGACGGGTCGACGCGATCTCGGCGTGTTCGGCTACGAACCGAGCTGGGGAGTGGTCCCGCGCTGAGCAATCCGGAGGCCCCTCGTCGTCTCATGATGATGAGTGATCCCCCGGCGGAGCCGATCATGCGCGTCGCGCGCCAGCAATTCCGTCTCGCCCTCGTCACCGTAACGCTCGGCGCTGCCCCCGCCTGCGACGATCCAACCGAGGGGCGCAGTTGGCTTCCGGACGCTCCACCAATTGCTACTACTACTGCTTGTACGAGATCATCGTGATGAACGCAGACGGATCCGGTGAGAGCGCTCTACCGACCGGATTTGCAGACGCAGTGCTTTTCGGCGATCCCTCCTGGGCACCCAACGGCCGCACCATCGCCTTTACGCGGCAATACTGCCCATTCCATTGCGACCCGCCGGCGGTGTGGATCGCGAATCTCGACGGCACTCAGCTGGCATTGGTCGCCGAGAACGCAGCCAATCCCGCCTGGAAGCCATGAGCCGCGCCAGCCGTCTGCGACTGCTCTGCGTGGGGCTCCTGGCCGGATGTCTCGACGCACCAGTAGGCATCGCCCCGCCGCCAGCGCCCGTGATCGACGCCGTCGCCGCCGCGAGCCCGCATAACGTCCTCAGTGCCGTCGTTACCGTGACGGCGCGGAACGCCGACAGCGTGGCCGTGCAAATGCATCCGACGGTGGATGACAGCATCACACCAGCGATGCCGCTGGTGGGAGGCGCCGCGTCGATCCCGGTGCTCGGCCTGCGGCCGGAGGAGCGATACGTCCTCCGCCCCATCGCATACGGACCAGGCGGCATCGTCCTCGGCGACGAGCTGGAGCTCATCACCGGTTCCCTCCCGACTGATCTGCCGACTTACACGGCGAGCGGCCTCGACCCAGCGCCGGGCTACGTCGTCTTCGCCGCGGGAACGTACGGCATCGTCATCGACAACACTGGCCGGGTAGTCTGGTACCGCCGGTTCCCGAACGGCACAGGACTCAGCTTCATGGCGCAACCGTCGGGGCACTACGTTGCCCGTCCGCCCACGCCGGCCGCCGGCGACGCCGAACCATGGGTGGAGATCGACCCGTTAGGCACCGTGACTCGTGCGCTCCCCTGTGCGCGCGGCCTCCAGTCGCGGCTGCACGACCTGATCGGCCAGCCCGATGGCAGCTATTGGCTCATGTGCGACGAGACCCGCACGATGGACCTCACCGCCGATGGTGGCGTGCCGGCGGCGCGCGTCACCGGAACGGTCGTGCAGCACGTCGGCGAAGACGGCTCTCTCCTCTTCGAGTGGAATCCATTCGACCATTTCGCGATCACCGACCTCGAACCGGCCGAACGGACAGGCGTGAACGTCAACTGGACGCACGGGAACTCGATCGATTTGACCCCCGATGGCGACCTGCTGATCTCGTTTCGGAGTCTCGGGGAAGTCACGAAGATCGATACGGAGACCGGGACGGTGATCTGGCGACTCGGTGGCCGCCGGAACGAGTTCACGTTTCTCAACGGCTCCGCGCCCGCGTTCGCCCATCAGCACAGCGTCCGCAGCTGCGCGGCGGGCGAGCTTGCCATCCTCGACAACCTTGGGACTCCGGGCGAATCCCGGGCAGAGCGGTACGTCATCGACGAAGCGTCGCGAACCGCGCGCCTCGTGCAGTCGTACGCGTCCGTCCCGGGTGTCGTCACGCAGATCGGCGGCAGCGTGCAGCCGCTGCCCGGGGGTCGGACGCTCGTGTCCTTCGGAACGGAAGGGCGCGTTGAGGAATACGATGCCGACGGGCGTATGACGTGGCACATCGAAGGCGACGCGGGCTACGTGTTCCGGGCGCAGCGGATTCGATCGCTTTACCATCCCGGCGTCGGCACGACGCGTTAGGCTCACCGAACACAGAGAGGAGGCTGGCTGTTGGCGGGTCCGAGGGCCGGGTGGCGTCGCAGCCCAGGAACAGGGACGCCACGAGCAGTGCACGGAGGACATCGTGCATGGTCATCAGTTCTGATTGGCGCCGCGACGCCGAATCCCAAGCCGCTCGAGGAGCTCGGGCAAGCGCGGATCGGAGCGCAGCGAATCCAGCCACGGCGATGCTCTGAGATACGACAGCCTGGCCATGGTCCATCGCTGTCGGCCCAGCCATACGAACGCCGAGTCCTTCTCGCCGAAAAGCGCGTGGAGCGAGGCGATGCGCAGCCCCTCGTCGTGCGCGCCAGGGTACATCTTCATGTCTTCCAAAATCCCGCGAGCGCGCGGCTGCTCCCGACACCACCAGTGTACCGCCGCGACATGCATCTGCATCCAGAAGTTCCTATCGTTGACGAGGCGCTGCGCGCTCTGAATCTCCAGGTGCGCTTTCTCGCAATTTCCTTCCTCGGCGTACTCTATCCGGGGATGCGAGCTGCCAACGTGGCGGTGCGCTTCAACGACCTGGCGGACAACGAATACGCAGCGCTGCGTATCGGTCCGAACCAATCCGCGGCCATCGACGCGACGTGCAACTGGTGGGGGGGCGCGAGCGGGCCGTCGAGCGTAGGTGCCGGGGAGGGCCCAAATGCGCTCGTTGTGCAGCCAGGCGGCGCGACCCCCGAGTTCGAGCCGGTCGCCGTGGCCCCCATCGCCTCCAGCGCCACTCGGTGCGGGCCGTGACCAGTGACGACCACCGACTCGTAATGCCAGTCGGTGCCTCGGAGTCGGTGGCCACAGGAAAGTCGCGCAATACCGCAGAACCCTGGCGTCGGAACGCCGCGACTACCGAGCATCGATGCACGTGAAGACGTTGTGACCGGCTCGCGTGCCCGCGAGGTCTGCCGAATGTTCGCGGACATCAATCCGACTATATCGCGACGCGAAGACGTAAACGCAGCATCTGGAGAAGGAGGTGACGCAATGCTACGCATCGCCCCGCGGCCTCTGGCCCTGGCGACCACCCTCGCGCTGACGCTCGCCGCCTGCGTTCAGCCGCCGGCGATGGTGATCGAAACCTCGACAGGCGATGTCGTGCCCCTGGAGACCTGGAGCGCGACACTTTCCGGCGCGCTCCACGGCACGGTAACGCTCGCGCCGGGGGTCACCTACCGAGAGACGCTGGCGACCATCACAGTCAGCGGCGCCACGCCGCGCGCTGTGCACGGATGGTTCGTCCAGATCGGCGAGTGCGGTCACGAACGCGGGATCCTCGCCGGTCTGCAGCCCTACACCCCGCTCACCGCCAACGAGCAAGGGACAGCCACGGCCAGCGTCGCCCTTCCCTACACCGTCCCGACGGCGGGCGAATACTCGGTGACTGTCCTTCAATCGGAGATGGTGAACTCGTCCCCGGTTGCGTGCGGGAATTTGACGAAAGACACCGCGGCCAGCCCGACGGTCGCCGAGAGCCGAGCGCCGTAGGCTTCGGTTCCTGCACGAGCGTGGATGATGACTGACGCAACACCGCGGTGGGCCACCAGCAACGGACGCACGTATGCTCG
Organism: Gemmatimonadaceae bacterium; assembly: GCA_025931335.1. Classification (GTDB taxonomy): domain Bacteria; phylum Gemmatimonadota; class Gemmatimonadetes; order Gemmatimonadales; family Gemmatimonadaceae; genus JAICNG01. Next base: position 27,016 of record JAICNG010000027.1, on the reverse strand, counting down.
ACGCGATGGGCATTCTGCGCACGACCATCGCGATCGAGCACCCGGCCCGGCGCGGCACCGCGGTCGAGCTCTCCGACGTCATCGTCGATACCGGAAGCGAATACACCTGGGCGCCGCAGCCAGTGCTCGAATCGATCGGTCTCGCGCCGGAGCGCGTCGTCGAATTCGTCACCGCCGATGGACGGCAGATCGAGCGCGGCGTGGGCTTCGCGAACATCTACGCCGCCGGCACCTCCACCGCCGACGTCGTCGTCTTCGCCGAGCGCGGGGATCTCATCCTGCTTGGCGCCCGCACGCTCGATGGGCTGAACCTCCGCGTGGACCTCGTCAGAAGGACGCTTGTCGCCGCCGGCCCGGTCCCGGCAGCCGCTAGTGACCTAACGCCTGACGCGCGCCAGTCCCTCCACCCACACCCGGCTCGCATCCCCTATCTCCGCGAGCACGTCGGCGTCCGTTCTTCCCGATGACTTGAGCACGTGGAAGCTGTGGTCGGCTCCCTCGAGCCAGTGCATCCCCCAGTTGGGGCCCACCCGCTCGAGCACGGCCTCCATCAGATCACGCCGACAGAGCGCATCGCGGGTCCCGTTCAGGCACAGCACCGGAACCTGGATCTTCGGCAGGTGTGCATCGCGCAACTGATCGGGCTTCCCCGCCGGATGCAACGGATACGCGAGCAACAGCAGCCCATCGCACGCAAAGCCATCGGCCGCCAGCATCGATGCCGCACGTCCTCCCATCGACCGGCCGCCGATGATGAGACTCTCGGGACGAAGCTCCTCCCGAGCGCGCGCGACGACGGCTTCGATCGTCTGCTTCAACACCGGCATCGGATCCGGCCGGCCGCCACGCTTTTCCTTGTACGGAAAGTTGAAGCGAACGACGTCCACGCCCCGCTCGCGCAACACGCGCGACACCGACAGCACGCCGCGGTCGCTCATGTTCCCGCCGGCCCCGTGCGCGCAGATGAACACGACCGGCGAATCCGCCGCATCGTGCTCGGCCGTCACCGCATCGGCGCCCACCGCGACGCGCCACGTCATGCCATCGCCCTCGGTACGAGGCCCATCTCATCGAGAAAGCGATGCCCGCCACCGGGGCGGCCGGCGCGCGAGTGCACGTGCGTCAGCACGATGCGCTCCTTCACGCGCGTCATCCCGACGTAGAGCAGGCGCCGCGCCTCCTCGACTTCCTCCGCCGTGGCCTCCCGGCTCGCGGTGCGACCGGGAAGGTGAGCGTCCTCCGAGCCCACGATGTACACGCGCGAGAACTCGAGCCCCTTCGTGGCGTGCAGCGTCAGCAGGTTGACGCGCCCGCGCTCCGGCTCGTGCCCGTCGTACTTCGAGAGCACGACGCACTCGAGAAACGCGAAGATCTGCGCCTGAAGTGACGGGGCGGAAATGCCCTCGATGAGGCGGCGCAGTCGCGGCAGCGCCGCCGGATACAGCTCCTCGGCCGTCTTGTCGGCGCGGATCTTCATCATGAGCTTCGGGCCACCTAACGCCTCGATCACCTCGTCCACGCTCGGCACGGCGTCGTTGCCGGCCGTCTCGCTCTCGTAAAACTCCAGGCTGCCGCTGTAACGGCCGAGCGCGAACGGCCGAGCGAAGTCCCGGAACATCGCCGCCTCCGGACAGAGCGTCTGCTCATCACACAGGGCGAGCGCGACGCCGAGGTGGCCGAGGAGCTGGAGCAATGCACTCTTTCGCGCGCGGACGCGCTTGGCCTCATCGAGCTTCACGACGACGTGCGCCAACGCGCGTGCGTCGTCGAGCGCGCGGTGCGAGCGTCCGGGATCGATCCCGAAGGTGCGCGCCAGGTTGAGCAGGGTGTGGCTGGTGGAGTACAGGTCGCACGCGAGCGGGAGCGTGTCGTAGGTGCAGAGGTCGAAGCGGGCGCCCATCTCCCGAACCACCCGCTTCAGGATGCGGAAGTCGTACTCGTACCCGTTATGCGCGGTGATGACGTCGCTTCCGCAGAATCGGCGAAACTGCGCCCACACGTCCTCGAACCGCGACGCACCCTCGACGTCGGCGTCCCGGATGCCGTGAATCTCGGTCGATTTCGCCGGAATGGGCCCGCGCGGCTTCACCAGCGAGGAGAATACCTCGCACGGCTGCCCTCCACGCACCTTGACCGCGGCGATCTCGACGATCTCCGCCGTCTCCGGATCGTCGCTCGTCGCTTCCAGGTCGATGGCGGTGAAGTCGAGGAACGGCTCCCCGAAGTCGGCGCTCTCCAGCAGCTGCGCCGCCTTGAACAGCCCGAGCGGAAGGCCGAGCGTCGTGCAGTCGTGAAGGGAGAGGCGCTCCGATCGCGGGATCAGGGTGTCGCCGACGTGGACCTCCCCGAAGCCGATGCCGAGAAGCATCGCCTTGAGAGGGATCTCGACGCCTCCGGCGACCGGGAGGCAGATCGCGGCTCGCCGCGTGCGCGCGTCGCGCAACCGCTCGGCGAGCGCGACGACCTCGGGGGTGTCCATCGGGTCGCTGAGCTCATCGTGGCGTTCCTCGAGCACCGACCGGCGATGGCCGACACGTTGCGACAGCAGATCGTTGATGAGTGGAGCAAGCGCGCTGTGCCGGCACCCGATCGCCTGAAGGTTCCGCCACTGCGAGAGGGCCCGGTGCACCTGACGTCCCTCCTCGCCTGCGCGCGACACCTGGGCGGCGATGTGAAACAGCCGGGGCAGCAGCTCCTGCTTCGCCTCTTCGGCGCCTACACGCGCCTGGTCGAACAACACCCGCGACAGCACCGCCTCGAAGAACGCGTCGCGGTGGACGGGATCGTTCGGCGACGCGATCACGCGCAGGGCAGCGATGACGTAGCTGACGACCGGATCCTCGGCGAGCGCGCGACCGCGCGCGAGCCGGCAGGGGATCCCCGCATTGAGAAACGCGATCTCGAGTGCCTCGCCCATCTCGTTCGTGCGATAGAGCACGGCGATCTCTCCCCAGTCGTGGCCGCATTCGTCGTGGTCACGTCGAATGTCGCGCACGAGCCACTCGCGCTCGGCCTCGTCGGTGGGGAACGAAAGGGCGAGTGGCGAGAAGGGCGACGCGCGATGCGCCTGTGGCGGCGGCAGGTCGTCGAACATCCGCGGGTTCATCGACACGAGCCGCCGCGCCAGGTCGAACACCTCGCGCGGGCAGCGACGGTTCTCCTCGAGGCGAATCTTGCGCGCCACGCCGAAGTCGTTGAGCAGTCGGTTGAAGACGGCCCGATCGGCGCCGGCGAAGGAGTAGATCGACTGCTCGTGGTCGCCCACCGCGAACAGGTGCTGATGCACGCGCGCCAGCTCGCGAATGACGCGATATTGCACCGGGTTCAGATCCTGGAACTCGTCGACGAGGACCACATCCCACCGCGCGCGCACCGCACTCGCCTCCGCCGTGCGCTCGAGCAGCTCGGCCGCCTTCAGCACGAGCATGTCGAAGTCCACCATCTTCCGCTGCAGCAGGTACCGCTCGTAGCGCTCGAGCAGGCCGTAGTGCTCGTGCCGCGCGAGTGGGGCTCCGCGAAAGCGGTTGGCGCTGAACTGCGTGAGCAGCCCGCGATGCCATGGCTTGGGGCCCTCGAGGCGACGGAGGACGTTGAGCTGATAGTCCTCGTCGGCGATGCCGAATCCGGGCGGGAGCCCCACGCGACCGGCGTGCTCGCGGAGCAGCTCGGCGCAGAAGGCGTGGATGGTGCCCGACCGCACCGAGCTCCCCTGGTCGCCTAACGTGCGCTCGAGGCGGTGCGCGATCTCGTCGGCGGCCTTGTTCGTGAACGTGAAGGCGCAGATGCGCGCCGGCGAGATGTCGCCTCGCTCGATGAGGAAGCGGATTCTCTCGATCAGGCAGAACGTCTTGCCGGCACCTGGCCCCGCGAGCACCAGCAGCGGGCCGGGGGCCGCCTCGATGGCTTCACGCTGCGAGTTGGACGGGGAGAAAGCGGGGGACGGCGCGCCAGTCACCAGAGGGGGCTCGTGGACGGCGCGAAAGACGGTCGCCATCCGGGAAAGTTGGCGTACGGGCAGCTACGGCGACAGCCTCACCGAATCTTCCAGGCCACCCCGAGCTCGAGCGACGACAGCTCCTCCAGCCGTCGCACCTGGTTTCGCGCCGGGAAGTCGAAGCGCTCCAGACCGTAGCGGATGGTGGCCGTCAGGCGGCCCGCGCTGTAGCCCAGCGCGCTGTGCGCGGCCACGGCGAGATCGGGTCGCGAGACGCCGCTCACGCTCACCCACGGCATGATCGAAATCCCCGCCGACACCCGCAGCGCGTCATCGAGCATCACATGACGGCCCTGAAGGCCCACTTCCCCCCACACCCAGCGCTGTGCCGCGAGTGACGACTCATACCGCCGCACGACGACACCGCCCTCCAGGGCGATCCAGCCGCTCACGGGAAGACTCATGACAAGGCTCACTTCGCCCACGTCGCGATCGAAGGCGGACTGCTCGTGGGCCCCTAACGAGCCGGCGCGGAGCGAGGCGCGGGCCTCGAGCGCCTGCCAGGGAACGACCGTCGTCGCCGACAGCCCGAACATCGTGCCTGAGGATCGCTCGAGCCCGGCGCCTGCCGTCACGCGGTGCTCCGCGAGCGACATCGAGACGCCGGTCGTCACCGGAAGCTGCGCGCGAAGCGGCGCAACGCACATCAGGCTCGCGGCGAGCCACCCCAATCGGCGCACGGTCACCGGGACTCTCCACTGACAGGAGTGATGATCATCCGGGCGGCGGCGAGTCGTGCGGCGTTGCGTTCCCGGATCTCCCGGTTGAGACGCACGTGCTCCTCGCGTCGCCGGGCATTCTCGAGCACGTTCGCCGGGATCCCGGAGCCGCGCCGCAGAAACAGGAACGTCGCGATGCCGCCGGACGCACTCACGCTCGCCATTACGAGCGCGTGCTTCCTCGTGCCGCCCAGGTCCCCGTTTCCGATCGCGCTCGGCACCGCAACGGCGAATGCGGCCACCGCGAGCCCCGAGGCGAGGCGCGAGCGCGCGATCGAAGGCGGTCGCCGCTCCGGCAGGAGCGAGGTTGCATCGAACACGAGCGAATCCTCGAGCGATTCGTGATCGTATGCGACCTCGAATCGCAGCAGGAGGGTGTCGCTCGCGGAGTCGGTCGTCGCGGTCGCGGTGACGTCCAGCTGGTAGCGCCCCGAGGGCAGCCGTTCACCCTTCTGATCGAGCCCATCCCACGGCGACGCCGAGGCTCCTTCGGCGGTCCAGCGGAATTCCGCGACCGGGGCCTCGTCCCCGGCGCGCCTCACGATGGCCTGCACGCGGGCCCGCTGCGTGGTGACGAAGCGCAGCGAAACGCCTCCCTGCCCCGGCACGAACGCCGTGTCCGACAGCGCCCTCACGCCGACCACGAACGTCCGCTGCCGCGCGATCGCGAACAGCTGCCGCTCCTGCGCGGTGAACATCGCGGGGTCGAGATCGACGAACGGGTCGCGCTCGAGCGTCCGTCGAAAATACGCGATCGCGGAGTCACGCTGTCCCAGCAGCGCGAACGCCGCCCCGAGGTACTTCATCGCCTGCGCACGTTCCGCCTCCGTCGCCGCACTGCTCGGCGACACCACCTCCCGCAGCAGCGTCACCGCCCGCTCGAGCTGGAGCTCCTCGTAGAGGATCACCCCGCGGGTCAACACCTCACCCGGAGCGCGCTGCGCCGCGAGCGGGCGCGCGAGCGCCCACACCGCCGCCAATACCACCAGAGCTCGAGCGCGTCTCATCAGTGCGGGTCCTGTGTCGGCAAGGTGACGCGCGGCAGCGCGGTGATCTCATCGGCGACGACGGTGACCGTCGTGTCGAACGTCCGGTAGCCGGGCGCCGAGATGCGCAGGCGGCGCGCCCCCGCGCGTACGGCGGAATCGAGTACCACTCCCTGCCCCAACAGGCGGCCGTCAACGCGAATCTCCGCGTCGGCGGGGAATGCCCGCACGCGGAGATGTCCAACCGCCTTGCTCTCCGTCGCGCGCGGCGCCGAGTCGGCCGCTCGCGGCGGGGGCGACGCCTTCTCCTGCACCGCCGGCGGGGACATGGGCGGCGCCACGACGATCGCGGCCGGAATCGGCACGGGCGCGGGATCGCGTCGCAGCAGGGTCGCCGCGGCCCCACCCGCCCCGAGCACGATGGCGACGATCAGCACGAGCGCCCAGCGCGACCACGCGGGCGCTGGCGGCGGCACCGAGGGCGCGTGCTGCGGGGTGAGCCGGATCGCGCTGGCGAGCGCCGGAAGCGCCGAGATGCCGACGACCGGTATCGGCGCGCCACGCGCGAGATTGCGCAGATGCGCGAGCCCCTGGTCCTGGCTCTCGTCGGAGAACGGCACCGCTTCGACGGCCGCCAGCATCGCCTGCGTGGAGGCGAAGCGATTCTCGGGCTTCTTGGCCAGCGCCCGGTCGATCAGCTCCCGCAACGCGACCGGCACGTCGAGCCGGGCGTCGCCGAGGTCGGGCACCTGGGTGTAGAAGTGGTGATGCATGATCCCGGGGAGCGTTTCGGCCTGAAACGGCACGCTGCCGGTGAGCATCTGGAAGGCGACGACCCCTAACGAGTACTGGTCGCTCTGCGGTCCGATCCGGCGCGCCGCGCATTGCTCGGGGCTCATGAAATACGGCGTGCCGACCATCGTCCCGGTCGACGTCAGGCTGGCATCCTCGGCGGCGCGCGCGATGCCGAAGTCCGTCACGACCACCCGCCCATCGCGGTCGACGAGGATGTTGGCGCTCTTGACGTCGCGGTGAACGATGCCTCGCTCATGCGCATACGCGAGCGCGCTCGTCGCGGCGCGCAGCACGTGGAGCACCACCGGTACCGGGAGCGGACCCTGCGATTCGATGATGTCCTCGAGGGACCGCCCCTCGATGAACTTCATCGCCATGAACAGGAACCGCCCCGCCTGCCCTTCCCGGTAGACCGGGATGATGTTGGGATGCTCGAGCGACGCCGCCAGCCGCGCCTCGCGCTTGAAGCGCTCGGTCAACTCGCGGCTCATCGTCATCTCGGGCGGGAGCACCTTGAGCGCGACGCGCCGGCCGAGCCCCGCTTCGGTCGCGCGGTAGACGACGGCCATCGCGCCACGTCCCACCTCCCGATCGAGGTCGTATTCACCGGACAGCGCGTGGCGCACCTCGGCCAGCAGCGCGTCGTCGGTGGCTCCGAGCAGCAGCGTGGACGCCGCCGGGTCCAGGACCTGGCGTCCGCAGCTGGGGCAGAACCGTGACCCCGGCGCGATCGCCGCGCCGCACCGCTGGCACCCGCTCATAGGCTGGTCACGGTGAAAAGGACGGTCCGTTTCCTGACGCCGTTTCCGAACGAGGCTTCAACGGTCGCGGTGCCGGCCGAGCTGCCTAACGTCATCTGGACCTCGGCGAGACCGCTCGCGTTCGACACGCGGTCGACCGAGGACAATCCCTCGACACTTCCACTGCCGGATGCGATGCGGAAGCGAACCGTCACCCCGCTCACGGGGCGGCCCTGCGGATCCATCACGCGCACCGTCAGGCGCAGGGGAAGCGTCGTTCCTCGCACCCCCGTCTGGTTGTTCCCGCGGACGATGCGCAACGAGTCTTCCGACCCCGCCGCACCTGGGAAGAACGGTACCGTCGACACGGTGTCGGTGGTCACGTTGCCGATGACGCTGTCACCCACCGCGTCGGGCGCGGCCGCGCCACGCGGCCCGCGACCGTCGCCCCACCAGTTGGACGGCGCGGCGAGCGGCGGCGCCTCCGCGTTCACCAGCGCGGCCACCGCATGGTCCGAGAAGTCGTTGCTCGCGACTGTCGCCGTTCCCCACTGTGCGACCTCGAGCCCGCGGCGTTGCCGCCACACTCGATTCCCCTCGAAGCGAACGCTCGCCGCGCGCAACGAGGCGCCATCGAGCGCTCCGTAATCGACGATGGTCGACCCCGTCACCTCGGCCGAGCTCGCTGTAGCCGCGATCGCGGCTGGCCAGCGCATCGCCGGCACCGTCCGCGCGCCCGCTCCCGAGAGCGATACGTTTTGCACGGTGAGCGTGCCACCAGTGAACGCGAGCGCGGTTTCGTTCGCGCCGGTGAATCGCGTGCCGCGAACCGTGAGTGTCGCGCCTGGCCCGTCGACGGTGATCGCCGCCATGCCGGAGTCGGCCGTCGCGCTCGTGCAGCTCGAAAGCCATCCGCCGACCACGGACAGCGACGACGTCCCGCGCACGTCGACGCAGCCACGTCCCACGCCGTTGCGAAGCGTGTCCGACGCCATGGCGATCGTGTCGGCGTCCTCCGCCACCACCGAGCGCAGCGCGCCTTCCAGCATCGAGGCATCCATCGACCAGGTCGAGCGCGCGGAGCGCACGTGGTATCGGCCGCCGCTGAGCCGGTTCCCCACGAGCGAGGCGCCGGCGCCCCGGGCATCGAGCAGGCGAATCGCGTCCATCGCGTTGCCGCCGGTTTCGGTGAACGAGTTCGCGCTGACCGTCACGCCATCCGATCCCAGAATCTCCAGCGCCGCGCGCCCGTCGACCGCGCTGCCACCCGACGGCGGGTCGGTGGCCAGCTGATTCAGCGTGAACACGTTGTTCGTGATCACGGACGCTCCGGTCGCCCCGCGCACGCGCACCAGGCGATGGCGTCCCGCGAGCGTGTCGCTGGCGACGCGCGCGCCCGCGGTGGAATCGAGAGCGATACGCGCGCCAATGGTGGCGCGGACGGCGCTCAGCTCGATGACGTTGCCCGACCCTCGCACGACGCGAATCCCCTCGCCCTCGGCCCCGGAAACCGAGTCGACACCGGACACCTGCACGCGGGTGATGAGCCCCGTACTGACGTTCCACAAGAGAATCCCGTACCCGACGACGGCGTTCACCCGACTGTCAGCGATGACCGGCCCGGTGGCATTGGCGATCCGGAACCCGCGACCGACGCGCGATGTCTGCGCGGGATTCACGTGCACGTTCTCGATGCGCACGCCCGCACCGTCGGCGTCGACCGCTGCGCCATCGACCACGTGTCGAATGGCGAGGTTGCGAAGCAGAACGGACGACCCTGCGGCGATCGAGATCGCCGACGCGCCGCTCTCGTGCGAGAGCGTGGGCAACAGCGCGACGTTGTTGCCGCTCGAGCGGTAGGCGGAATCGTTGCCGATGATGGCGAGCTGCCCAGCGAGTGCGAGCGACTCGGCGTACGACCGGTTTCCCGGGTGTACGAAGAGCGTATCCCCCGACGCCGCATCGGCAAGCGCAGCCTGCACCGTGGCGAAGGGCCGGGCCCGGGTGCCGATCCGTGGAAGCGCGCTCGATGCGTTGTCGACGTGGAGCGTCGTGAGGTTGCGAATCACGAGCGCCACGGTATCGGCGATCGTCCCCGCCTCCCCGATGACGCGCGCGGCGCCCGGCGAGATCGCGGTAACCGTTCCCGCGGTGGAGACGGTCGCGACGGCGGGATTGTCGGATCGCCAGGCGGTCGCGTAGTTGGCGATCGGCACGCCCTGGGCGTTTCGAACGTCCGCCGTATAGGTGAGCTGCTGGCCGGGCTTGGTCAGGGTGTCGGCGGCGGGCTGGATGACGATGGTAGCCGGATCGTTGGTCACCTGGACGCGGGCGCCCGAGCGAATCGGCCCCTTGAACGCGTAGATGGTGGTGATGCCGGCACCGATCGCGGTGACGCGCCCGGCGTCATCGACACGAGCCACGGAGGCATCCCCGCTTTCCCAGAAGGGGGTCACGCCCGGGACCGGCGCGCCGCTATTGTCGACGGCGGTGGCCGTGATGGTGACTTCCTCGCCGAGGCTCCGGAGCGTCACGGCCTCCGGCGATAACACGAAGTTCGCCAGGCGCTGCTCGACGGTCACCGTCGCACGGGCGGTGTCGAGCGCCACGATGGCGAGCACCTCCGTCGCGCCCGTCCCGCGCGCAGTGAGACGCCCATCGGCGACAGCGACCTTGTTCGTGTCCAGCGATCGCCACTCGACCGGGATGTCGATGATCTGGTCGCCGGCACCTAACGGCATCGCGTGGATCGTCGCCGTGTCGCCGACGCTCGTCAGTCCCACGACGGAGCGGTCGAGCTGGAGATCCTTGAGCGCGACGCGCAACGTGCGGCGCCACGACTCCCCCTCCTCGGGAAAGAGCGACCCGAGCACGCGGATCGTCACGTCCGCGGTCCCGAGGCGCCGCGCGTGGATCGAGTCGCCGCCGGTCGAGACGGCGATGATGTCGGGGTTGTCGCTCGAGAAGATGAGCCGGGAGTGCGTCACCGGCGTGCCGTCGCTCGTGATCACGACGACCGGCGCGACGCGGCTCTCCACGAACAGCAGCGTATCGCTCAGCCACTGCAGCTCGAGCCGCTCTGCGCCCACGGGGCCGAGCACGTTCGCGCCGTCGCAGGTCGCCGTCACCGCCACCATCGCTGCGGCGGCCGCGAGGCGCTTGAGCGCCATGGCGAGTGCATGCACAGTCGATCGACGAGCGCGATACGGCATGACTCGGCGCGGGGCGGTTGGCGATGGCAAGGGGTGTATCTCGTCCGCCTGCCGGCGGATGGGCAGCGGTCCGACTCATGCTTCAGACGATTCTCAGAGGGCTGGCGAAACGTGGTTCGGGATTTCCTCGCTCCAGGGGGACCAGTAGTATGGAGGAGGGGCGAAAGCAGGGAGCTGAGCCGTGACAGCGCGAAAGTTTTTCGTCGTCGTGTCCGGGGTGCTCGCGTGCGCCGACGGGGCCTGGATCACGCCACCGTCGCAGGCGCCAGAGGTTCCGGCAGTGCCGTCGCGGACCGCTGGCATCCTCCGCGCGACCGTCGACGAGGCCGCTGGAACGCTGACATTCAAGCACCTTGCTCCCGGGGGCGACGTGGGGCTGTCCGGGATCTATGGCGACCAGGGCCTAACGGTGCGCCTGTTCAACTCGCCGGTGACGGTCTCGCCTGTCGCGGGAGGGAAAAAGCGATTCAGCGCGGCCGTCGGGCTTCAGAACCTGCAGCCCTTCCCCATCGGCGACGAACAGGGCGGGCCGGCGCCGCCCGCGATCATGGGGATCTACGCCTTCGTCAACGGGGGGCCAACGGTGACCGCCACATCCGCGCCGTGCAATACGCCCTGCACGGTCACGGTACAGAATCACCATGGCACGCTCGATTTCAACGCGATTGGCCAGAAGTACTGGTACTGGGACGAGCGGGTGGGCGCGGCCGGAAGTGGCAGCGACACCACCGGCAGTCGCAGGACCTGGGTCTTCGAGGCCGACGCTCAGGTCACCGGCTTTCAGTTCGACGTCCTGCTGAATGCGGCGTGGCCCCCGCCGCATGACACCCGCTGGAAGACGCAGTACGGCGGGGACTCGCTCCCCGACCAGCGCGCGGAGCCTCGCTGGGGCCTGACGAACACCAGCGGCACGTACAGGGCCGCCGGGGGCGTGTTCAACATCACGACCGACAACAACGGCGAGATCGAGTTCTACCGGCTGGATTCGCTGGCCTCCACCACGAGCGCGTACGCCGAGGCCCGTATTCGTCTCAATGCCACGACGGGACGATCACTCGCCGTGATCCATTTCCGCGATCGCGTGAAGTTCGTGGCGCTCGGGATCGAACCAGGGCTCGTCGGGTTCATTCGCAGCACCGGCAGCTTCCCGTTCATCGCCAGCTGGCCGACGGCGACGGACACCTTTCACGTCTATCAGCTGCGCAAGTATGCCGCGGACAGCGCCGTGATCCTCGTCGACGGGGAGCGGCTGGGGTCGGTCGCCTACGACGATCTGTCGGCCACCCCGTTCCCCGCCTCGAGCACCCGCTTTCAATTCGGCTCCCCGCGCGTGTCCGGCGCGAGCAACTCCGACTGGGACTACGTCATCTTCGAGATCGGCGTCCCCACGCCCTGACCGCGGCGCCGTGCTCAGGCCACGGACGCTGCCGCGTGTGTCGGACGCTGCCTAACGCGCACCCGCCCTCCGTACACTGTCGCCGGGACGAGGAGGACGAGGAAAACGAGGTGATACCACACTGGCGTCATGCTCCACGCCGACGCCTCGATCCCAATGCCGAGGATGAGCTGCAGTACGGCCAGCCCCCACACCGCGGGCATCGGGTTCTTCGAGGCAACCGCGGCCGTCACGTACCCGGCGAGCACCGACAGGATCACACTGTAGGCGATCAGGGCGGCTAGAACGGCGGCATTCGTCACCGGTTGGCCCTGGGGAAGCGCCGACGGAAACGCCGCCGCTGCCCCCATCGTCCCACCCACCCAAAGCGCGGCCCACATCGCCGCCCCGGCCAACACCGCGAGGATCATCCGTCCCATGCCCATGGTGCACCTCCAGTTGGAGTCGCCGTCATCCGCCGTTGACGCGGCGAATATGTGATATTATTATCACATGTGCAAGATGGAGAGCATGGTGGCGCGACGGCGTGACGATCTCGATCCCGTGTGGAAGGCCTTGGCCAGCCCCTTACGGCGGGCAATACTCGACCAGCTCCGCGACGGGCCGCAGACGACGTCGGCGCTCGCCGAGCGATTTCCACGGCTCACGCGCTTCGCGGTGATGCAGCACCTGCGTGTGCTCGAGGACGCCGAGCTGGTCATTCCGCGACGCGTTGGACGGCAGCGATACAACTATCTGAACCCGACTCCCATTCAGCGCATCGCCGACCGATGGGTGTCGCGATACATGAGACCGTGGACCGAGGCGCTGGTCAGCCTGCGAGACGAGCTGGAATCCCCACCGCGCGAGGAGCGCGCATGACGACCGCATCCGGATCGAAGCCCGCGTCACCCGCCACGCCATTGCCCGATCACGTCGTCTCGATTCACATCGACGTGCCGGTGCAGCGCGTCTGGGACGAGATCACCAAGACGGGACGCATCCAGCGATCGCTCTACAACACGGTGCTCGAGACCGATCTCAAGCCGGGCAGCCGCCTTCGCTACTACAGTCCCGACAAGAAGCGCGTCTTCATCGTCGGTGAGGTCGTGTCGGTCGAGCCGCCCCGCAGGTTCTCACACACGTACATGTTCACGACGAGCGTCTCGCCGTTCACGCTCGTGACCTGGGAGCTCGCCGAAGAGGCCGGCGGCTGCCGCGTGACCATCACGCACTCGGGTTGGACCGCCGCGCACAAGGCGCCAGAGAAGGTCGCCGCGGGGTGGAGGGAGATTCTCGCTCTCCTCAAGCACGAGCTGGAGACAGGCGATCTCCCCATGAAGGCGAAGGTGATGTACGCCATGTATGGCGCCTTCATGTTCATGATGCCGAAGAGCACCACGACGGAGTACGTCGACAAGCAGGGGTGGTGAGCCTCAGCGAATCCACCCCACCTTTCGACGCCACCCGAGCTCGGCGGCATCGTGCTCGGCGATCTCGTCGGCGGTCGGCGGCGGGGTCTCGCGAATTCCGGAGAGCAGCTCGCCGAGCGAGGGCAGGCCGACTTCGCGGCGCCATTGCTCCACCTGCGACACGTCCTCGAGAGGATAGGGCGCGAGCCCGTTGACGGTCTCGCGCAGCTGGGAGCCGTACCGCTGAGGAACGCCTTCGAAGGCGCGAATGCGATCGTCCATCATCGCGAACTGCCACCGCGGCGCGTCACCGCGGCGGGACGCCTCGTCGAGCAGGCCGCGACAGGCGCGCATGAAGGCGGGCTCGCCGATCGAATGCTGCGCGATGCGCCATGCCGCGTGCGCACCCTCTTTCCCCACCAGCTTTTCCCCGGGCCACCCCACGCGCAGGATGATCTCACGCAGGCGCGCCGCATTTTCCCGGTGCACCGCTTCCATGCGAGGGTGGTACCCCTTGAAGAGCGAGCCGTCGGCGGCGAGCTCCGCGCGGACCGTCTGATCGCGCGCGTCCATGCGCAGGAGCTGGTCCCGAAGGGCCGAATCCATTGCCGCTAGCTTATCGGAAACGAGCGTGATCGTCTACGCCCGCATCCGATGGCCCGAGGATCGCGCTTCTATGATCCCCGGCGGCCCGACTTCATCGAGGTGGAGTGCGGCTTGATCGTCGGCACTCGCGGCTGCACGGCCGGCTTCACAGGTGACGGGGACTGCACGTCCCCGTCCAGACGCGGGCGCTCAGGCTTCCCACTGGGGCCGCGGCCGAATTTCGGGATGACTGGTCGATGCTTGCGCTTCATGGATTCCTCCCCGGGATCGATCCGCGGGGAATTTTAGCGCTGGACGCCCCGCTCGCCAGACGACGTTTCGGGTTCGCTTCCGTCATATGGGTCAGCCGGCCCACGCACTCATTGCCAGAACGCACCCGGGCCTGGGAGAAAAGGACCTTGGAGATCGCGCGTGCTGACGTCGAAGCGAAGCTCGAGCAGCACCACGCCGACTCCTTCGCCTGGGCGCTGGCGTGCTGCGGACGCGAGCGCAGTGAGGCGGAAGACGTGCTGCAAACCAGCTATCTCAAGGTGCTGGATGGGCGGGCGGCCTTCGGCTCCAGGTCGAGCTTCAAGACCTGGCTGTTCGGGGTCATTCGGCGCACCGCGGCGGAGCACCGCCGCTGGCGCGCGGTCGGGCGCTTTCGATCGCGCACGATCGATCCCGCCGACCCCTCTCCTGATCCGGCGGCGCTCGTCACGCATTCGGAGTCGTCGGAGCGGCTCCTCGCCGCCCTGGCACGGGTGACCGAGCGCCAGCGGCAACTGTTGCACCTCGTGTTCTATCAGGACCTGACGATCGTCGAGGCCGCCGCCGTGCTCGGAATCTCGGTCGGCACGGCGCGCACGCACTACGAGCGCGGCAAACAGCGGCTGCGCGAAATGCTGACGGTGGAGGACGACCGATGAGTGACGACGACCGCGAGCTGCGGGATCGCTTCGCGCAACTGAAAGCCGAGGATCGAGGTGACGTCCCTGCCTTTCGCGCACCGTCCGCGGGCGCACGTTGGAGCTGGTCACCACGACTCGTCGTCGCGGCGGCGATCGTTCTGATCGCGCTGGTCCTCGCCCGGCCCGATGCGACCCCACCCCATCTGGCGCATGAAGTCTATCTCGGCGCCGCCGCGTGGCGGTCTCCCACCGATTTTCTCCTCGTCACGCCGGGGCGCGAGCTGCTGCGATCCGTGCCGGCGCTGGGCTCGCCCGAGACGTTCGCACCGATCGACCCGCGCGGGCGCTCGTCCGCGCCGGAATCCACACAATCCTAGAGGATACTCCCATGATCGGCTCGTGTCGTTTCGCGATTCTGCTGCTGCTCGCCGCGACACCGATGCTCGCGGCGCAGGAGCCGGAGCCCGAGTTCGCCAAGCATCTCTTTCCCCCGGAGCTGGTGATGCAGCACCAGAGCGCCATTCGGCTCACGCCGGAGCAGCGCACATCGATCACCGAGGGAATTCGTGACTTCCAGCTCAAGGTCGTCGAGCTGCAATGGAAGATGCAGGACGAGGCACAGAAGCTGACCGAACTGGTACAGGGCGCGCGCGTGGATGAGGCACAAACGCTCACACAGGTGGACCGGGTGCTCGGGATCGAGCGGGAGATCAAGCGCGCGCACATGGGGCTGCTCGTTCGCATCAAGAACTCGCTGACGCAGGAACAGCAGGTGGCCCTGGCGTCCATGCGCGGCGCGAAGCGGTGAGCGAAGGCGCGCCTAACGTGCCTCAGGCGCGGAGGGGCGCCGGGGAATCCAGCGCGGCACGCGCGCCTTGTAGTCCCGGTAGGGCTCGCCAAAGCGACGCTCGAGCCCCGGCTCCTCCACGAGAACGAAGTACGCGGAGTTGACGGCAATGAACGTGACGAGCCACAGGGCGAGCACCCACGACCCCGTGAGCATCGCCAAGCCGGTGAGCACGGCCGCGACGCCGCTGATCATGGGATTCCGCAGGTAGCGATACGGCCCGACGGCCACGAGGTGCTGCGTGGGATCCCAGGGCGCCAACGTGCCGCGGCCCACGCGGGCGAAGAGCAGCACGCACCACGAGAATAGCAGAATCCCGGCGACGAGCACCACGCCGCCGAGCCCGCGCACGGGCCACGCGAGCGCGGAGTCGGGGCTCCAGCGCGAATCGATGACACTGTAGCGGGTGAGCAGCCAGCGCGGAACGATGACCGCCATCACCACCGGCAGCACGAGTATCGCGAGCAGGTGGCGAAAGACGACGAGCAACCGGCGCACGGGCTCGGTTACTGGTATTGGATGTACAGGGGCTTCGGCTCGAGCTTGAGAATGTCCGCTGGCGTCATCAGCGGGTGCCCGCTCTTCGTGTCGTTCCGGTAGAACAGCTTGAACCCCGTGAACTGCACCGGCTCCTCGTAGATGTAGCGCCGGTACGATTCCCGCTTCAGCGATGGCCACCCCCACCCGTCCATGTGCATCACGATCTGCACCCGCGGGTCGAGCGTGATCTTGCGCGAATTCGTGACCATCGGGCGCGTGAACCGGTGCACGACGAACACCTTGGGCGGCAGGTTGTGCTGCGTGACGAGCCCGGCGAGATACGAGGTCGCGAAGTTGATGTCGGCCGCGTCGAAGGAGCCGATGCGCTGGCCTGGACGGCCGCCGCGCTTCATCGAGAACTCGGGGTCAATGCCCAGGTGGACGTTGGGCAGCGCCAGGTACTTCGACAGCCGCGGCAGCTCCTCCTGGAGTGTGCTCTTCCCGACCTGAAGATCGAGGAACACGATCGCGTTCCGTGTCTGCGCCCAGCTCAGGACGCGGTCGATCAGTGTGTCGGCCATGCGCGCGCGATACTTCCCGTCTCGTCCGGCCGACGCCTGGGCAACGACGGCGATCAGATGCAGCGCCGGCTGAACCGGGGTGAGGGAATCGGCGGCGCGCCACTCGGCCACGACCGTATCGAGCTTCGCGAGCATTCTCTCGGGCGGCAGTGCGCCGAGAATGCCCATGCGCTTCGAGAGCGGGTTGCCGTAGAACGCCACGATGCGCGTATCGGGCAGAATGGAGCCGGGCAGCGGCATGGGGCCCGGCACCGGCCACACCGGTTTCGGCTTCGCCGGGCGCACCGGCGGGGGGCTCTTCGGTGCGGCGGTCGCGGTCGCCGAGTCCGAGTTCGTGCTCGCGCTGTCCGGGCGCGGCGCGCGGGTCGTGTCCTGCGCGCCCAACGGCCGGGCGGGCGCGGTCAGGGTCAGGGCCACCAGCGCGGTGGCGAGGCTCACTCGAGAGGCTTGATGCATGCCGTTGATGATAATCGCGGGCGCAGCCCGATGGCTGTGACGGGGATGCGCGGCGCGAGCGGGAGTGGCGCCATGCCCGCTTCCGCGCCACAATAGGAGCCTCCTCAAGTCCGGAGGGTCCATGGCTCGCCTCCGTCTCACCGCACTCCTCGCTCTCTTCGTCATCACCGCACCGCCCGCCGCGCAGACGCCGGACAAGCGCCTCGTCCTCGCGGACTATCTGGAATGGGAGGACGTCGCCGATCCACAGCTCGCCCCCGACGGACGCCAGATCGTCTACACCCGGCGCTGGGTGGACAAGCTCAACGACCGGTGGGAATCGTCGCTGTGGATCATGAACGCCGACGGCTCCCGCAATCGCTTCCTCGTCAACGGGTCGAGCCCGAAGTGGTCACCCGACGGAACGCGTCTCGCGTACCTGGCGAAGGGCGAGCCCAGCGGCACGCAGCTCTTCGTTCGGTGGATGGATGCCGAGGGCGGCACGACGCAGCTCACGCGCGTCACCGAGTCGCCGTCCGACCTCGAGTGGTCGCCCGATGGGAAATCTCTCGCCTTCCGGATGCTCGTGCTCGCCAGGGAGAAATGGGACATCGGCATGCCCGCCGCTCCGAAGGGCGCGAAGTGGACGGAGCCGCCGCGCGTCGTGACACGTTTCCGCTATCGACTCGATCGGCAGGGCTACATCGACGACGGCTATCGCCACCTGTTCGTCGTTCCGGCCGACGCCGGAACCCCGCGCCGCCTGACGAGCGGCGACTTCGAGCATGGCCCGGCGCGCTGGACCCCCGACGGCCGCAAGCTCGTCTTCGGCGCGCTGCGCGATGCCGAGGCCGACTACAAGTTCAACGAGAGCGAGGTGTACGCCGTCGACGTCGCGTCCGGTGACGTCACGCAGCTCACCACGCGGAAAGGCCCCGACGGCAATCCGGTGCCCTCCCCCGATGGCCGGCTCATCGCGTACACCGGCTTCGACTGGAGCGACGACACGTGGCGCGATGCAACGCTGTACGTGATGAACGCCGACGGGTCGAGCTCACGCGCTCTCACCGCCTCGCTCGACCGCAGCCCCCAGCAGCTGCGATGGGCTCCGGACGGCTCGGGCATCTACTTCACGATCGACGACAGGGGCTCGCGCAACCTGTGGTTCGCCCCGCTGCGTGGTGAGCCTCGCGCGGTGACGACGGGTACGCACATGCTCTCGGTCACGGACATCCGCGGCGCCGCCGCCGTCGGGCTGCGCAGCAGCTTCCAGTCGCCCGCCGACGTGGTCGCGTTCGCGCTCAAGACGCCCGGCACGGTGCGGACGCTCACGAGCGTCAACAGCGACGTCCTCGCGGGGAAGACGTTAGGCAGCGTCGACGAGGTGTGGGTGAAGTCGGTCGACGACTTCCGCGTGCAGGGGTGGATCGTGAAGCCACCCGACTTCGATCCCGCCCGGAAGTACCCGATGATGCTCGTCATCCACGGCGGGCCGCACGCGATGTACAACGTCGGATTCAATTTCGGATGGCAGGAGCATGCCGCCAACGGCTATGTCGTGCTCTACACCAATCCGCGCGGCAGCACCGGCTACGGCAGCGCGTTCGGCAACGCCATCAAGCACGCCTACCCGAGCAAGGACTACGACGACCTCATGGCCGCGGTCGACACCGTCCTCGGTCGCGGGTACGTCGACGCGAAGAAGCTGTTCGTGTACGGATGCAGTGGCGGCGGCGTGCTCACGTCGTGGATCGTCGGCCACACCGACCGGTTCGCCGCGGCATCGGCGAACTGCCCGGTGACGAACTGGCTCAGCTTCGCCGGCACGACGGACATCAACCTTTGGGGCTACAACCGCTTTCCGAACCCCCCCTGGGAAGACCCGTCGCTCTATCTCAAGCTCTCCCCACTCATGTACGTCGGCAACGTGAAGACGCCGACGATGCTGATGACGGGCGTGCTCGACTTGCGCACGCCGATCTCGCAAACCGAGGAGTATTATCAGGCGCTGAAGTACCGGAAGGTGCCGACGGCGATGGTGCGGTTCAACGAGGAGTACCACGGCACGTCGTCCAAGCCGTCGAACTTCATGCGAACGCAGCTCTACCTGAGGTCGTGGTTCGAGCGGTACACGCCCAAGGAGAGTGTGGCGGAGGCGGCGCCGAGCTCGCCGTGATTGCGAAACGGCACGGGTCACAAAGTTCAGAGTCCAGAGTTCAGAGGTTCGGATACGACCACGGGGAGCCACCAGGTGGCTCCTCGTCGGTTCATCTGGACTCTGAATTCCGTATTCCGGCCTGGCGGGCCACGGACGACTGGAACTGCCGAATGACCCGAATGACACGAAGAGCGCACGGCGCCGTAGCACGCCCTCCGCGCGGATGAAGTTCGACAGCTTCTCTGGTTAGTACCTGGCGGAGTCAGACTCGCGCGCTCGATCATTCGCGTCATTCGAGGCATCCGGCAGTTCCAGTCGTCCGTGGCCGCTTGCGGACTGTAGCCAGGCGTCAGGCAATCCCGAAATTCCCGCCGTCGATACCAGGGAACCCCTGCCCGGCTCCGCGTCGTTAGCCGCATGTCGGGAAACCGCCGACGAGCACGCAATACGGTGGAGAGCCCCCAACCGCAAAACCCCCGAGAGTCCGCACATGCCACGATTCGCTAACATCCTCGAGACCGTCGGCAACACGCCCGTCGTCAGGATCAACAGGATCGCCCCGGCGCACGTCACCGTCTACGTCAAAATCGAAGCCTTCAATCCCCTCGGCTCCGTCAAGGATCGCCTCGCCCTCGGTGTGATCGAGGATGCGGAGCGGTCGGGCACGCTGAAGCCCGGTCAAACGGTGATCGAGGCGACGAGCGGGAATACCGGCATCGGGCTGGCGATGGTGTGCGCGCAAAAAGGGTATCCGCTCGTCGTGACCATGGCCGAAAGCTTCAGCGTCGAGCGACGTCGGCTCATGCGCTTCCTCGGCGCGAAGGTGATCCTGACGCCGGCCGCCGAAGGCGGGACGGGGATGGTGCGAAAGGCGATGGAGCTCGCGGAGGCGAATGGGTGGTTCCTCACACGACAGTTCGAGAACGAGGCGAACGCCGACTTCCACTCGCGCACCACGGCGCGGGAGATCATCAACGATTTCGCCGGCGAGCGCCTCGACTACTGGGTGACAGGAATTGGCACCGGCGGCACCCTCAAGGGCGTTGCGCGTGTGCTCGACAGGGAGCGTCCCGAGACCAAGGTGGTCGTCTGCGAGCCGTCCGACGCGCCCTTGCTGACCAGCGGAACGCAGCAGGCGAGGCAGCCGGACGGGTCACCCGCTTCCCGGCATCCATCGTGGAAGCCCCACCCGATTCAGGGGTGGAGCCCCGATTTCATCCCGAAGCTCGCGGGCGACGCGACGGACGCGGGCTTTATCGATCGGGTGATCACGATCCCGGCACCCGACGCCATGCGCTGGAGCCGTCAGCTCGCGCAGAAAGAGGGGATCTTCGTCGGCATTTCGGCCGGCGCAACCTTTGGCGGTGCCATCCAGGTCGCGACCGATGCCCCGCGGGGCTCGGTGATCCTGGCAATGCTCCCCGACACCGGTGAGCGTTACCTCAGCACCCCGCTGTTTGCCGACATCCCGGCCGAGATGACGGAAGAGGAGGCGGCGATCGCTTCGCGCACTGTCGCGGCGGCGATCTAGAGACCGTTTCGGCGTGCGCTGGAGCCGATCAGACGCTAGACTATGGCAGTACGTCCCGCGCCCGATCCCTTCACCGAGGCTCACGACCGCGATGGGTCATTCCATCGCGCGCGAGTGGCTCGCATGAATGAGCGTATGGAGCGCGACGTGGGATCGGTCACCCGCGAGTTCATGGTACCCGGTCCCACCGCGCTGGACGACCCGCGTCTCCTCGGTCTCGAGGCGGCGATCCGCCGCCGCGAGGCCATTCTCAACGCGATCTCGTACGCTGCCGCGCGGTTCCTGGGGACCGCCCATTGGGATCGCGACATCCGCGATGTGCTCGCCAAGCTCGGCGGCGCCGCGGAAGTCAGCCGGGTGTACCTGTTCGCCGCCCACCGCGACGAGCGAGGGACGCTCCGGATGCGAATGGAGCACGAGTGGGTCGCGCCGGGGATGGAACCTTTCGCGAGCGACCCGGCGCGGTGCGAGGTCGATCCGGTGGCGGTGGGGCTGGCCCGCTGGGCCGGACTGGAGCATGGCGACGTGTTCGACGGCCCTGTGTCGTCGTTCCCTCCCTCTGAGCGCGCCTACTTCGAGTCGCTCGGCCTTCAGTCGGTCGCCGTCGTCCCGGTGTTCGTGGGCGAAACCTGGTGGGGCTTTCTCGGCTTCGCGCACGATGCCGCCGAGCGCGAGTGGGCGCGCGCCACCATCTCGGCGCTGCGGGCCGCCGCGGCGACGCTTGGTGCGGCGATCTACCGCAACCGGGTGGAGGAGGCGCTGCGCGAGGATGTGCGCCAACGGCAACTGGTCGAGGAGGAGCTTCGCGCCCGGGAAGCGCAGCTGGCGGAGGCGCAATCCATAGCGCACGTCGGCAGCTGGGTGTGGGACATCGCGACGAACGAGCTCCACGCGTCCGCCGAGCTGTATCGCATCTACGGATTCGAACCCGACTCCGCGCTCTCTCCGGGCGTGATCCTGCAACGAGTTCACCCGGACGACTTCGATCTCGTACGGCAGACGATCGACGCGGCAGTCGCGGAGGGGAAGAGCTTCAAGGTCAAGCACCGCATCGTGCGCCCACCCGATGACATCCGGTTCTTCGACGTGGAGGGACGCGTCGTGGTGGATGAGGCGGGCGTGCCGACGCAGATCATCGGCGCGGGGCAGGACGTCACCGAGCAGCACGAGGCTGAGATCACCGCGCACAAGCTCATCGAGGAGCAGTCGCGGCGATCCGCCGCGGAGGACGAGCAGCGCCGCGCCGCGTTTCTGGCCGACGCCAGCCGCGTCCTCGGCGCGTCGTTCGACTATCACACGACGTTGGCCAGGCTGGCGCGACTCGCCGTGCCGTCGTTCGCCGACTTCTGCACGGTGGACATCCTCGACCGGAACGGTGCCATTCAGCGCCTGGGCATCGCGCACGCGGATCCGGCCAAGGAGCCGCTGCTGCATAACATCACGAAGTGGGTTCGCGCCGGCTCACCCCTCGTTCCGCATCTGCACCGCGCCCTGATCGAGGGAGAGCCCACGCTCATCCCGGAGATCGACGGCACGCTCATCGGGCAAAACGCTCTCGATGCGGAGCACGAGGAGGTCATCCGCGCGCTGGCCCCGACATCCCTCGCGTCCGTGCCGTTGATGCTGGCGGACAAGATCATCGGCGCGCTAGTGTGGTATACCACGGACAACAGCCGGCGCTACGACGAGCGGGACCTCGCGCTGGCGGAGGAGCTCGCACGGCGGGCCGCGCTCGCGGTCGAGAATGCGCGACTCTATCACGAGAGCGAGCAAGCGACCCGGTCGCGAGATCAGATGTTGAGTGTCGTCGCGCACGACCTGCGCAATCCGCTCAACACGATGCTCATGGCGGCGCAGCTGTTGGCGGATGCAGCCCCGCCTGACTCGCCAATGCGTCGTCAGGCGGCGATCGTGCAGCGCGCCGGCGAGCGGATGGACCGGCTCGTCCAGGACCTGCTCGATGTGAAGCGTATCGAGAGCGGTCGGCTCGACGTCGAGCCGCGCCGCATGTCTTCCCACGCGCTGGTTCTCGAGGCGGTCGAGACGCTGCGCGCGCTGGCGGCGTCGAGCTCGATCGATGTCGCGCTGGATACGAGCGACGAACACCCTCCCGTGATGGCCGATCCCCATCGCGTGCACCAGGTGTTCTCGAACCTGATCGGCAACGCGGTCAAGTTCACGCCGAGGGGGGGGCGCGTCGTGATCCGCTGCAAGCCCCTGCAGGGCGCCATGCAATTCGAGGTGCGCGACACGGGGCCGGGAATCGCCGCCGAGCATCTGCCGCACATCTTCGGGCAGTTCTGGCAGGCGAACCGCCGGGATCATCGCGGCATCGGCCTTGGACTCGCGATCGCGAAGGGGATCGTCGAGGCGCACGGCGGGAAGATCTGGGTGGAGAGCGAGCCCGGGGAGGGAAGCAGCTTCTTCTTCACGCTTCCGGTCGCGTCATGAGCCGCAGCGCGCCGTTCGCCTAACGCTCCTTTCTGTACATTCGCATCGCCAGCGGAGCAAAGATCGCAACCACCACGGCGCTGGCGAGCAGCACCCACCCAACGCTCGCCAGACGCAGGCCGCCGTGCATGAGCCCGCGCGACGCATCGACGAGGTGCGTGACCGGATTCACGCGCACCACCGCCTGGAGCCAGCCCGGCATCGTGGCCGGATCCACGAAAATGTTGCTCACCATCGTGAGCGGAAACAGCAGGAGGAAGCTCGAGGTCATCACCGACTCCGGCGACTTGACGAGCATCCCGACGACAATCCAGATCCACGACACACTGAGCGCAAAGAGGATGATCAGCGCGACGGCCAGCAGCACGCCGAACCAGCCCGCCTGCGGACGAAAGCCGAGAATCGTACCGAGCGCGATCACCATGACTCCGGCGATCGAGTAGCGCATCACGTCGCCGAGCAAAGCGCCGGCGATCGGTGCCGGCTGCCAGATGGGAAGCGAACGGAACCGATCGTAGAGGCCTTTGGTGATGTCCGAATTCAGCCCGACGCCCGTGTACACCGTGATGAACACGATCGCCTGCACGACGATGCCGGGAAGCAGGAACTGGATGTACGCCCGCGTCGACCCCGCCAGCGCGCCGCCGAACAGGAAGGTGAACATCAACGTCATCATCAGGGGAAACGCGGTGACGTCGAACAGCTGAAACGGCACGTGCTTGATCTTGAGTGCGGCACGCCATCCCAGCGTGAACGTGGCCGACAGAGCGCTCGGCGTCGGCGGCCGCCGCTCCGCGGTGAGCACGCGGTGCAGGGTATCGGTCGGCGCTGCTGACACGCTCATGACACCACCTCCGTATCGCTCGCTTCGGCCGCATGGCCCGTGAGCGCGAAGAACACTTCGTCCAGGCTGGGCTGGCCGAGCGAGAACTCGTGCACGCCCACGCCGTTTCGCGCCAGGGCGGACATCGCGTCCGGCACACGCGTCGCGTCGGCGATCTGCGCCGAGAGGACCTGCGCATCGACGCCGTTGGTGACGGTCGCGCCGAGCGCGCTCGCCAGCAGGGTCTCCGCCGAGGCGCGCTGATCCGCCGACTCGAGACGGACGTGCAGCGTGTTTCCACCGACGGATGCCTTCAGCTCGCGGCTGGTTCCCTCGGCGATCAGCTTGCCGCGATCGATGACGGCGAGACGATTCGACAGGCGGTCCGCTTCCTCCAGATACTGCGTCGTCAGGAGCACGGTCGTTCCTTCGCCGGCGATGGCGCGCACGATGTCCCACACCTGATTGCGGCTCCGCGGGTCGAGCCCGGTCGTCGGCTCGTCCAGGAAGAGGAGCTCGGGAGTCACGATGAGGCTTGCGGCGATGTCGAGCTTGCGCCGCATGCCGCCGGAGTACGTTCGCACCTGACGACCCCCGGCATCCGCGAGCGCGAAGGCATCGAGAAGATCGGTGGCGCGGGCACGCGCCTCGCGCCACGCGAACCCGAAGAGGCGGGCGACGAGCACGAGGTTCTCGTGGCCGGTGAGGTCCTCGTCGATGGACGCGAACTGTCCGGTGAGACTCACCTTCGCGCGCACGGCGGCGCTCTCGCGGACGACATCGTGTCCCAGCACGCGGGCGCTCCCACCGTCCGGACGCAGGAGCGTCGTGAGCACCTTGATCGTCGTCGTCTTCCCGGCGCCGTTCGGGCCGAGGAGGCCGTATACGGTGCCGCGCGCGACCTGGAGGTCGATCGCATCCACCGCGGTGGTTTGGCCGAAGACTTTTTTCAGCGCTACCGTCTCGATTGCTGCGGTCATGGTTCCTGCCTTCGTCAGGGGGACAGGGCGCACGTCGCCCAGTGGCCCGCTCACATTCTACGTCGAAGGGAACACTCCGGAATCGACAAACGTTCCGAGCCCTGGCCAGTCGGTCGACGAGACAAATGGTTCCGGGGTAGGCCTCGCTTGACACGTTGGGGGCCGACGGTTAGATATTCAACCACTTGGTTCCTCAACCAATAGGTTGACTATCACCTCTCACGTGGAGACGGCAATGGCGGACATCATTCATCGAGTCGGCATCAAGGCACCCGTTTCGGAAGTGTATGCAGCGGTGTCGACGGTCGAAGGTGTTGCAGGCTGGTGGACGCAGGACACGACGGGAGTCTCGAAGCCGGGCGGAGCGATCGACGTCCGATTTCGCAGGCCGACGGGCGACGAGATCGGCGGCATGACCATGGAGGTGCTCGCGCTGGAGCCCAACAAGAAGGTGCACTGGCGCTTCAGCAGCGGGCCCGCGGAGTGGATCGGAACGGACGCGATCTTCGATCTCTCTCAGGACGGCGATTACACCATCGTGCTGTTCGGGCACAGGAACTGGCGCGAGCCCGTCGAGTTCATGGCCCATTGCAGCATGAAGTGGGCGTTGTTCATGTTCAGCCTCAAGGAGCTCGTAGAAACGGGCCGAGGCAAGCCGTCGCCACATGACGTCAAGATCGACAACTGGAACTAGACTTCACGCGCCGCGGGACGATGCCGGGGAACTCGCTTGAGCCCGCGGCGCGCCAAGGCGGTCGAAGAACAGCGGCTCAGCCGCGTCTTTCACGCGCTGGCCGATCCCGCGCGACGCCGCATCATCGCGCTGCTGCGCGAGGCCGGCGAGCTGCCGGTGGGCGTCGTCGCGGAAGCGTTCTCGATGACGCTCAACGGCGTGTCGAAGCACGTCAAAGTGCTCGAGCACGCCGGCGTCGTGCGGCGCCGCATCGAAGGTCGGGTGCATTGGATCTCGGTCGATTGGAGCGCGCTGCAAGTCGCCTACGAGTTCCTGCACGCCCATCACCACTTCTGGAGCACGCGCCTCGATGCGCTCGTGGACTACGCGCGAACGGAGGGCCGCTCGAAGAAAGGGGATTCACCATGAATGACTCTGCGCGGTTGGTCGTCATCGAGCGGCTCGTTCCAGCCCCGCCGCGGGTGGTGTTCGAAGCGTGGCTGGATCGCGAGGCGCTCCAGCGCTTCATGTGTGGCGGCCCGGGCGTGCGGGTGACGCGCGCCGAATGCGATCCACGCGTCGGCGGCAAATTCCTGATCGTGATGAACGTGGAAGGCCATGACCTTCCGCACCACGGGGAATACGTCGCGATCGAGCGCTACACGCGCATCGTCTTCACCTGGCGCTCGCACCTCGCGGGCGAAGGCAGCCTCGTCACACTACACTTCGCCGAAGGTCCACGCGGGCAGACCATGCTGACGCTCGAACACGCCGGGCTGGATGACGCCGAGATTCGTAACAAGCATCACGGCGGCTGGAGCCATATCCTGACCGAGCTATCGGGCGTCATCACACCCCGGGAAGCGCGCTGACGATCCCGACACATATCGGGTTGGGTGCGGCGTCTCGGCTCGCCCCTTCCCACCCCCCGCAATACCTTCCCGGGCATGCCCCTGGCTCAGGCATCTCCGCGAATCCTGATCTCCGACGACCAGCCTGACGTTTTGGAGGCCCTCCGGCTTCTTCTGAAGCCCGAGGGTTTCCACACCGAGACGGTCACCAGCCCTGCTGGGGCGCTCGCCGCACTACAGGAGCGCGACTTCGACGCGCTCCTGATGGATCTCAATTACACCCGCGACACGACGTCCGGCACCGAGGGCCTGGAGCTGCTCGCGAAGGCTCAAGCGGCCGATCCCACGCTCCCCGTGATCGTGATGACCGCGTGGGGGAGCATCGAGTCCGCCGTGGAGGCGATGCGGCGCGGCGCACGCGATTACGTGGAGAAGCCGTGGGACAACGCGCGGCTGTTGACGACGCTGCGCACGCAG
>JAICNG010000041.1 GCA_025931335.1 Gemmatimonadaceae bacterium | reverse complement strand
GTCAGGGGTCAGGAGTCAGGAGTCAGGGGTCAGGAGTCAGGAGTCAGGAGTCAGGGGTCAGGAGTCAGGAGTCAGGAGTCAGGGGTGGAAAGGGGCCGCCGCGCTACGCGCGTGCGGCCCTCATCAGATGAGCGCGGCAGCGAAGCTGCCGCGCCGTTCCTTCCCTGACTCCTGACTCCTGACTCCTGACTCCTGACTCCTGACTCTTGACCCCTGACTCCTGACTCCTGACCCCTGACTCCTCACTCCCATTCCCGGCATCATCCCGAAGGGTGTTTCGGTCCCGCTTCCGGGTCGTCAGCAAGTGAGACGGCGCACATCACTCAACCGGACAGGACCATGTCAACTCGGATTCTCACCCTCACGACAGCCGTCGTGATCGCGGCCCTCGCCGCGGCGCCCGCCCATGCGCAAGGCGGCGTCGAGTTCGGCGGCTTCGGCAGCTACACGCAGTTCGACACGAGCCTCGCGCTCAAGGAGCGTGCTGGTGCTGGCGCGCGCCTCTCGCTGATTTCGGGACACGGCTGGTCGACGTTCATCCTCGAGGCCGAAGGCGGATACTCGGAGAAGAAGCTCGCCACGTCGAAGGTCAAGCACATTCCGGCGCGCGCGCGCCTCCTGTATTCGTTCCCGCTCGGCTCCACCGCCTCCTTGCTCATCGGCGGCGGCGGCGTGCGCAACGAGTACATCGTCGACAGCACGCACGTGAACGACTGGGGCTACACCGGGCTCGCCGGCCTTCGCGTGAACCTCGGCAGCTTCATGTCGCTGCGGCTCGATGCGGTCGTGGACTACATCGAGAATCCGGTGAACGAGTCGGACCTGTTCCCGCGCAACATCAACAAGGCGTTGCACGCGGGCCTTTCGTTCCCGCTCTGGCGGTCGAAGTACGTTCCGCCTGCCAAGGAGAAGGGGCAGTGGAAGGTCACCGAGACGCAGGCGCCGCCGAAGGAGCAACCGAAGGAAGAGGTAAGGGAAGCGAAGGCCGAGCCGGCACCGCCGCCGCAGGCACCGGTTCAAGTGCAGCAGATGGCGACCAACGAGCCCGACGCGGATCGTGACGGGGTGCCCGACGCTCGCGACCTGTGCGCCGCCACGGCGCCCGGCTCGACGGTCGACCAGCAGGGCTGCCAGGTCTATCGCGACACCGATGATGACGGCGTGACGGATGTGCGCGATCGCTGCCCAGCGACCCCGCAGGGCACGCTGATCGACGGTTACGGCTGTCCCGCCAGACCGATGGAGGTCGTGCGCGAGGCTCCGGCCCGTGACAGTGACGGGGATGGCGTCGACGATCCGCGCGACAAGTGCCCGGGCACGCCCGCCGGCGTGCATGCCGACGCGTCGGGTTGCCCGATCGTCAT
Source organism: Gemmatimonadaceae bacterium (assembly GCA_025931335.1). Taxonomy (GTDB): domain Bacteria; phylum Gemmatimonadota; class Gemmatimonadetes; order Gemmatimonadales; family Gemmatimonadaceae; genus JAICNG01. The sequence goes on along the minus strand of JAICNG010000041.1, from coordinate 29,262 downwards.
TCCGAAGATGGAAGGCCCGCGCACGGTGACGCTGCGTGGTGTGACGTTCATGTCGGGACGTGACGAGCTGTCGGCGTCCTCGCTGGTCGTGCTCGACGAGGTCGCGAAGCAGCTGGTCGCGGTCCCCGAGCTCAAGATCGAGATCGCCGGTCACACCGACTCGAAGGGAACGCGAATCCGCAACATCAGACTCTCGCTCTCCCGCGCTGAAGCGGTGCGCGCGTACCTGGTGATGCAAGGAGTGCCGGCCGAGCGTCTGACGGCGCGCGGCTACGGGCCGGACAAGCCGGTGGCGTCGAATGCTGGCCCCAACGGCCGGGCGATGAATCGGCGCGTGGAGCTGAAGCGGCTCGACTGACCCCCAGGGATCGAAGGGATCGAAGGGATCAAGGGGTCGAAGGGAAGGAAAGGCAAACGGCTGCGCGAAAGCGCAGCCGTTTGCTCATCTAATAGGCGGCGGCTGCGGAGCAGCGCCGCCATTTCCATCCCCTCGCCCCCCGGATCCCCTCGATCCCCTGGATCCCCTCGCTCCTTTGCCCCCCGCCTCACCCTCAGGACAAAATGTAAGGAAACGGCAGGAACAGGGGGGCGGCGAGGGCTCGACCGTTGCGTTACGGGGGAAGTTGAACAAGAGTGTCTGCAACCCAAGATCGCTGATTGCGGAATGCGGATGGGGTATGAACCCTTTCCGCCGCCGGACGCGTTGTGCCGTGCAGCGGAGACGCAACGGGCCGTCCGTAATTCGCTTTCCGCAATCGTGCCCGCCAATCCCCCCGAGCCATGTTGATCTCGGACCTCTCCATCCGCCGACCCGTCCTCACGAGCATGCTCGCCGTGGCGCTCGTGCTGTTCGGCGTGCTTGGCTACCTGAACCTGTCGGTGCGCGAGTACCCCGACGTCGATGCGCCGATCATCTCGGTTTCCACCTTCCTGCGCGGCGCGAACCCGCGCGTGATGGAATCGGCGGTCACCGACATTCTCGAGGAGGAGCTGAGCACGGTGCCCGGGCTGCGGACGCTCACCAGCACGAGCGCCGAGCAGTTCAGCAACATCACGCTCGAGTTCACGCTCGACCGGGACATCGAGACGGTCGCGCAGGACGTGCGCGACAAGGTCTCGCGCGTGCGCGACCGGCTGCCTGACGACATCGAGGAGCCCGTCATCGCCAAGGAGGACGCCGACGCGCAGCCGTTCTACTGGATGGCGCTGACGTCGGACACGTACAACCTGCTCCAGCTGTCCGACATCGGCGACCGCCTCGTGAAGCCGAGGTTGCAGACGATCACCGGGGTGGGACGCGCACAGGTGTTCGGCGAGCGTCGGCTGGCGATGCGCGTGTGGGTGTCGCCGAGCGAGCTCGCCGCGCGCGGGCTCACGGTGCAGGACATCTCGGAGGCGATTCGCAGCCGGAACGTGGAAGTGCCGGCGGGGCGGATCGAGAGCGACCGGCGCGAGTTCACGGTGCGATCGATGGGCGAGCTGAAGACGCCTGACGAGTTCGGCGCGATCGTGGTGTCCAACACCGAGGGGCAGATGATCCGCCTCAAGGACATCGCCCAGGTGGAGCTCGGCCCCGAGGATGAGCGAAGCATTCTTCGGTACAACGAGACGCCCGCCGTCGCCATCGGCGTCATTCGGCAGTCGAAGGCGAACCTGGTCGAGGTCGCCGATGGCATCAAGGCCGAGCTGCCGGCGATTCAGGCGGCGCTGCCGCCGGGGGTGAACCTCATCGAGGCGTTCGACGCGTCGATCTTCGTCAAGCGGTCCATTCAGGAGGCCGAGGAGACGCTGCTCATCGCGGGCGCGCTCGTGGTGCTGATCATCTTCATTTTCCTGCGCAACCTGCGCGCGACGGTCATCCCCGCGCTCGCCATCCCCACGTCGATCGTCGCCACGTTCGGCGTGATGTACTTCCTCGGCTTTTCCATCAACAACCTCACGCTGCTCGCGCTCACGCTCGCGATCGGTATCGTCGTCGATGACGCGATCATCGTGCTCGAAAACGCCTACCGGCATCAGGAGGAGCTGAAGGAGAGTCCGGAGACGGCGGCGGTGAACGGGACTCGCGAGATCGCGTTCGCCGTCATCGCGACCACGATCTCATTGATCGCCGTGTTCACGCCGCTCGCCTTTCTTCAGGGGAACACCGGGCGGCTGTTCAACGAGTTCGGCATCGCGGTCGCGGGGGCGGTCGCCGTGTCGGGCTTCGTGGCGTTGACGCTGACGCCGATGCTATGCGCGAAGATTCTCAGGGTCCCCCCCCGGCACGGCCCGCTGTACCAGCGGCTCGAGCGCGGGTTCGAGTCCCTCGCCCGGGGCTACAAGCGTTCGCTCGCCTGGGCGGTACAGCACCGCCGGATGACCGTTGGGGCATCGGCGCTCATTATCGTCGCCGCGGTGTTCATCTTTCGCGCGCTGGAGCGGGAGTTCGTGCCGCCGGAGGACCGCGGCTTCTTCTTCACGATCGTCATCGCCCCCGAGGGCTCCTCGCTCGGCTACACCGATGGCTACCAGAAGCAGGTGGAGGCGATCCTCGGACGGACGAAGGACATCGAGGGCTCGTTCGGGATCGTCGGCGCGTGGGGTCCGGTGAGCCAGGGCATCGTGTTCAGCCGGCTCACGGACTGGTCGGACCGTGACCGCTCGGTGCAGGAGATCATCGGCGAGGTGCAACCGCAGTTCTTCGGGGTTCCCGGCGTGTTCGCGTTCGCGAACAACCCGCCGGCGTTCGGGTGGGGAAGTCCGCTGCAGTTCGTCGTCAGGCACCCCGACTTCGATTCGTTGATCAAGGGGATGGGCGCGCTCACGCAGCGGGCGGCCAGCATTCAGGGGCTGATCAACATCGACACCGACCTCAAGATCAACAAGCCGGAGCTCAATGTCACCTTCGATCGCGATCGGGCCGAGGATCTCGGCGTCCCCATTCGCGATATCGCCGGAACGCTGGGCACCATGCTCGGCGGGGGGCGCGTGAGCACGTTCACGCAGAACAACAAGCTGTACGACGTGATGGTGCAGCTCGCTCCGGAGGAGCGGGCGACGCCGAGCGACATGTCGGGGCTGTACGTGCGCGGGAAGGACAATCAGCTCGTCCAGCTGAGCGCGGTCGCGCGGGTGAACGAGACGGTGGGACCGCAGGGGCTCAACCACTTCAACCGGGTTCGCTCCTTCACGCTGAGCGCCGGCCTCGCGCCCGGCTTCACGCTCGGCGCGGCGCTCGACTCGCTCGACCGCGTCGCACGTGAGATCCTCCCCGCGGGCAGCACGATCGAGCTTGCCGGCGAATCGCGCGAGCTCGAGGAGAGTGGCAGCGCGCTGTACTTCGCGTTCGTGCTGGCGCTGGTCGTCGTGTTCATGGTGCTGGCGTCGCAGTTCGAGTCGCTCGTGCACCCCTTCACCGTGCTGCTGGCGGTGCCGCTTGCGGTGACGGGCGCGCTGGCGACGCTGCTGATCGCGGGCTCGACGCTCAACCTGTACAGCCAGATCGCGATGGCGCTGCTCATCGGTCTGGTGACGAAAAACTCCATTCTGCTCGTGGAGTATGCGAACCAGCTGAAGGCGCGAGGGCTGTCGACCATCGAGGCGGTGCTCGAGTCGGGGCGCGTGCGGTTGCGTCCGATCCTCATGACGTCGGTGGCGACGATCATGGGCGCTCTGCCGATCGCGCTGGGTCTGGGGGCCGGGTCGGCGAGCCGGCGCCCGTTAGGCTACGCAATCGTCGGTGGTCTCCTGTTCTCGACGATCCTGACGCTGTTCCTCGTGCCGGCCGTCTACGTCATGCTCGACCTTGCGCGAGTCAAAGTCCGCAGACGTCAGACGTCAGACGTCAGGGATCAGGGGTCAGAGCCTGCTATCGCGATGGAGAAAGCCCGGTGATCGTCCTCCTCTCTCTCTTTCTGCAAATCGCCGGTTCCGATTCATTGCCGCGGGTGACGCTCGGCGAGGTTCTTCAGCGCGCGTCGCGTCTCGATCCGCAGTACGTGGCGGCCCGGGGCGACGTCGACAACGCGGTGTGGTCGCGGCGCGCGGCGTGGTACGCCATTGCGACGCCGCAGGTGCGGCTGGCGAGCGACCTGGCCCGGTTCTCGACCCCGACCTTCGTCCTCGGAGCGGACCAGCCTCAGGATCGCTCGGTGACGGCGCGCGCCGAGGCGTTCTACGAGATCTTCTCGGGTGGGCGGAAGTTCGCGGAGCTGAGCCGCAGCCGGGCCGTGCTGGCCGCGAGCGAGGCGATCGAGATCCGCGAGCGGTTCGACGCGGAGCTGCGAGCCGAATCGGATTACTATCAGGTGCTGGCCGACCAGGAGCTCACGCGCGTGGCCGGCGAGCGCGTTCGGCGCGCGCGCGAGCAGTTGGGCGTCGCGAGGGCGCGCGTCGTGTCGGGCGCGGCGGTCTCGACCGATTCGCTCCAGCTGTTGCTCGAGCTCAACCGCGCGCGTGTGGCGGAGCTGCGGCAGGTCGCCGCGCTTCGGGTGTCGCGCCTCCAGCTCGGGCGTCGCATCGGGATGGATGGTCCGGTGGACGCCACCCCGCTCGGGGAGGCGCGGGCGCCGGAGCTGCCGCTTGGCCTGGCCGACGCCGTGACCGAAGCGGCCCGAAGCGGGCCGACCGCCACCGGCGCCCGCGCGCTGGAGGATGCCGCCGAGGCTCTGGTCAAGGCGCAGCGCGGCTCGTATCTTCCGAGCCTGACGTTAGGCGCGACGTCGGCGACCTACGACACGCGTTTCTTCCCCGATGCGACCTCGCGGACCTCGCTGATCTTTTCGGCGACGCTGCCAATCTGGAACGGGGGGCAACGCGAAGTGCTCATGTCGCAGGCCCGCGTGCAGCGGGAGATCGCTCGCGTCACGCGGCTCGATGCCGAGCGTGCGGTGGCGCGCGATGTCACGGAGACCTATGAGGGTTACACCACCGCGCGCGCGACGACGCAGCTCGCCGAGGAAGCGGTGCTGGTGGCCCGCGAGAACTATCGGGTGCAGGACACGCGGTATCGGGCCGGGGCGACGACGATCCTCGACCTGCTCGAGGCGCAGATCCGCCTGACGGAGGCGGAAGCGGAGTTCGTACAGTCACGATACGCAACCCGGTTGGCGCTCGGCCGGTTCGAGGCGCAACTGGGGCGGCGGCTCTTCAACGACGGGGCGCGACAGTGAGAACGGTATTGGGGGCGTTGCTAGCCGCGGTGGTGCTCGCCGCGTGTGGGGGCGGGAACGAGGCGGAGTCGGCGCAGGCGGGGACCGCGACGGAAACGGCGCACGGGGAAAGCGCGGGCGCCGACAGCGGCAAGGACGCTCCCGCGCCCGAGGCCGCGCCTCCCGGCGGCGGGATGCCGGCGATGGCGGTGGAGGTCGCGGCAGCGGTGAGCGAAACGATCGTCGATGAGATCCAGGCGACGGGCGCCGTCGAAGCGGTGCAGAGCATCGAGCTGCGCCCCGAAGGTGAGGGCCGCCTGGTCGAGATCTACGTGCGCGAGGGAAGCGTCGTCGGTCGCGGCGCGCCGCTGTTCAAGATCGATGATCAGGCGCTCAAGGCGCAGGTCGCGCGCGCGGAGGCGGAACGGGACCTGGCGCAGCAGGCGCTCACGCGGACGCGACAGCTGCTAGAGCAGAACGCGACCAGTGCCAGCGAGCTGGAGCGCGCGGAGGCGACGGCGCGCAGCACGCAGGCCTCGCTCGACCTGCTTCAGCTGTCCCTCACGCGCACGACCGTGCGCGCTCCGTTCGGCGGCGTCGCCGGGCGGCGGCTCGTGTCGTTAGGTGACTACGTCACGCCGCAGCGGCCGCTCATCTCGCTCCAGACATTCGATCCGCAGCGTGCCGTCTTCCAGATCCCCGAGCGATACGCCGATCGGGTCGCGAACGGGCAGAGCGTGCGGTTCGCGGTCGCGGCGCTTCCGGGCAAGACCTTCACTGGTGTCGTCGACTTCGTCGACCCCGTGGTGCAGCTGCCCGGTCGCACCGTCCTCGTGAAGGCACGCGTCCCGAATCCGCGGCGCGAGCTGCAGGCGGGCATGTTCATCGAGGCGAGCCTCGCGACCGGCACGCGCCCAGGCGCGGTCGTCGTTCCCGAGGATGCCGTGCTGACATCCCTCAACCAGCGCGTGGTCTGGGTCGTCACGCCCGGCAAGACGGTGGACCGGCGCGAAGTCACGATCGGCGTCCGCCGCGCCGGCTTCGTCGAGATCACCAAGGGCGTGACCGCTGGCGAAAAGGTCGTCGTCGGCGGCGCGGAGCGGCTGCAGCCTGGAATGCCGGTCAATCCGGTGGAGAGATCGTAGGCGATTGCGGAGTGCGGATTACGGATTGCGCGTAAGACCGTGAGCGCAGTGAGGGCTCCGAGCAGTTAACTCGGAGCCCTCGGTCGTTAGCGCCCGTTCGGTTTTCGTAATCCCCCTCGCGGAACATCTCGCCGGGTTTCATTGTCCTAGGAGAACCTCCTCCCAGGAAACCCCATGCACGCCCTTCCGTTCGCCCTGCTCTTCCTCGCGCAGCAGAGCGCGCTGCCGCAGGCAAATCCCATCTCCCGCGTGGTCATCTCTCCCGCCGCACGAACGGTTCGCGCAGGCGACACCGTTCAGTTCAGCGCGCAGGCGTACGATGCGAGCGGGGCGGTCCTTCCGAACGCCAAGATCCGGTTCGGCGGTGGCGGCTCCGGCGCGATCGACACGACTGGGAAGGTCGTGGCGAGCGCCATCGGCAAGATGCCGATCGTCGCCGTGGCGACCGTGCCCGGGTCCAAGCCGGTCGTCGAGCGCCGGGAGATCGAGATCATCCCCGCGCCCGCCGCACGCGTCGACATCCGCATCGCGCCAACCAAGCTGGTGGTGGGCCAGCAGGCGCGCGTCGAGGCGGTCGGCTACTCTCGCGCCAACGACCGCGCGGTCGATCCCATCCAGTGGACGTCGAGCGCGCCGCGGATCGTGCGCGTCGAAGACGGCCTCATCACCGCGGTCGCCGCAGGTCGCGCGACGCTGACCGCAGCGGCGGGGACGGCGAAGGCGACCGTGACCGTGCAGGTCATCCCGAACACGATTACCTCGCTGACGATCGCGCCGGCGCGTCCCAAGGTGCGCACGGGAGACGTCGTCAAGTTCACGGCGCGCACGCGCTCGTCGTCAGGCGACGTGAGCGGCCTCACCCCCACCTGGGCCATGCAGGGGAACGGGGTCATCGATGCCGAAGGGACGTTCGTCGCCTACGACCCGGGACCCATCGTCGTCACCGCGACGTTAGGCAATCGCTCGGCGTCCACCATCGTCGAGGTGGAGGAGCGGGACATTCGCCGTCCGGTGTCGATCGTCGGCCGCCTGCCGCGCACCGAGTTCACGACCGCCGAGGTGTGGATTCACCCCAATGGGAAGGTCGCGTACCTCGGGACGCATGGTGGCGGCGACCGCGTCTACACCATCGACATCTCGAATCCGGCCACGCCGACCGTCGTCGATTCGGTAGTCATGAATACGCGGCTGGTGAACGACGTCATGACCGACAAGGCAGGCACCGTCCTCATCATGACGCGTGAGGGCGCGGCGGATCGCAAGAACGGCATCGTCATCGCCTCGCTCGAGGATCCGCTTCGGCCGAAGATCATCTCCGAGTTCACCGAGGGGGTGACGGCCGGCGTCCATTCGGCGTTCGTGTACACCCAGCCGAACCACGGCACGCACATCTATCTCACGAACGACGGCACCGGTGCGGTGCACATCATCGACATCAACGATCCGAAAAACCCGAAGGAAGTGGCCCAGTGGCGGACGACGAATCGTCCCGATGCCGGCCGGTACGTGCACGACATCGATGTGCAGGACGGGCTGCTCTACGCCAGCTACTGGGATGACGGTCTCGTCATCCTCGACATCGGGAAGGGCCTCAAGGGTGGGTCGCCTTCGAATCCGCAGATCGTCACGCAGTTCAAGTACAACCTCGACTCCCTCTATCGCCAGGTCGAAGCGGAGTCAGGGCCGGGCTTCACCCGCGGCACGCACACGGCGTGGCGCCACAGGAACTACGTCTTCATCGCCGACGAGGTCTATCGCGCGAGCCAGGTGAAGGGTGCCAAGGACGAGTCGGCCGATCGCATGTACGGGACGCTCCAGGTGATCGATGTCAGCGATATCGAGGCGCCGAAGTCGGTCGCGTGGTACACGCCGGAGAATGGCGGGGTGCATAACGTGTGGGTGTCGGGCGACACGCTGTACATGGGAGCGTACGACGGCGGCTTCCGCGTGTTCGACGTCTCCGGTGAGCTCAAGGGCGACCTTCGCGCGCAGGGCCGTGAGATCGCCTTCGTGAGCACCGCCGACATGCAGGGGAAGATCCAGAACCAGACAATGACCTGGGGCGTCGTCGTGAATCCGGCCGATGGGCTGGCCTACGTGAACGACTTCTACAACGGTCTGTGGATCGTGCGTGTGGAGCCGAGGGGCGCGCCAGTGCCGTAAGGCCGGGATCGAGGGGTCGCGGGATCCAGGGGTCGAGGGCGCGTGTCGAGATACCGACACGCGCCCTCGATCCCCTGGACCCCTCGACCCCCGACGTTGTTGCATTGTCGCGCCGCCCGCGCATAATCAACTGGCAATGGACGCCTTCTTCATGCTCGCTCCCGTTAGGGCGATCGGAACACCGACCGTCCCGAGGGCCGCCGTTCTTCCGGCGCGCCTGGGCGCCGGGCTCGGTGCCGCGATGGTCATCGCCGCGAGCAGCGAGGCGCAGTCCCGCGATCCCTCGACGTCCCGCCCCCTCGATCCCACCCGCCTCGAAGCGGCCTACGCACGCGCCGCCGAGCTTCCGCGGCTGCGCAGCTTTCTCATCGCGGTCGACGGGCGCATCGTCGTCGAGCGCTACTACCGCGGCGCCACGCGGGCGCGCGCGACGAACGTCAAATCGGTATCGAAGAGCATCATCTCGGCGCTGGTGGGGATCGCGGTCGCCGAGCGGAAGCTGAAGGGCGTGGACCAGACGGTTGGGGAGCTGTTTCCGCGGGAGCTGCGCGACAGTGCCGACGCGGAGAAGCGCGACATCACCCTCGCCGATCTCCTCTCCATGCGCGCCGGGCTCGAGTCCACGAGCTTCGGCAACTACGGCCGGTGGGTCACCAGCCGGAACTGGGTACGCGCCGCACTGGCGCAGCCCGTAATCGCCCCGCGCGGCGGCCCAATGATCTACAGCACCGGCAACTCCCACTTGCTGTCCGCGATCCTGACGAAGACGACCGGGATGAGCACGTGGGCCTACGCGCGACGAAAGCTCGGGACGCCGTTAGGCATCGACATTCCGCAATGGCCGCGCGGGCCGCAAGGCATCTATTTCGGCGGGAACGACATGCGCCTGACGCCGCGCGCGATGGTGGCGATCGGTGAGCTCTACCGCAACGGCGGCCGCGCGCGGGGGCGGCAGATCGTCCCCGAGTGGTGGGTCGACAGCTCGTTCGTGGTACGCACGTACTCCCCGTTCAATGGCCACGGCTACGGGTGGGGGTGGTGGACGCGCGACGCCGTCGACTACCGCGTGAACTTCGCGTGGGGCTACGGAGGGCAGTTCATCTTCATCGTCCCCGCGCTGCGCGCGACGGTGGTGATGACGTCCGACGCGGAGGGTCGACGCGAGGGGGGACACCTCGACGCGCTGCACGATCTGCTCGATTCGTACGTCATCCCGGTGCTCGAGGAGTACCGGTGCGAGCAGTACGTGGCGTGCTGAACGACGATGAGGAATGAGGACTGAGGAGTGAGGAATCGGTCGAATTGCTCACTCCTCACTCCTCGTTTCTCCTTTGTCGCTGATTGGAGACGATCGCCCGCCATCGCTCCGCGCGCTCGCGGGGCGAAAGCGCGAGCGCTTCGTCCCACGCGCGAGGGTAGGGGCCGCGGCGGCGCCTCTCGACCGCCACCTGGGCATCCGCGAACTCCTGGCCGTAAAGACGTACCCACACGTCGTACAGCCAGAGGAAAAGCGGGCCGTGCTCTTCGTCCTGCCGTCGAAAGAGCGGTGACTGCAGGCGGTGGCCCAGCTCGTGGATGAGCGTCGCGCGCTTGGTGTCGAGAGGGTAGCTGGCGCGAAGACGCATCGGCGTGTCGCGAAAGCCTGACGAGCTGACGCCCTCGAACACGATCGCGGTGATGGCCGTGTCGGTGAAGGTGAGCCCCGAGATCTCCTGCATCGTGTGGACGATGCGGGCGGCATCGGCGGCCCAGATGCGCTCGTACTCGCCGACGGCCGCCGCGAACGTCTCAGACTCGGGAACGAACTCCAGCCGCGGGACGCGGACGGGACTCGAGCTCGACGTGGGGGATGGGGAGGAGCTACAGGCGATGGCGAGGACCAGCAGGACTGCGGATTGCGGATTGCGCACACGAGGAGCCCGGCTCTTCACGCGCCCAATCCGCAGTCCGCAACCCGCAATCATCTTTCTCCTTGCCGAGTCAGCTGACCGTAAACTGCTTCGCCATGCCGTGCTCGAAGTGCGGCTTGCCATCACCCTTGTCGGGCACGAAGCAGATCGCGACATACTCGCCCGGCTCGAGCTCGACGTCGAAGTAGTTGATCGTCCCGGGCTTCATGCTGGCGACGCCGCCGACGGCGCTCCCGGGCGGCGGGCCATCCATCTTCGCGATCCACTGCTGCATGTCGGCCAGTGTCTTTCCGGGCGCGAGGTGGATCAACTGAATCTCGTGATCCTGCGCTGCGGAGTTCGTCACCTTGATCGTGTGACGCCCGGCGGTCAGCGGCTTGTCGAAGTTGAAGGCGTAGTCGCTCAGCACGAGGTTGACGTCGGCCGTCGGCGCCATCGCGTTGGGTGACGATCCGGTCACGGTGAAGCCGTGCACCATCCCCTTCGCGAAGTGCGGAACCTTGTCGGGCGTATCCACGAAGCAGATCAGCGCATAGTTGCCAGGCGTCAGGTCGACGGTCGCGTTCGCCTCGGCGCCCGGATCGGGGACGTTCGGCCCACCGACGAAGGTCACCCAGGACGGCGGGGGACCGGGCGTCTTGAACGCGGCCATCAGGTCGGCGGCGGTCTTGCCCCCTTCGAGCTTCGCGATGGTGGCATGGTGGATCTGCTGCCCCGCGCCCTTCAGCACGAACCTCGTGAGGCCGGCGGGAACCTCGGCAGGCGCCTCGAACGCGAAATCGTTGGCGACGACGGTGACGACGTTGGGCATGGCGTGCCCGGCGTGCTCGTCGGCGGAATCGGAGGCGGCCTGATTGGCGTCGCTGCTGACGCAGGCAGCAAGCACGGCGGCCGCAGCGGCGGCCGCGAACAGGGATCTGGTGGTCATGTGGTTGGGTTCTGGTTCAGAGGGTGAATCAGTCTCGACATCTATACGGGGGGCGGTTTCAAGAGGTCAAGGGATCGGGGGATCGAGGGATCGCGGGGTCGCGGGATCGAGGGCGCCGAATCGGGCCCTCGATCCCCAACCCCTCGATCCCCCGACCCCGGCCCTCCGGCACAGCCATTGCCCACGCCCGTCAACGTACCCTTTCGGAGCCGTGAATGGACATTCTCACCTGGATCATCGTCGGACTGATCGCCGGGGTGCTCGCCTCGCTCGTGGTAGGGGGCGGCTTCGGGATCATCGCTGACATCGTCATCGGCATCGTCGGCGCCTTCGTCGGCGCGTGGCTGTTCCGGACGCTGGGCGTCGGTACGCCCTTCGGAGGGTTGGCGGGCACGATCTTCGTCGCCTTCGTGGGAGCGTGCGTGCTGTTGCTGATTCTGAGGGCGTTTCGGCGGAGGAGTGTGTAGAGGCTGAGGTGCTCCAGGTGCTCGAGGTGCTCGAGGTGCTCCAGGGCACTGCCTTCCCCTCGACCACCTCGAGCACCTCGAGCACCTGGAGCACCTCTTACTGATACGGCCTCAGATTCCACTCCAGGAACGCCCACGTTCGGTTCCACGAATCGCGTTGCTCGGGCGTGTCCTCACGCTCCAGCGTCTCCCGGTTCACGCGCCGGGAGAAGCTGTGCCCGCTCGGCGGATCGACGTACACCTTGGTTTCCGCCAGGTCGGGCTTTTTCGCTCGTAGCGCGTTGATGATCTGCTCGGCCTCCACGAAGTTGACGTCGTCGTCGTTCGTCGCCACGTGCACCAGAAGGGGCACGCGCAACTTGTCGACGTGATAGAGCGGTGAGCGCTCCACGTAGGTCTCGCGCTTCTCGAACGGCAGGCCCCCGATGCGGCGTTGCGTCGCGAAGCTGCGCTGGTAGTTCGGCCCCTTGTACGACAACCGGAAAATGAGGTTGGTGACGGGGACGATCGCGACGCCGGCCTTGAAGGGGTGCGAGTCGCGGAACAGCAGCAGGTTGGTGATGTATCCCCCGTGGCTCCACCCCATGATGCCAATGCGATCCGGGTCGACGTGCGGGAGGCGCTTCAGGTAGTCGACCGCCGTGAGCACGTCGTCCACCTCATGGCCGCCGTAGTCGATCGCGTTGTGGAAGTCGCGACCGTAGCCGGTGCTCCCCCGGTATTCCGGCGCGATCACCACATAGCCGCGCTCGACCGCCTCGCGAACGAATGGCCAATAGAGCTCCGTCCAGCTTCCGTGCACACCGCCGTGCACCCATACCAGGGCGGCATGCCGCTGTGGCCCCCGCTTGGTGAGCGGCTGAAAGACGTAGGCCGGGATGTCCATGTCGCCGACGCTGCTGCGATACGTCACCTTCTGGAAGTCGACGACGCCACGAGCGCGCGCCCGGTATACGCTGTCCGTTCGCGCCTTGGCCGCCATGTCGCGCGCGAAGTCGCGCGGGGGATGGTCCTCCCACTTGTTGCTGACGTAGAGTGACTCCGCCCGTGTCGCGGGCCGCGCCCGCTGTCCATCCTGCGCGGGCGCGATGTTGATGCAGGAGATCAGGACGGCGGTGCCAAGGAGGAGTTGAATTCTCATTAGAACGGCTCCGGGCTCGATGTGCTCGAGGTGCTCGTGGCGCTCGTGGTACTGGTGGCCACTTCCGCATTCCTCGTTCCTCCTTCATGATGTGTCATCCGTCCCACTCAAAGGCAACCCGGAATCCATGCGCCACTTCGCCCTCCTCCTCGGCTTGCTCGCGGCGTGCGCTCGCCCCGCGACCGTCGGCGCACCCGCGGGGCCGCGCTTCGACCTTCTCATCGCGGGCGGAACCGTCATCGACGGCACCGGCACGCCCCGCTATCGCGCCGACGTCGCCATCACCGGCGACCGCATCGCCGCCATCTCGCGCGAGCCGATCGCGCGCTCGTCGGCGCGACGGACGATCGACGCGACCGGGCTCGTCGTCTCGCCCGGTTTCATCGACCTCCACGCGCACATCGAGCCGCTGCTGCGCATGCCTGACGCCGAGAGCCACGTCCGCCAGGGGGTGACGACGGCGGTCGGCGGGCCCGACGGCGGCGGACCGTGGCCGTTTGCGCGCTACCTCGATTCCGCGCAGACACTGGGCGTCGGGATGAACGTTGCGTTCCTCGTCGGTCACAACACGATTCGGCGAAACGTGATGCAGCTCGACAACCGCGCGCCGACGCCGGCGGAGCTGGAGCAAATGCGAGGCATGGTCGCCCAGGGGATGCATGAAGGCGCGTTCGGGCTCTCGACCGGGCTGCGCTATCTCCCCGGCACTTTCTCGAACACCGACGAGGTGGTCGCCCTCACCCAGGTCGCGAAGGATTCGGGAGGCATCTACACCTCGCACCTGCGTGAAGAGGGGCTCGGCGTGATTGAAGGGGTAGCCGAAGCGATCGAGATCGGCCGCCGAACGGGGATCACGATCGTGCTGACGCACCACAAGGTCATCGGGAAGCCGATGTGGGGACAGAGCGTGCGTACGCTGGCCATGGTCGACAGCGCGCGCACGGCCGGCGTCGACGTGCGCATCGATCAGTACCCGTACACGGCAACCTCGACTGGCATTGGAGTGCTCGTGCCGACGTGGGCGCTCGCCGGGGGCGATAGCGCGTTCGAGCGTCGCCTCGCCGATCCCGCGCTCCGTGACAGCATCGTTCGCGGGATCGTGCAGCTCCTGATGACGGATCGGGGCGGTGGCGACCTCGCCCGGGTGCAATTCGCGCGAGTGTCGTGGCAGCCGACGCTCGAGGGACGCACGCTCCACGACTGGGCGCGGGAGCGCGGCCTGCCATCAACGGCCGAAACGGGCGCGCAGCTCGTGATCGAGGCCCAACACCGAGGTGGCGCGTCGGCGATCTACCACGTGCTCGACGAAGGTGACGTCGAGCGCATCATGCGCCATCCGCAGACGATGATCGCCTCCGACGGACGTCTCTCGCGTCCCCGTGAAGGCCACCCGCACCCACGGGCGTACGGGACCTTCCCCCGCGTGCTCGGGCGCTACGCGCGGGAGCGCCAGATCCTGACGCTCGAGGACGCCGTCAAGAAGATGACGTCCATGCCGGCGGCGACGCTTCGTCTCACCGATCGCGGACGCCTCGTCGCCGGCGCGCGCGCCGACCTGACGATCTTCAACGCCGATTCCGTCAGTGACCGCGCGACGTTCCAGGATCCGCACCAGTATCCCACCGGCATTCCGTACGTGATCGTCAACGGGACGCTCGCGGTCGACGGGGGCCGATTCACCGGGGCACGCGCGGGTCGTGTGCTGCGCCGAGGACGCGAATGAGGATCTACATGCTGTTGTTGATGCTGCTCGGCCCCGTGCTCGTCGGGTGCGCGGGGGCCCAGACGCCGGCCGCTCCCGCGCCGGCGGCGATCGCAACGCGGCCGCGCGTCCGTGCAGCGCTCGAGATGATGCGCGCCGACAACGCGTGGACGCTCGAGCAGCAGGTCTCGATCTGCGAGATCCCGGCGCCGCCCTTCGGCGAAGCGAAGCGGGCCGAGGAGTTCCGTCGCCGCCTCGTCGCCCTCGGGCTCAGCGATGCGCGGATCGATGCGGAAGGCAACGTCATCGCGAGGCGGCGTGGCGCGGCGCGCGGGCCGACGGTGGTGCTCTCCGGCCACCTCGATACGGTGTTTCCGGAGACCACGAACGTGAGCGTCACCCGTCAGGGGACGTTGTTCAAGGGTCCCGGCATCGGCGATGACTGCCGCGGCCTCGCGATCGTGCTCGCCGTGGCGCGCGCCTTCGCGAGTGCCGGGGTGCAGACGCAGGGCGACATCCTCTTCGTGGGCACCGTCGGTGAGGAGGGGGCGGGCAACCTGCGCGGCGTGCGCCATCTCTTCACGAAGGAGATGAAGGACTCGATCGACTACTTCATCTCCGTCGACGGCACCGGAACCGGCCTAACGAATCGGGCGGTGGGGAGTCATCGCTATCGCGTGACCTACGAGGGGCCCGGCGGACACAGCTACGGGGCGTTCGGCATGCCGAATCCGGCGCACGCGCTCGGCCGCGCGATCGCCAGCATCGCCGAGTTGCGCGTTCCTCGTGAGCCGAAGACCACGTTCAGCGTCGGTGTGCTCGAGGGCGGGACGTCGGTGAACTCGATTCCGGCGGCGGCGGCGATGGACGTCGACCTCCGCTCCGAATCGTCGATCGCGCTCGATTCGCTCGACGCGGGCTTTCGCGCCGTCCTGACGCGTGCGCTCGACGCCGAGCATGCGCGTTGGCCGGAGTCGCGGGTGCGCTTGCGTGTGCGCATCGATACGATCGGCATTCGCCCCGCGGGTGGACAACCCGATACCGCGCGCATCGTTCGCGTGGGCCTCGACGCCGCGCGCGCACTCGGCTTCGTCAGCGAGCTCGGATCGGGGAGTACCGACGCGAACCTGCCGATGAGCCTGGGGATTCCGGCGATCACGATCGATGGCGGCGGGAGCGGTCGCGGCGCGCACTCGCTGGCGGAGTACTACGATGACGGCGAGCGGGGTTGGCTGGGGCCGCAATGGGCGGCGCTGATCACGCTGACGTTGGCGGGGGCGAGATAGACGGAACCGCAGGAACGAGGAACGAGGAGTGAGGAAGCCCGCGGCGGGACCTTCGTCTCGCCTCCTCGTTCCGTGTTCATTTGCGCCTCGTCACTCATTCGTTGACTTCCCGCGCTCTATCTCACACGTTAGCGGCGGACGCCCTCCAGGAGCTGACGCCGTGCCCCCCTCCTCTCGTTTGCGCCTCTCGTACCCCCTATTTCTGCTCGTGTTGGCCGCCGAGCCCGCGGCCGCGCAGAGCGGGCAGATCGCGGGAACGGTCAGTGATTCATCGACCGGCTCCGCCGTGACCGGTGCGCAGGTCACCGTCACCGGAACCACGCTTGGTGCGCTCACCAATGACCAGGGTCAGTTCAGGATCGCTGGCGTGTCGGCGGGCACGCATGCGATCGACGTGCGTCGACTCGGCTTCGCCGCTCGGACGATCCGTGACGTGCAGGTGGTTGCCGGCCAGACGGTGACCGTCGACGTCGGCCTCTCGCCGATAGCGTTCCGGCTCCAGGAGCAGGTGACGACCGGCGTCGTCGACCCGACATCGGGAACGCGAACTCCGTTTACCGTGGGCAGGGTGACGGCGGAGGACGCGCCGGTGCCGGCGACGAATCCGCTCCAGACCATCCAGGGGAAGGTTGCTGGCGCAATGGTCGTCACCAACGGCCAGCCCGGCACGGGAACGAACATCATTCTCCGAGCGCCGACCACGATCACGAAGTCCAACGCGCCGCTTGTCGTCGTCGACGGTGTGATTCTCAGCCAGACCTTCGGCGCGAGCTCGGCCGACCTGGAATCGCTCGACATCGAGAGCGTCGAGGTGATCAAGGGCGCGGCGGCGGCGTCGCTGTACGGCTCACGCGCGTCGGCGGGGGTCATCTCCATTCGCACCAGGCGAGGGGCCGACCTGCGCGACGGGGAGACACGCATCACCTTCCGGTCCGAGCTGGGGGCCGCGCAGCTGCCCCGGAAGATCGGGTGGTCGCAGTACCACCACTACATGCTCAACGCGAGCGGGCAGTACATCAACGCCGCCGGGACGGTGGTGCAGCGAGGGCAGCGCGTCGCCGACACCGCCTATCGAATGTTCCAGGACAACCCGTTCCCCGATCCGGTCTACGATCAGGTCGAGGAGTTCTTCGATCCGTCGGACTTTTATACGAACTCGCTCACGCTCGCGCAGAACACCGCGAGGACGAACTTCCTGACCACGTTCGCCAACCACAAGACCGGCGGCGTCGTCGTTGGCCACGACGGATATCGTCGCAATGACCTTCGATTGAACCTCGACCATCGCATGCGGGACAACCTGTCCGCTTCGGTGAGTGTGTACCACATGCGGTCGACGCGCGACGACCTGCCGGACGACACGTTCTTCGCGCTCATCCACCAGGCGCCCGACGTCAACCTGCGCGCCCCCGATCCCGACGGGACGCCGTTCGCGTTCCAGCCGGGGAACGATCCCAACACCGACCGCCGCGAGAACCCGCTGTATCTCGTCGCGACGGAGCAAGAAACGTCCAGGCGCGCACGCACGTTAGGCGCGGCCGATGTTCGCTTCAGCCCGCTGAGCTGGCTGCGGCTCGACGCGAACGCCAGCTACGATCGCTCCGACCGCGAGTACAAGTTCTTCCTCGATCGTGGCCTGAAGAGCGAGGGATTCCCCAACGGCAATCCCGGCTTCATCGAGCGGACTAGCGGGACGACCAACGCGCTCAACGCGTCGGCGAGCGCGAACCTGCTGGGCCAGATCGGCGACCTCACCGCGCGCGCCACGTTCCGCGGGATCATGGAGCGGGAGGAGAACGATTTCTTCGAGGCGGAGGGGAATACGCTCCGCGCCGGCCAGGTGCCG
The DNA here is from genome assembly GCA_025931335.1 of Gemmatimonadaceae bacterium. Lineage (GTDB taxonomy): Bacteria > Gemmatimonadota > Gemmatimonadetes > Gemmatimonadales > Gemmatimonadaceae > JAICNG01. Next base: position 11,542 of record JAICNG010000041.1, on the reverse strand, counting down.
GATCTCAGCGCGGCGCAGTTCTATCAGTCGGCGTCGACGTTCGAGGACATCCGCTCCAACGCCTACTTCGGCGTCCTCGGCCTCGACTACGACGGCCGATACATCGGTGACGTGCTCGTCAGGCGCGACGGCAGCTCGCTGTTCGGTCCCGAGGAGCGCTGGCACACCTACTACCGCGTGAGCGGCGCGTGGCGAGTCGCGCAGGAACCCTGGTGGCCTTTCCCGCAGCTCAGCGAGTTCAAGCTCCGCTTCTCGCGCGGAACCGCCGGCGGCCGCCCGAGCTTCGCCGACCAGTATGAGACCTTCACCTTTGCCGGCACGGGCGCGCTGGTGAAGGCGACGCTCGGCAATGCCGCGCTCAAGCCGGAGCGTGCCACGGAGAACGAGTTCGGGGTCGACGCGATCATCATGGACCGCGTGTCGGTGCAGCTGTCGCATTCGCGCACGAAGGTCGAGGATCAGCTCCTCGAGATTCCGCTCGTCGGCGCGTTTGGATTCACCGAGCAGTGGCAGAACGCGGGCACCGTCGAGGGCCGCACGTGGGAGGCGACCATCGAGGCACGCGTCTTCGAGTCCCCGACGATGTCATGGAAAGTCGGCCTGGTGGCCGATCGCAGCCGCCACAGCATCACGGAATTCGACACACCCTGCTACTTCACGAGCGTGATCTCGTACCGGTGCGCGGGGGAGACGTTAGGCTCGATGTACGGCTCGCACTTCCTGCGCACCCCGAACGAGCTGCCCGCGATCCACGCCGGCTCGCGGGATGCGTTCGAGGTCAATGACGAGGGCCTGCTCGTCCCGGTCGGCGCCGCCAACAACTTCACCGAGGGCGTGTCGAAGCGGCTGTGGGGCACCACGGTCACCATCGATGGCGTGACCTACCCGTGGGGCATCCCAATTCGGCTCAAGGACGCGACGGGCGCGGACTCGATTCTTCGCATCGGGGAGAGCAACCCCGACTACCGGCTCGGCCTCTCGAACAACTTCTCGTGGAAGGGACTCCAGGTGTACGGGCTGCTCGACATGTGGGTCGGCGGCAACGTCTACAACAGCCTGAAACAGCGGCTCTATCAATGGTATCGCAGCGCCGATGAGGATCAGGTCGGCAAGTCGGAAGAGCTCAAGAAGCCAGTGCGCTACTACGACGAGCTGTACAACGGCAACAACGTCAACGACTGGTTCGTCGAGGACGGCGGGTTCCTGAAGCTGCGCGAGCTGTCGGTGAAGTACCGCTTCGGCGCGGCGCAGCTCGGTCCGCTGACTCGGGTGGGTACGCGCGGAATCACCGTCGGTCTCATCGGGAGAAACCTCTTCATGGTCACCGACTACACGGGCTACGACCCGGAGATCCTCGATGAGGACAACTCGACGGTACGTCGCGAAGGGTTCGTCTATCCCAACTTCCGCACGTTCACCGGCACGATCGAAATCGAGTTCTGACCGATGACAACCTCTTATCTGAAGCGACGTCACCGGCTCGCTGCCGCGATCGGCCTTGTTGGCGTGCTCGCCACCTGCCAGGATCTCGACGTCACCAACCCGAACAATCCGGACCGCGCGCGTCTCGAGCGTGATCCGCAGCTCGTGCAGACCATCATCTCGTCGGCGTACGCGCAGCTGTTCGACTTCTGGCAGGATGATTACCCGGTCTGGGTCCTCTCGACGATGGCCGATGAGTTCACCTCCGGCTTCCTCGATTTCGGCATTCACGACATGTCGAAGGAGCCACGACTGGCGTTCAACAACTCGCCGACGTACGACGACCAGGACATCAATCTCGATCCATGGCAGAAGTCGAACGCGATTCTCTCTGGCCTTGCCGACGCGGTGTCCGCGCTCGAGTCGGGAACCATCGTTCGCGAGGCCGGCGTCGACGTCACCACCCGCGCGCTGGCCTTCGCCAAGCTGATGCAAGGCATCACCCTCGGCCACGTGGCGATGGTGCTCGATTCGGCGTATCTGATCGACGAGGACTTCGAGCCGCTGCCACCTCCCGCGCCCCTGCCGGCGCTGTCACCGTACCCGGAGGTGCTCGCGCTCGCGATCGAGAAGCTGGAGGAGGCCGCCGCGATCGCCGACACGGCGACGTTCACGCTGCCGGCGGACCCGTGGCTGTTCGTCTCCGGCTACACCGCCGCCGACGTCGCGCAGCTGGCGCACACCTTCGCCGCACGGTTCCTGTCGTCCTACGGGCGCACGCGTCAAGAGCGTGATGATGCGCCCTGGGATCAGGTGCTGTTTCACGCCGAGCGCGGGATCACGAGGGACCTGACGCCGAACGCCGTTCCCGAGCGCCTCTTTCACGACTTCCGTCGCGTCGCCGCACGCCAGCGCACGATCACGCCCGGCGATTTCGCGCGGCTCGACTACTGGCTTGTGGGACCGGCAGATTCCACCAACGGCATGGTCTCGTGGGTGAATCTGGCTGTCGACGCGCGCACCCCGTTCGCAATGCGGACGAACGACCGGCGAATCCAACCGCCGGGCCCAATGCCCACCGATACGACCGCGCGCTTCGGCAAGTATTTCGGCTATCACCGCGCGACGATCTGGAACGCGAGCCGCGGGTTCTATCACCGGACGTTCTACTTCTACCACCGCGCGGGGCGCGGCAACACGTGGGAGACGGGCCCGCAGCTGGTGCTCACGGTGACAGAGAAGAATCTTCTGCGCGCCGAGGCACTCATCCGCCTCGACCGAGCGGCGGAAGCGGTGCCGCTGATCAATCTGTCCCGTGTCGCCAATGGCGAGCTCGACCCGGTGACGGTCGACGGCCCCCCTGACGTCCCCGGATGCGTTCCGCGCAAGATTCGCCCTGGCCCGATGCAGGGCCAGTGCGGCAGCCTCTGGGACGCACTGCGATATGAGAAGCGCATCGAAGGCGCGGGAATCGATCAGACGACGGCGTACCTCGATGCGCGCGGATGGCAGTCGCTCGTGATAGGAACGCCACTTCAGTTTCCGGTACCCGCGCTCGAACTGCAGCTGCGCCAGCAGCCCATTTATTCCTACGGAGGGGTGGGTGGTCCGATGAGCGCGCCGGCACCGGACGACGAGCTCTGTCCCGTGGCCTTGCCGCGGTGTCCCTGAGACGTTAGGCATGCGGCGCGCGGCCGGACTTGCGGTCGCTGCGCTCGCCTGCGTCTCCGGCGGGCGGACGGCGATGCCAACCGCGGAGGTGACCCGCGAGGTCGGCGTCGCCTCCGCGTCAGATTTTCAGCGCGGCGTTCCCGCCGTGCTGCGGCGCAACGGCTACGAGATCATCCGCGCCGACGGTCCACCCGCACTACTCGTGGAGACGGAGTGGCGGACACGACCGCCCTTCGCCGACGAGGCGGAGCGCGGCGTCAGCAGCGCCCGCTACCGCGTGCTCGTGCGTGGCCGCGCGCGAGGTGACATCGGCACCGCCGAAACCCTGTACACCGTGCACATCACAGTGGAGAGTTGGGCACGCGTCCTTGGTGAGGAGCAGTGGACGCGCGTCCCGGCATCACCTCAGCTCGTCGAGTCGGCCCAGGCGCTCACCCGCGAGCTCGCTCTGGAGCTGGACGCGGGAGCCAGGCGATACTAACGACGCGGAAGAAGGAAACGAGGACTGAGGAGTGAGGAATTCGATTGGGGAACGACTACAGGAATCGATTTCCTCACTTTTCGGTCCTCGTTCCTCATTCATCCCGCCTTGCGTATTTCCGCCCCGCCGCTCCCCGACGTGATGGTGATTCGGCGGCCGCCGCCGCCGATCGTGGCGCGCAGGCGGCGCGGATCCAGCCGGCCTTCGACGCGCAGCGGGAAGTCACTCTCGAGACGGCCATTCGGGAGGCGTGCCTCGATTTCGCCCTCGAAGTTCGCGGGCAGCGTCACCGATACGTCCCCGTTGCCGGTGCGGAACGCCATGTCCTCCGTTCCCGTCAGCGACGACATGCGCGCATCGATGCTGCCGTTCCCGGTGGACGCGGTCACGGGGCCGGCGGTCGTCGTCACTCGGATGTCACCGTTGCCGCTCCGCGCCGTCACTTCGCCGCCCGCCTCGCTGACGTCGATATCACCGTTGCCCGACGAGGCGCGGACGGGTCCACCGCTCGACGCCACACTCACCGCGCCGTTCCCCGACGCCGCCTGCACCTCGGCGGTCGCGCCACTCACCGCGACTTCTCCGTTGCCGGTCGCCGCGCGCATCTTCACCCCGCGCGGCAGCCGGACCTCGAAATCGACGCTCCCCTCGCCGTCGTGGCTCCACCGGCGCGAGGAGCGAATGCCCTCGGCGTCGCACTGCGCGCCCTCGAAGACGGCGCAGATGGTGACGTCATCGCCATTCCGTACCGCGGTGATGCGGAGGTCGGCGGCGTCGTCACCGCTCTTGCGGCCCACGACTTCCACGCGGTCGCCCGAGGCGCGGGTGACGCGGATGTCCCCGTGAGTCGAGTGCACGCGAAGCCATGCACCCGCGGGTACACGGTCGCTGAAATTGAAATCACGGTCTCGCTCCTGTGCCACCGCGACGGCGGGCACGGCGAGTGCAATCAGAAGAACGTTGAGCGTCCGACGCATGAACGGGCTCCGTAATCAGTCGCAGATGTGACAGCGCGGCCCAGACGTAGGTTTGAAGTTACCCCGAAGACCCTCCCGGAGGATACCCAATGGCTACGAGCGACAGGATCAGATGCGAGGCGTGTGGAACGGAATTCGACTCGGCCGAGCAGCTCGAGCAGCACAACAAGCGCGAGCACGCCCACGAAGCGCAGCCGAAGTCGCCGTTGTCGACGGAGACGTCGTCTCCCCGCCGTGAGGACGGCGCGCCGGGTTCGGAATCGGTCGAGTAAGGGCCTCGAGGCGCCTGCGCCGAGGAACCGCGGTGATCCGGACCCGCTTCATCGAGCCAACGCTCCTGGCCTTCGCGTTCGCCGTCGTTTCGACCACATCAGCGGTCGCGCAGACGGGGATCTCCCCGGCCGGAGTCGTCACGCCCGGTGTCGAGCAATTCCTGGCGGACGTCCCCGCCGCCGTGCGCGGCAAGCGTGTGGGGTTGATCACCAATCACACGGGCGTCGATGCCAACGGGCGGAGCATCATCGACCGTCTCTTCGCGTCGCGCGACGTGAAGCTCGTCGCGCTCTTCGGGCCCGAGCATGGCATCCGGGGCACGGCCGCCGATGGCGAGAAGATCTCCTCAGGCGTCGACCGAGCCACCCGCCTGCCGATCTTCTCGCTCTACGGCGAGACCCGAACGCCCACGCGCCGGATGCTCGCCAACGTCGACGTTCTCGTGTTCGACATGCAGGACGTGGGTGCACGCCCATACACCTACATCTCGACGATGGGCCTGGCGATGCGCGCCGCGAAGGCGAAGGGGATTCCATTCGTGGTGCTCGATCGGCCGAATCCCATCGGTGGGCACATCGTCGAAGGAAGCATCCTCGATACGGCATTCAGCTCGTTCACCGGGATGTTTCCAATCGCGCTGCGACATGGCATGACGATCGGCGAGCTGGCGCGCATGTTCAACGAGCGATTCGGCATTGGCGCCGATCTCATCGTGGTCCCGATGCGTGGCTGGCGGCGGGACATGTGGTTCGACGAGACGGCGCTCCCGTGGGTGAACCCGTCGCCGAACATTCGACGGCTGGAGACGGCGATTCATTATCCCGGCACGGTCTTCATCGAAGCGACCAACCTCTCCGAGGGGCGCGGCAGCGATCGTCCGCTCGAGCAGGCGGGAGCGCCGTGGCTCCGTGCGCGAGAGGTCGCGGATTCGATGAACGCGTTGAGTCTGCCCGGCGTGCGCTTCGAGCCCACGCGGTTCACGCCGGCGCGAGGCACCGCGAAGTATGGCGGTGTTCCCCTCGCCGCCGTTCGCTTCATCCTCACCGACCGCGAGACGTACCGGCCCGTTCGGACCGCTCTCCTCTTCATCGATCTCGTCAAGCGCATGCACCCGGGCACCTTTCGCTGGCAGGAGCGTGGCGCCGGTGTCGATCGCCTCGCGGGCACGGACGAGCTGCGGACGGCGATCCAGGCGCAGCGCTTGGAGGCGCTGCTGCGCGAGTGGGACGCCGACGCCGAGGCGTTCCGAGTGGCAAGGGCGGCATTCCTCCTGTATTGAGCGCGCGCGGAGGCCGGCCGTACGGGTAAACTCACCGTGTCGGTGCCGCCGAACGCCACCCTTGCGCACCGTGGATGCCGGTCATAAATAGGGCCGCACCACCGCGACGCCGACGCTTTGGCCTCGCCCACCTGCCGATGCGTCCGTTGTCCCAATCCCAGGGGTGATCATGAAGCGAGATCTATTCGCTCTCGGGCGCCTGGCCCGATTCGCCGTCCTTCGCGGCTACGCCGTTGCGTTTGCCGCCCTGCTCGCCGCCTGTGCCATCGCCGCCGCGCCCCTCGAGGCGCAGCAACCGGGTGTCATCGGGGGCGTTGTGCTTGGTGTCGGCGGCCAGCCGGTGCCTTCCGCCCAAGTCATCGTCGATGGGACGACGCTGGGCACGACCACCGACGCCAGCGGGCAGTTCCGGATTGCCGGCTTGTCCGGCCTGGAGGCGACGATAGAAGTGCGCCGCATCGGATATCGCATGGAGCGGCGTGCGGTCCGGGTCGGTGATACCGATGTGCGGATATCGCTCACCGAGCAGTCGGTCGTGCTCGACGCCGTCGTCGTCACCGGGACTACCGGTGCTCAATCCAAGCGCGAGCTCGGCAACGCCGTTACGACGATCAACGCCGCCCAGGCGAAGGAGATCGCCGCGATCAGCAGTGTGCAGAACCTGTTGAACGGTCGGGCTCCGGGTGTCTTCGTCAACAGCGCCACCGGTAACGTCGGAGCGGGCGCCCGCGTTCGCATTCGTGGTGCGTCCAGCGTCTCGCTCTCCAATGAGCCGCTGCTCTACGTCGATGGCGTGAGGGTCAACAACGCGCCCGCGACCGGATTCTCCAATCAGGCGTTCGGGTCGGCGTCCATTTCCCGAATGAACGACATCAACCCCGACGACATCGAATCCGTCGAAATCATCAAGGGGCCGGCGGCGGCAACGCTGTACGGCACGGAGGCCTCGAACGGGGTGATCCAGATCATCACGAAAAAGGGGACCACGGGTGCGCCGCGGTGGAGCCTCGCGACACGCGTTGGCATCAACTACCTGCGAGACCCCGAAGGCCGGTGGCCGGTAAACTACAATACGGTTCCCCGTCCAGGTGGACCCGCAGGAGCGCTGGATACTCTCTCGATCGACATCATCGAGCGTGAGAACGCGCGAGGCACGCCGGTCTTCGAGCACGGGCAGGTGCGGGAATACGATTTCAGCGCCTCCGGCGGATCTGGACTCTTCAGCTATTACGTTGGCGCCGGCATCGAAGACAGCGAGGGGATCGAGCCGACGAGCACGGTGGAGCGCTACTCGGGACGCGTCAACGTTTCGGTAGTCCCGAGCGAGAAGCTCAACATGGGCGTGAACTTCGGCTACGTGAACGGCAAGACCCGTCTTCCGTGCGAAGCCGGCTGCGGCGGTCGGACTCTGGGCACCATATGGGCCAACCCCGCGAACGCCGTTCCGCTGGCGAACGGTGAGGAGAACCCTCGGCGCGGCTTCAACTCCGGGCTCCCGTCCATGTACGACGAGTTGGTTCAGTACTGGCAGGGGGTCAACCGTTTTACGGGCGGCGTACAGCTGAGCCACCGGCCGACCACATGGTTCCAGCACCGTGTGAGCGCCGGGACGGACCGCGTGAGCGAGGACGACAACTTCCTCGGCCTCCGCACCGAGGACTCGCTGAGCAGGGTGATCTTCGGCAACGGCGCGCTCGGGAGCCGTTCCGTCCAGGATCGTCAGATCAACTACTACTCGCTCGACTACTCGGCGTCCGGGCTCTGGGACGTGCGCGACGATATCAAGTCCACGACGACCTTTGGCGCGCAGTACTACCGGAATACGCTCGCGTGGCAGTCCTCGTCAGGCTCGATCTTTCCGACCGTCGGACTGACGGCGCTTTCCGCGACTACGACGAACAGAACGACGTCCGGAGACGTCGAGCAGGACGCGACGCTCGGCTTCTACCTCCAGGAGCAGGTCGGATGGCGTGACAGGCTCTTTCTCACCGCAGCCGTGAGAGCTGACGACAACAGCGCGTTCGGCCAGAATTTCGACCGGGTCTATTATCCGAAATTCAGCGCAAGCTGGGTGATCAGCGAGGAGCCCTTCTGGCGCTGGCCAGTGCTCAACGCCCTCAAGCTGCGCGCTGCCTACGGAGAATCGGGGAAGCAGCCGATCACCTACTCCGCGCTTCAGACATACCTCAGTGCGGCGGGGCCGGGCGATGTGGCGACGGTCACGCCGCAGTTCCTCGGTAACGCCGATCTGGGACCCGAGCGCAGCAAGGAGTTCGAGTTTGGCTTCGACCTCGGGGCCCTCGATGATCGGTTGGGGGTGGAGCTCACGCATTACCGCAAGCAGACCGTCGATGCGATTCTCGACCGACAGATTGCGCCTTCGCTCGGTATCCCGAACACGCAGCCGTTCAACGCTGGCTCGATCCGCAACTGGGGCACCGAGCTGCTGCTGCGCGGTACGCCCGTCAGGCAAGACAAATTTGCGTGGGATGTGACGTTCGGCTGGGCAATGAACGACAGCGAGGTGGAGAGTCTCGGAACGCCGCAGGCGATACTCGACCTGCGAGCGCTCACCGGAACGCCGGACTTCGTGACCGGCGGCTTCGCGATCAGGCATCAGGTCGGACATCCCATCGGCTCGTACTTCGAGCAGCGAGTCGTGAGCGCCGCCGTTCTCCCCAGCGGGCGAGCCGATAGCACCCGGGTAATATGCGATGACGGCCGGGGGGGAACGATGGTGTGCGCAGGGCCCGATCTCCGGTACGGGACTGCGGACGACGCCCCGGAGGTCTTCCTTGGCCGCTCGCTCCCGCGCGTCGAAGGCTCGGTGAGCAACCTGTTCACACTCTGGGAGAACCTTCGCCTGTACGCGCTCGTCGACTTCAAGACCGGCTTCTACAAGCTCGACGGCAACATGCGCTCGCGCTGCGCGATCTTCGTGCGCTGTCGCGAGAACTTCTATCCCCTCGAGTTCGATCCCAAGACCATCGCCGGTCTGCAGTCGAACGGCCAGCTGATCGACTACTACATCAACAACTCCGGCTACACGAAGCTTCGCGAGGTGAGCGTCTCGTACACGCTTCCAGCGATCAGCACACGCTGGGGAAGTCTCAATCGCGCGGTGGTCACGCTCGCCGGCCGTAACCTGTTCACCTGGACCGATTATCCCGGCCTGGAGCCCGAGGCGTTCTTCCTCGGTGGCAGCCGCGGCGGGAACTTCGGACAGTTCGAGCAGACCACGAACCCGCAGCTCACGCAGTGGGTGCTCGGCGTGAATGTCGATTGGTAACGCGTGCCTGACAAACCTTCGGCAAGGGATCAAACCATCATGGCTTCATTGAACCGAAAGGCACGCTGGGTGACGGTGCTCGCGATCGTCACCTTCCCGATGGCGTGCGACACGCTGCGCGATCCGCTGGCAGTCGACCCGGCAAGCCGGATCCCGGCTGCACTCCTGGAGACTCCCGGAAACGCGCAGATTCTCTCGGATGGCGCTGTCGGTGATTTCGAGTGCGCTTTCAACTCGTACACCGCGCAGGGCGGCACCATTGGCGAGGAATTCATCTATGCGCAGCAGACCGCCTCGCGCACCCCGTACGACCGACGGAACACGACGAAAGACGACTCGGACTACGCGATCAACAGTTGCACCGGGCTCGGCGTCTATACGCCGCTTCACATCGCACGGCAGTCCAACGAGAACCTTCTCGCGCTCCTCAAGACCTGGAGCGACGCCGAAGTCGCGGCCGGAGCCGGGTCGCCGAACCGCACGAACCTGATGGCGATCGCCGCGGCGTACGCCGGTTACGCGTACGTGCTGTTGGGCGAGGGCTTCTGCACGATGGCCGTGTCGTCCGTCAACATCGACAAGTCGCTCACCTACGGCGGCGAGATTCAGCGGGATAGCGTGTTCAAGCTGGCGATTGCGCGGTTCTCGGAAGCGATCACCGCCGCGGGGGCATCGAACAATACGAGCATCGAGACGATGGCATATCTCGGCCGAGCCCGGGCGAAGCTCAACCTGGGCGACTATCCCGGGGCAAAGGCTGACGCCGACCAGGTTCCGCCGGGCTATCTCAGAGAGGTCAGCGCAAGCGACGCCGCAACGCGACGCCAGAACCGCATCGCCGCCGAGAACCGCGAAACGAGCCGCTCGCTGTCGGTCGGCGAGCCATATCGCTCCATGGGCGATGCACGCGTGCCCGTCACGGCGACGACACTTGTGAGCGCCACGGGTGTGTTGCACTACTACCAGACCAAGTACCTCACCGTTGCCACACCGCTTCCTCTGGCGACCTACGAGGAGGCTCAACTCATCATTGCCGAGGCCGACATCCGCGCGGGCAGCCTCGTCACCGCGCTGCCGATCCTCCAGGCGTCGCGGACGCGCGGTGGCCAGGGCGTGTTTACCGGCGTGACCGAGGCGGACTATCTGGCAGAGCTCATCGACCAGCGACGCCGCGAGCTTTTCGCCGAGAGCCACCACCTGGGTGACGTCCTCAGGTACGACATCGCGTTAACGCCTGCCGCCGGGACGCCCTATCACTTCGGCGGGACCTATGCCTCGCAGATCTGTCTCCCGCTTCCGGCGGCGGAGCGGCTGAACAACCCGTTGATAGGCGGATGAAGGCACAGGGAACGCAACGCCTCCGCCCAACGGCGGAGGCGTTGCGTATTCCGCGTTGCCTGTACGAGTTTGGTCAGTTGTAGGCCGTTCGGCTGGCCCGGACAGCTCGCCGGTCTCACTTTGCCGACATGCTCGCCCCCCTCCTGCTGTTCGCGCAGCTCCAGACCGCCATGAACGTGGTGCCCCCCGCCGTTCATTCCGGGCGCGAGGACGGCACCGCCGTCCGCCCGCCACGGGCCGAGCTTCCGGTGACGATCGACGGCATGCTCGACGAGCCGGTGTGGTCGCAGGCGGTGGTCCTGTCGGGCTTCTCGCAGTTCTCGCCCGTGGATGGCGTGCCGGCCCAGGACTCCACCGAAGTGCTGGTGTGGTACTCGCCGACGGCCATCCACTTCGGCATTCGCGCGTTCGAGGCACACGGCGCCGTCCATGCGACGCTCGCCGATCGCGACCGCATCTTCGCCGACGATCACGTTCAGATCCTGCTCGGCACCTTCGACGACGGTCGTCAGGCCACCGTGTTCGCCGTGAACCCGCTCGGCGTGCAGGCCGACGGAACGCTGGTGGAGCAGGGGGGCACCCGGGCAGGATCGTTCAGCGCCGCGCAGGTGGCACGCGAAAGCGCCGACCTCAACCCGGACTTCGTCTTTCAATCGAAGGGGCGCGTCACGGAGCGCGGATACGAGGTGGAGGTCCGCATTCCGTTCAAGACGCTGCGGTATCAGTCGCGGCCGGAGCAGCGCTGGGGCTTGCACATCCTCCGGAGCGTGCAGCACTCGGGCTATGAGGACTCCTGGGTTCCCGCCAAACGG
>JAICNG010000152.1 GCA_025931335.1 Gemmatimonadaceae bacterium | reverse complement strand
TCGGTGGACCCGACGGTGCCGATCGACGACGTGGCGTCGATGGAGGAGCGTTTGTACGCCGCCGTGGCGCAGCCGCGGCAGTGGGCGACGCTGCTGGGCACGTTCGCGGCGGCGGCGTTAGGTCTCGCCGCGGTGGGCGTGTTCGGGATGCTTTCGTACATGGTGAGCACCCGCCGGCGCGAGATCGGCGTGCGCATGGCGGTGGGCGCGCAGCCGCGCCGGATCGTGCGGATGGTCGTCGGCAGCGGGCTCATGCACGCGGTCGTGGGGTCGGCGCTCGGGCTCGCGGCGGCGCTCGTCGGCACGCGCGCGTTGACGAGCGTGCTGTACGACGTGAGCCCCGGCGACCCGGCGACGCTCGGCCTGGCGACGCTGGCCTTGCTCGCCGTGGCGCTGGTTGCGTGCTGGCTGCCGGCGCGCCGCGCGGCGGCGATCAACCCGGTGGAGGCCATCCGGCACGAATAGTCAGGCATTGGATTACACAATGGCGCGCGCGTCGTCTTACCGGTGAGGTTCACTCGTTAGACCGACGCCAGCCACCGGCGGCGCGGACCTCCCCCAAGACACCGCAACCGGGTCCCGTCGATGCCTGACCCCACCCGCACGCTTGCGAACGTCCGCGGCACCGTCAGCCGTCTGGCCGCGTGGTCGAGCGCGTTCGCGGCCGCCATCGGACTGATGGTGCTGGTCGGCTGGTACGCGGGTGCCCCGGCGCTGCTGCGCCTTCACCCGGCGTTCGTCGCGATGCAGTTCAACACGGCGCTCGCGTTTGTCCTGATGGCGGCGGCCATCATCGCGGCGCTGCGAGGGGGGTGGCTTCCGGCGATGGCGTGTGGAGTCGCCGTAGCGACGCTGAGCGCTGCGGCCGCGCTCCAGTATCTCGGCGTTTCGCTCGTGAATCTCGATGGGCTCATGTGGCTGCTCGGGGTCGATGGCGAACTTCGGCCGCTCACCGAGATCAAGACGTCGTCGCCGGGCCGCATGGCGCCCAACACCGCGCTCTGCTTTCTGCTCGCGAGCGCCGCGGTCGGATCGCTGTCGGCGTGGCCACGGTCGCGTCGCGCCGCGCATCTCGGGTCGCTTGCTGGCGTGGCGGTCGGCGGCATCGCGCTGCTCGCGCTGCTCGGTTACCTGGGAGGTGCGCCGAGCGCGTATGGGTGGGGCGGCCTCACGCGCATGGCGGTGCACACCGCGATCGCGATGGGAGCGATCGGCGTCGGCGTGGCGTCCCTTGCCGCGCACCGGCTCCGGACGCTCGAAGACACGGTCATCCACCGACTCCCGGCGCTGGTCGCGGTCGGAGGGATCGTCGTCACCCTCGGCCTGTGGCTCGCCGCCGCGGACTTCCAGGCCCACGTTCGGGAACGCGCTGTCCAGGCGACCGCGGTCTCCCTGCGGGACGACATCGCCAGTGAGATCCGGCGACGCCTGCTCGCGCTCGCCCGCATGCGGGAGCGCTGGGAATTCGGGGCCACGGGCTCGAGACGGCAGTTCGAGAACGAGGCGCACACGAACCTCGTTCATTTCCCCGGCTATCGCGCGATCGCCTGGCTCACGAGAGCATTCGAGCCGGCCTGGGTCGTCGCCGAAGGAGACCGGTACCTCGCGCGGCCGGCGGTATTACGGGCCGGCGTCCGCGATGCGGTCACACGCGTGGGCGGGGCGGCCGACTCACTCACGGTCGTCGATTGGCTGGACCCGGTTACGCGGGAAGCAGCTCTCGTCGCCATGCTGCCGGTACGCCGCGGCGGACAGATGACCGGCTACATCGTGGGCGTGATGTCGGTCCGCGACCTGGTTGAATTCGCCCTTCGGGATGGCGGGATCGAGCGGTATCTGGTGCGCGTTCGCAGCCCGGCAGGGGTGCTCTACGAGCATGACGAGCGGGACGCGGCCGAGGGCCGACCCGCCGAAATAGCGCTCGAGGAGAACGAGGCTCGATGGACGATCACGGTTGCGCCGGCCCCGGGAGCGCTGGCGGGCCTCGACTCGCCACTCCCCGCGATCGTGGCGCTGGCCGGCCTGCTCGCGACCGTGCTACTCGTGTGCTCGCTGCGCATGGTCCAGACCGCACGGCGGCACGAGCTGGATCGCTTGACGGCGCTCGAGAGCGCGAAGGATGCGGCGGTCGCGCGGGACAGGGCCGCGGAGCTCGCGGGGGTGAACGAGCAGCTGCGGCGGGAGATCGGCGAGCGGGAGCGCGTGGAGCGCGAGCGCGAATCGGTGCAGCAGCAGCTGTCGCAGGCGCAGAAGATGGAGGCCGTGGGGCAGCTCGCGGGAGGCGTCGCGCACGACTTCAACAATCTGCTCACCGTCATCACGAGCTACTGCGAGATGCTGCTGGAGGACATTCCGCGGAACGATCCGCGCCGGGCGGACGTCGAGGAGGTGCTGCGCGCCGCGGGGAGCGCGGCCCGCCTCACGCGGCAGCTGCTCGCGTTCAGCCGGCAGCAGATTCTTCAGCCCGAAGCGCTCGATCTCAACGTCACGGTCGCCGAGCTCGAGAAGATGCTTCGCCGGCTCTTGCCGGCGGACATTGGCCTCACGACGGCTTTGGCGCCGGAGTTGGGGACGGTGATCGCGGACCGGGGGCAGCTCGAGCAGGTGATCGTGAACCTCGCCGTGAACAGCCGCGACGCCATGCCTACCGGCGGCCACCTGACCATCGGCACGGCGAACGCCGACCTGGACGAGAGCTACATCGCCCGCCACCCGGGTGCCGCGCCCGAGCCCGGCCGGTACGTGGTGCTCAGCGTCACCGACACGGGCCACGGCATGGATGCGGAGACGCAGGCGAGGATCTTCGAGCCGTTCTTCACCACGAAGGAGAAAGGGCGCGGGACGGGGCTGGGGTTGTCGACCGTGTACGGCATCGTCAAGCAGTCGGGCGGGTACGTGTGGCTCTACAGCGAGGTCGGCCGGGGAACGACGTTCAAGATCTACCTGCCGCGCGTGGAGGCCGTCTCGGGTGCTCGGCTCACCGCCCCGGCGGCGCGCGAGATCACTGGAGGGGACGAGACGGTGCTCCTCGTCGAAGATGAGGAGGCGGTGCGCACGATCGCGCAACGCGTGCTCGAGCGCCATGGGTACAAGGTGCTGCCGGCGCCGAACGGAGTGCATGCCCTTCGCATCGCCGAGGAGTTTGCGGGCACGATCGAGCTGGTGGTCACCGACCTCGTGATGCCGCAGATGGGGGGCCAGCAGCTGGTGAAGCGGCTGGGGGGCCGGCGCCCGGCGATCAGGATTCTCATGATGTCGGGTTACACGTCGGACCAGTCGTTTCGCCAACGGGTTCTCGAGCAGGGCATCCCGTTCCTGGAGAAGCCGTTCACCCCGGGCTTGCTGCTGGCGAAGGTGCGCGCCGCGCTCGACGCGGAGGGGGCGCACCACACCATCGAGATCGGGTAAACTCCTGCGTTTCCTGACGGCGGCGTGGTCGTGGGCACGCGCAATGCTGCGCGGTGCGCATCTCCACGATCAGGTGCCTATCGATGCCGCAGTTCTCCAGTCTCTCCGATATCGAGGCCGCGCTCCGCGACGGCGGGCTCACACGCGACTACGAGCTGTTGCTGTCCGAGAAGATGGTGCGCGACGAGAAGGCGGAGCGCGTGCTGGCGCTGCTTCGGCAGCGCGGCGTTTCCTTCACGGTGAGCCCGCACCACGTGGGCGCGGCGATCGCCTCGCGCGCCGAGCGGCGCGCGCCGTCCTAACGGGACGAGCCTGGGGGTCGGGAGGTGGGGTCGCGCTCTTCCCTGTGCACGAGCGGGTGATTCGCGGACGACCGCGCCGCGGGCTCGGCCATGCGGCAGAGCAGCTCCAGGCGCGACCGTGGCAGGGCCTCCCAGTTGGCGGGGAATGGCGCGAGGCGCCGCTTGTCGTCCTCGCACTCGAAGGTGAGCCACCCCGCTTTCCAGTCGGGCGGCAGCGTGGTGAGCAGCTCGGCCGCCTTCGGCGCCGTGTGCCACACTCGCCAGGACTTGCCCGCTCGATCGGTGAACTCCGTGTACGCCATGGCCTCGGGTGAGATCTGGGGCTGTGAGTCGGAGCAAGTGATGCGCCCAGGGGTGCCTGGCGTGTCGGCGGTCACGCAATCTGCCCTCTGTGACTCATGTCACAATCAGGCATTGGATGTGCAGAGCCCCGCGACCGGGGGCCAACGGGAGAATGCGTGGCGCACAGAGAGTTTTACGATCCGCAGGGGCGGCGGTGGGAAGTGTGGGAGGTGCGTGTTGGTGGCGACGAGCGCACGGTGAAGCCCGAGCTGGCCGGTGGCTGGCTGACGTTCGAGTCGGCGGTGGAGAAGCGGCGGCTGGCGCCGATCCCTTCGGGGTGGAACGAGCTGGCGGCGGATGCGCTGGGTGAGCTCTGCGAGCGGGCGGCGTTCGTTCGGGAGCACGGTGAGAGCGGCCTGTGGCCGCGGTTCACGGGCTGAAGCACTCGTTAGGTGGAAAGAAGCGGAGAAGCGCTGCGGCCTTCAGTCTATCCCCACCTGGCGCTGCGCCCATCGCACGTAGGCGGTGATCTTTCGCACCGTGGTGGAGTCGAGGTGCGGCTGCGGCGGCATGTCGCCGAAGCGCCAGTGGTGCGCGGCGACGCCGCGCTGCGTGGCGAGCAGGAACGCCGCGTCGGAGTGATGGCTCGGCTCGTAGATGATGTGCAGGAGCGGCGGGCCCTGCGTGGTGCCGCGCGCCGATTCGCCGTGACAGCTCGCGCAGCTCGCGGCGAACAGCGAATCCCCTTCCCGGTGCTCGGCGGGTGTCGGCGGGAGGGTGAGGTTCGCGAGCACCTGGCGCTCGCGCTCGCTGCCGCGGCACGCCAGCGCGAGGACGGCCAGCGACGCCGTTAGGCGCACGGTGCGCACCGCGGTCATCCGGTGGAGCCGCCGACGACCTTCGCCGTCGTGATCGCCTGCCCCACGTGCCGGGTGGTGTGCTCGGCGGCGTGGAAGAGGAGGCCGAGGACGGTGGATGGAAGCCCTTTGCGGCCGACGGCGCGCGGCTCGAGGAGTGCGTCGCGCGGCGTGGCGCGCAGCTGCGCGAGGGCGGTGTCGATCGCCCGACGGGTGTGCGCGAGGAGGGTGGCGGCGTCGTCAGGCGGGCTTCCGGGCTCCGCCTCGCGTTTGAGCGCGGCGTGCTGGGCGTCATCGAGCTGCGCACCGCGGACGTAGGTGAGCAGGCGGTCGAGGCTTCCGGCGGCGTGCCGGAGATGGTAGCCCAGGCTGGCCGCGCCGTTGGGGCGTGCCCAGAGGTTGTCGAGCGAGATGCCGCGCGTGGCGAGCTCGGCGTCCTCGCTGGCCTGCACGAGCGCGTGCGCGGCGGGTTGGAGGAACGCGTCGACCCCTTCGATTGGACCCCGAAGCCACGCTTCCGGCATGT
>JAICNG010000137.1 GCA_025931335.1 Gemmatimonadaceae bacterium | reverse complement strand
TGTTTCGGGGGGTGTGTGGGTCTTGGTATGTGGTGGGCCGCGCGCGGGTCGCGTTCGCCCTCGCCCCTGACCCCCCTGATCCCTGACTCCTGACTCCTGACCCCTAGCACTGCCTCGTTGCGCCTTGACCTACCGCGCCCGCCTCAAGTCCCGGAACCCCGACGCGTGCAGCCATGCAAAACCCGGCGCGATCTCCCCGCGCGCCCGCTGGTACAGCGTCCGTGCGGCGATGGTATCACCCGCGATGGCGGCGAGCCGGGCCTGGAACGTCGTGTGCTCCCCACGCGCGTGGCGTGGCGGGGCGCCTAACAACCGCGTGGCGCCACGATGGTCTCCCCGCCGGGCCCGAGTGAGGGCGGCCAGACCGCGGTACTGGGCGCGATCCGGAAATTCTCGGCTAAGCGCATCGAACACCGCGTCGGCCTCGCGCCACCGTCCAAGATCGTACAGCGCGCTCCCCAGCCAATATCGATGCTCACGTCGACCGGGCTCCGCGTGAAGCTGGCGCTCGAGCCACTCCACCGCGCGCTCGAGATACGGAAGCCCGCGCGTCGAGTCATGGTGCACGAAGAGCTCCTCGCCCGCGACGACCAGCGCCGCGCCGTGCGACCAGTACGTTCCCGAAGGCAGCTGCGCCATCGCGGCGAGTAGCGAGTCGAGCACCGCCGTCCGGCCGAGCGCCGCGAGCGCACGGGCCTCGAGCACGAAGGCCACGGTGGACGCGGGAAAACGCTGCCGCATCGAGCGCGCCGCCTCGAGCTCCAGCTCGTGCGCACCCGTCAGGTGCCGGGCGTGGGTGAGCTGCGTCCAGTACGATGGCCAGCCCTTCATGAGCCCACGGTCGGGGTCGATCGCCTCGAGCACACGCCGGCCCTCCATGGCCTGATCCATCGCGATCAGATCCCGGCCGAGGTTGTAGGCCGCGCGGGATTCCGGCGCGATCTCGACGGCGCGGGTCCCCGCGGCAACGACGCGCGCCCCATCGCTCGCCAGCAGCGCCGAGAGATACTCGACTTGCTGCTGATCGTACTCGCTCATGCGGTCACGACGCAGCCGCGCCATCGCGACCAGCGTATCGACCCAGTCGTGCTCGTCACGATTCCAGTGCGCCATTGCGGCGTAGATGAGCGGCACCGCGAAGCTCGTGTCCACGCTCCATGCATGCCGGAACTCCGCCGCCGCCGCGGCATACTCCTGCTGGTTGTAGCTCGCGAGGCCACGATCGAAGGCGCGGTAGGCGCTGAACGTCGGTGGCCGCATCGCGAGGCCCGGAAGGGCCGAGGCGCGCTCGTCGTACTGGAGCGCCACGAATCCCATGAGGCGGTCGCGCAGCTCGCGGATGGCCACCTCGAGGGAATCACGGGCCACGACGATGGCGGGGAGCGATGCGATGAGCCGGTTGCGTCGCGGGTCCGTGACATCGAGTCGGAATCCGACGCGCTCACCCGTCAGGTAGTATGACCCCGTGACGAGCGTCGCCGCATGGATCTCGCCAGCCAGCGAGGCGGCCGACGCCGCCTTTCCCCCAGCGTCGAGCTGCTCCCAGGCCTGACGCACCGTCGGCCACGGCACCACCCGGACGAGCGAGGTCTCATGGAGCCCCTGCGTGAGCCAATCCCCCGCCATGCGCCCCCAGATGCCGAGCGTCGTATCGCCGGTCTCGTTATGCAGCGGCGCCACCGCCACCGGAAGCGCAAGCCCGCGCGTGGCGGTGTCGCCGGCGCTACGAGACCAGAGTATGGCCACCAGGATGAGCGGGGCCGCGACGAGGCCAGCCAGCGTCGCACGTCGGCGTACCGCGTTCCGTGATCCGGAGTGAAGGGCCCCGAGACGCGTGACGATCTCATCGGCCGACGCTGGTCGCCGCTCGCGGTCGGTCTCGAGCGCCTGTCGCACCAGCGCCGCGAGTCGATGGGGTACGCCGGGCAGATCGTTTCCCACCGGCTCGAGCGGGCCGATGCCCGTCAGCATCTCCCGAGCAATCACACCCCACGCGAAGATATCACTCGCGGGACCGACCTCTTCGCCCGCGGACTGCTCGGGGCTCATATACCCGAGCGTGCCGACCACCATTCCTTCCTGCGTATGACGCGTCTGCTCGACGTCCTCGCGGACGGCGATGCCGAAATCGATCAGGTACGCATGGTCGCCGGCGCACAGCACGTTTTCCGGCTTGAGATCCCGGTGAACCACACCCGCCCCGTGCGCCGCGCGCAACGCGTCCGCGATGTCGCGCAACAGCGCCACCGCCTGCGGCAGGGCGATTCGCGCTTCGCTGCCCAACCGGTCGCGCAGCGTCTCCCCCTCGAGGTGCGGCATCACGTAGAAGAGAAGACCATCCGCCTCGCCCGAGTCGATCAGCGGAAGGATGTGCGGATGCGAGAGCTGCGCGGCGATGCGCACTTCGCTCAGAAACCGATGCACGCCGAGCAGAGCCGCGATCTCCGGGTGCAGCACCTTGAGCACGACGTGGCGATCGTGCTTGTGCTCGCGCGCGAGGAACACCGTCGCGCTCCCACCCCGTCCCAGAGATCGGACGATCGTGTAGCGATCGCCCAACGCGCGCTGCAGACGCGAGCTGACGTCAGCGGTATCGATCGAAATGCGGCGATCGAGAATCCCCGTGACCCGCTCGTGCGCCGCGAGCATCGCGTCCAGCTCGGCGCGCAGTGCGCCGTCGTCGACGTTGACGGAGATCCACCGCGCGCGTGCCGCGCGCGGCTGCTCGAGCGCGGCGGCGAAGAGGCGCTCGATCTCGTCCCACCGGGCGTGATCCTCCATCGTCGAGCTCATCGTTACGAGTCCGTCGGCGCCGCCAGCTCCTTGTGCAGCCACGCGCGCGCCGTCGCCCAGTCGCGCTGCACCGTCCGCGACGTCACGCCGAGCACGTCGGCGATCTCGTCGTCGCTGAGCCCCGCGTAGAATCGGAGCTCGACCACCCGCGGCAGCCGCGGATTGCGCTTGCCCAGACGCTCGAGCGCGTCATCGAGCGCCACGAGCTCGGCCAGATCGATATCGATGCCGGCGTCTGCATTGGTCACGCGCACTTCGACGTAGCCCGCCCCGCGCTTCGCGGCGCCCCGGCGCCGAGCGTGGTCGATGAGCACCTGGCGCATGGCGCGCGCGGCGATGGCGATGAAATGCCTCCGCGACTGCGCATCGGTGCCCTCGCCGCCCACGAGC
Source organism: Gemmatimonadaceae bacterium (assembly GCA_025931335.1). GTDB lineage: Bacteria > Gemmatimonadota > Gemmatimonadetes > Gemmatimonadales > Gemmatimonadaceae > JAICNG01. The sequence goes on along the minus strand of JAICNG010000137.1, from coordinate 3,751 downwards.
TTGAGGTAGCCCTCGTGGACCAGGTCGGTGGGCTGAAGGGTGTGTCCCCTGTGTTCGCGCCGCAGCAAATGCTCGGCGGCGCGACGCAAGTCCGCATAGACGAGGGGAACCAGCTCCGCCTCGGCGGCGGCATCACCTCGTCGTGCACGCTCGAGCAGCGCCGTGACGGCGCCGCGCTGAGGGGAATCGACTCCCGAAAACATAAGGCGCAGAACCCCGATGTCGGGAAGGACGGACCTGCTGCGCAATATAGGCCGTGGGGCACCTCGCGGAACCACGCGGGCGCCGACCACCCGGGCGGGCCGCGACCGCCGTCCGGACTCGACTCTGCACCGGAGGAACGATGTTCAGTCTTCATTTCCGTCGCGTCGCCAGCGCGGTCGCGACCCTCGCGATCGCCGGCGCCGGACTGTCAGCGCAGCATCGTCACGCCAGCGTGGCACCGGCCGGCCACGTACCGCTGTACACCAATCTCGGGTCGCACCAGTACGAGATCACGACGCGCAATCCCCAGGCGCAGCGGTACTTCAACCAGGGGCTGCGGCTGACGTGGGCCTTCAACCACGAGGAAGCCATTCGCTCCTTCGAGGAGGGCGAGCGCCTCGATCCGTCGTGCGCGATGTGCGCCTGGGGCGTGGCGTTCGCGTCGGGCCCGAATATCAACGCGGCGATGGACTCGGCCTCGGGCGTCCGTGCCTCCCACGCGATCGACCGGGCAGTGCGCGGCATTGATCACGTGTCCGCGCGCGAGCGTGCCCTGATCGAGGCCCTCGCCGCTCGTTATGCGACGGCCCCCTCGGCCTCGCGAGCGACGCTCGACTCCGCATGGGCACTCCGCATGTGGATGGTCGCCGACGAGTTCAGCGATGATCAGGAAGCGCAGGTGCTGTTCGCCGATGCGATGATGAATCTGTCGCCGTGGAACTACTGGAACGCCGACGGAACGCCCCGCCGTCTCACGACAGAAATCATCGACCGACTCCAGCGCGTGCTCGCCGTCAACAAGAATCACCCCGGCGCGTGCCACCTGTTCATCCATGCCGTCGAAGCCAGGGATCCCGCGCGCGCCCTCCCGTGCGCGGAGCGATTGGCGTCGCTGATGCCTGGCGCGGGACACATCGTCCACATGCCCGGTCACATCTACATCCGTGTCGGCCGGTATGCGGACGCCATCGCGCTCAACGAGCACGCCGTACATGCCGACGGCGAGCTGCTGGAAGGTCCCGGCGTGTCCCGCCGTGGCGCGTATGCGAACGGCTATCATCCGCACAACTTTCACTTCCTGTCATTCGCCGCCTCGATGGCGGGCTCGAGCGAGAAGGCCATTGACGCGGCGAGAGAGACCGCCAAGCGGCTCAGCGTCGAGGGCGTGAAGACGGTACCGTGGATCGAGTCGGTCACGCCGATCGTGCCGTTGACGCTCGTGACCTTCGGACGCTGGACGGAGATCCTGGCCGAGCCGGTTCCCGGCGATTCGCTGCCCTACCTCAGCGCCATGACGTGGTATGCGCGTGGTGTCGCACACGCCGCGCTCGGCGACGAGCGGGCGGCGCTTCGCGACCTCCAGCGCGTGCGCAAGATGGCGGCGTCGTATCCCGTGAGCGACAACGGGACGGCCATCCAGATCGCCGCGAAGGCGCTGGAGGGAGAGATCGCGCTCCGCGGCAATCGACCCAACGACGCCATCGCTCATTTCCGCGAAGCGGTGCAGCTCGAGGACGCGATGACGTACATGGAGCCGCCGATCTGGTATTACCCGATGCGGCAGTCGCTGGGCATGGCCTATCTCGCGGCGCGCCAGCCGGCGGAGGCCGAGCGCGTCTATCGCGAGGACCTCGAGCGATTCCCGCGCAATGGCTGGTCGTTGTTCGGTCTGGCCCAGAGCCTCGAGCGACAGGGGAAGAGCGCGGAGGCGCGTCGCGTCCGCGCCATGTTCGATGAGGCATGGAAGGGCGGCGACGTGAAGCTCACCGGCTCGCGCTTTTAGGCGCGATCCTGACTGGACTAAGGGAGACTACATCATGCGATTACCAATCACTGCTTCATTGATGCTCGCCGGCGCGCTCGCGCTGGCGAGCTGCGGTCCCTCGCGTGGGGATGCCCGACAGCTCTCCGCCGGAGAGGCACCCGCGGAGGCGCTGGTCGATGCGCCGGACCAATACTTCTTCGGCGACAGCGTCGCCATCCGTTATCGCGTCATCGGTAACGGGGATCCGGTGGTCTTGCTGCACGGCTACACCGACCGCGTCGAGATGTGGGCAGGAACGGCGGACTCGCTCGCGAAGGAGTTCACGGTCATCGTCCCCGACCTCCGCGGCTTCGGCCTGAGTACGAAGTTCGGCGATGCGGCGCAGTACGGCCGCAAGCTGGTCGAGGACGTGGTCGGGCTGCTCGATCATCTCGATGTGCGTCGCACGCACGTCGTCGGGTACTCGATGGGCGCCATGCTCGCTGCGCACCTGGCGCTCGATGACCCGGCGCGGGTACGCACGGCAACGTTCGTTGCCGGTCCATTCTTCGAGGATTCGGCGGCGGCGGCCAGGGTGTTCCACCCTTACGCCGCAGGGCAGGACCGAGGGGAGGGGCTGCGCCCCTTCTTCGAGTGGATCCTTCCGACGTGGTCGGATTCAGCGATGGATGCAATGGTGCCGGAATTCGAGGCGGCCAACGATTCGGCCTCGCTCGCGGCGTCTCTCTGGGCCTTGCCCAGCTTGATGCTCGACACCGCCCGCGTCGTGCGCGCGCGCACCCCCGCCCTCGCGATCGTGTCGGTGAAGGATCCGCTCCTGGAGCGATCGCGCTTCCTCACGCGGTTGTGGCCGGGCGTGCGGCTCGTCGAGCTCCCGAGCATGGATCACGGGGACATTTTCCTTGCGCCGGAGCTGGTGTCGGAGTTCAGGCGGTTGGTGAGAGCTTCGGAGTTCTGAGCGCCACAGGCCGTACTGCGTTAACCACGGAGGCACAGAGGACACAGAGGACCCGCGAACGGCTCAACCAGCGTTCGCGGTTCCTCTGTGTCCTCTGTGCCTCTGTGGTCATGCACTAGGCTCGTGGCGAGATGAACGCGAGGGCCCGTTACCTCCCCCCAACGCGGCCAGTCGAATCGATACCCGCCCCACACACACACGCCGCCTCACCGCCCATGCCCACAGAGGACACACGCCCAAGCTGGCTCTCCGCCTGGCCCGATGCCCTCGCATTCGTCCTGGGACTCGGCGTGGCGTGGGTCGCCGGGTGGACGACCACCGATCTCGTGTGGAGTCTCTGGCTCTCGAGCCTGGTCGTCGGCTACGCAATGATCGTCTGGACGATCGTGAGGCCGGGAATCGATCTCGCGCGCGCGGCTGCGCGCGACCAGGCGTTCACGCGTGAGATCATCTCCGCCCACAAGGGCGCAAGTGTCGCCGGGCTGTCGGTGCTCGTGCTTGGTGGCCTGTTCATGCTTGCGTTCTTCACCGTGCACTTCGGCGGCTTTCACTACGTCCATTCGCAATTCCTGCATTCCTTCTTCCCGCTCGATGCCGGCGACGCTGGCCGAGTCGGAACCGCGGGAATGGCGACCTACCTGGACGTCGCGCAGCGATACTGGCTGTTCCTCCCCGCCGCGTTCATCGCCGAACGAGCGGGCTTCGAGAGACGGTCCGCGCCGTGGTCGAAGGACGACCTGTCGGTAACGCCGGCCGCGATCGCCGCGCGCAAGGCGGCCAACGCGAAAAAGGGAGCCATGATGGCTCCCTACCGCAACGTCATT
>JAICNG010000110.1 GCA_025931335.1 Gemmatimonadaceae bacterium | reverse complement strand
GCGGTGGTGAACGCCACCGGCCCCTGGTCGGATTCGATTCGCCGCATGGCCGACCCGCGCGCCGCCACCGGCCTGCGCGGCACGAAGGGCGTCCACGTCGCCGTCCCACGCGAGCGCGTAGGCAACCGCGACGCGTTGACCGTGCTGTCGGCGATCGACGGGCGCGTGATGTTCGTGCTCCCCGCGGGCGAGATCACCATCATCGGAACGACCGACACCGACTACGCCGGCCCGATCGACGACGTGCGCGCCACTCGCGCGGACGTCGACTACCTCCTGCGATCGGCGAACGCCTACTTCCCCGCCGCCCAGCTGACGGCGGATGACGTGATTGCGGCGTGGGCGGGCATTCGGCCGCTGGTCGCCGGCGGCACGGGCGACCCGGGAAGCACCTCGCGCGAGCATTCGATCGCGTGGACCGCGCCCGGGCTGTTGTCGGTCACCGGAGGGAAGCTGACCACCTATCGCTCGATGGCGGCCTCGGTAGTCGATCAGGTGGTGCGCGCGTTAGGCGCGACCGCTCACCGCGCCCCCACACACCGAACGAGCCTGCCCGGAGGCGACATGCGGTCCCTCACGGAGGAGACCGACCGCGCGGCGTCCACCATTGGCCTGGCGCCGCTCGCGGCGCACCTCGTGCGTAGGTACGGCACGGCCTGGCGCGCGGTGTGGACGATCGTCGGCAGCAATCCGGCGCTGTCGGCTCCGGTCGTCCCGACGCTGCCGTACATCGTCGCGGAGCTGCACTACGCCGTGGAGCAGGAGATGGCGCTCACCCTGGGCGATCTGCTCCTGCGCCGGCTTCACGTCGCGTTCGAGACGCGTGATCACGGCCTCGCCGCCGCCCCCGCCGTCGCTCGCACCGTGGGCCCGCTCCTCGGCTGGACCGAGGCCGACTACGCCGCGCGGCTGGCGGAGTATCGGTCCGAGATCTCGAAGGTTTTCGGGATCACGGACGGATGAGGAATGAGGACTGAGGATTGAGGAATTGCCTCACTCCTCATTCCCTATTCCTCATTCTCATTACTCACTTCTTCCCGTTCGGCTCCACTTGGTGGATCGTCACCAGCTCGACGATCTCCAGCTGCCTCGTCATCGCCGGGAGCCGCAGCATTGTCACGTCGCCGACGCCCTTCCCCACGAGCGCCTTGCCGATCGGGGACGCCATACTGACGTGGCCCTCGTCGAACTCCGCCGCATCGCCGAAGACGAGATGATATTCTTCCGAGGCGCCAGTCTTCACGTCTTTCACGGTGACGCGGGAGCCGAGGCCCACCCGATCGGTCGGGATCTGCGTCATGTCGATCTGCGACAGCTTGCTGAGACGCTGACGCAGCTGCCCCAGCCGCGCCTGCACGAACTGCTGGCGCTCCAGCGCGGCCTTGTATTCTGAATTCTCGCGCAGGTCGCCGAGCTCCACCGCCTTTCGAATCTCGTTGGGGAGGATGACGTTGAGCTCGTGCTGGAGGTGCTCGACCTCCTGTGACAGCTTTTGCTTCAGCTCTTCGATCATGAGACGGCGACGTCGGGGTGCAAAAGTCGGAGCGCCCTGCCGGGAAGGGAGGGCGCTCCGCGTGTCTCCGTTCATTGTAGGCGTGGTGATGCCTAAAGTAAAGCGCTGGCCCGACGTGCCCCGGTACCCGCGGTCATCCCTCCATGCCTGACGACTTCGAGCTCATACGGCTCCAGTCATGGCGCAGCTCGGCCGTGGGGTATTCGGTGTGTGTCTTCCTCGCCCGGGGTCAGCTGATCGACACCGGCTTCCCCGGGGCACGGCGCGCCGTTGCGCGGTTGCTCGAGGAGCGCCGGCCGCGCGGCGTCGTCGTGACGCACCAGCATGAAGATCACGCCGGCAACGTCGCCCTCATCGCGGAGCGCGGCATTCCCATCGCGGTCGCCCGCGTCACCGAAGAGGCGCTTCGCGCCGGGGAAGCGAACGTGGGGCTGTATCGCCGCGCCTGCTGGGGGGTGATGGCCCCGCTCACTTCCACACTCGAGCCGTACGAGCCGGCCGGGCTCGAGCTGGTCGCGACGCCGGGACATTCGCCGGACCACCACGTCGTGTGGGACGCGGAGCGAGGGATCCTGTTCGCCGGCGATCTCTTCCTCGGCGTCAAGGTGCGCGTCGCCCGCCCCATGGAGGACCCGCGCGCGCTGGCCGCGAGCGCTCGGCACGCCGCCGCGCTCCGCCCGCGCGTGCTCCTCGACGCCCACCGCGGCATCGTGCCTAACGGCGCCGAGGCGTTGCTGGCGAAGGCGGCGTGGCTCGAGGAGACGATCGGTGCGATCGACGAGCGCATTGGGCGAGGGTGGAGTGATCGCGCCATTACCAGCGCCGTGCTCGGCCGGGAGGACGCGATCGCGCTGGTGTCGCGCGGAGACCTCTCGCGGCTGAACTTCGTGCGCGCGGTGCGCGCTACAGCAGCCCGGCGGGCCGGATGAGTCGCACGAACAGCTCGGCCAGGCCGATCGCGGCCGAGGCCGCGCCGATGCTCATCGCGGTGGTGCGCCCGATGCGGAGCCAGAATCGAAGCACGGGTGCCCGCCGGTGCAGCATGTCGAGCACCTGGGTCTGCTTCGCCGCCAACCCCCAGGCGCCGAAGCACGCGACGCACACGAGCGGCGTCACGAACGGCCAATGTTCGGGCAGAAAGAGCAGGATGGCGAGCGCGCCTGCCGTTCCCAGGACAGCGGCCAGAGCGAGTGGTCGCGTCGCCGCCTGACCCGCGCCCGTCGCCATGATGTTCTGGAGCGTCCTGCGTGGAACCGGCGCCGCGGGGTTGAACTTCGGAGTGAGTCGGGAAGGCGTCAGCATCGCTCAAAGGACGAGTTTCGCGATCTGACGGCAACGCCGATTGCGGATTGCGGATTGCTGATTGCGGTTGAACGGCTGGAGCGCGACTCAGCTACCGAAGAGAGGCAGTTAACCGCGATCAGCAATCCGCAATCGCCGTTTCACCTATGCATTGGAAGCTTCGCGTCGACCTCCGTCGCGTCTCCGGGGCCCGTGGCGTCCTCGAGCTCGCGTAGGAGCAGATCCATCATCTCCTGACGCCGGTCATATAGCCGCTTGAGCGCGCGCGGCCGGCGATTGGCGAGGGCGTAGCTGGTGAGGAGCGGTAGCGAGATCGTCGAGTCGGAGTAGCACACGACCGCGTCGGGCAACCGATCGGGATCGATCTTTCCCCAGCTCACCGCCTCGGCAGGCGTGGCGCCCGAGAGCCCGCCGGTGTCGGGCCGCGCATCGGTGAGCTGCAGAAAGAAGTCGTGCCCCTTCTCATCGATGCCGAGCACTTCCTGGATTTGGGGCTCGGTCTGGAGCGCGAAGTTCTTCGGCGAGCCACCACCGACGATGAAGACGCCGCTCCTGCCGCCGCCGCGCTTCGCGGAGAGTACGATCGACGCCGTCTCGTTGACGTCGCGGTTCGGATCGAGCAGCAGCTGGTTTCCCTCGAGCGCCAGCGCGGCGATGTTCATTCCGATCGACGAATCGCCCGGTGACGACGTGTAAATCGGGACCCTGGCGGAGTGCGCCGCCGACAGCAGCGACTTCGTCCCGATGCCCAACGCGCGCTCGCGCTCACGAACGTACTTCCCCGCCAGCCAGTGGAATTCGGCGCTCGACATCGGGCGCTGGAACTCCGGCTGGCGGATGATCTTCCGGAAGAAGGCGTCGGTGGAGAGCAGCACGTCGTAGTCGAAGAAGATGTCGTAGATGCGGACGATTCCCTCCTCGCGCAGCACGACATCGGACTCCTGCGGATTCCCGCGATGCATCGCGAGCCCCAGGCCGAAATGCGTGTCGTGATAGAGGTTGGCGCCCGTCGAGATGATCCAGTCGACGAATCCCGCCTCGATGAGCGGGATGATGGCGGCCATGCCGAGCCCGGCCGGTGTGAGTGCACCGGTGAGCGTGAGGCCGACGGTGACGTCCGCCTCGAGCATCTTGCGCGTGAACAGCAGGCACGCCTCGCGCAATCGCGCCGCGTTGTAGGCGAGAAACGCGGTGTCGATGAGCTCGGCCGCCGTCTCGCGACCGGTGATTGGCGGAGGAGAGATCGCCTGTCCACCGAGGAATCGCGACGTTTCGCGCTTCGCATGCGCGTGTGCTCCGGCTTCGCGCGCTTCGGCGGCCCGCTTCTGGGCAGCCTTTGGCCCCGCCGGCGATGCGCGCTTTCCCGTTCCATGCCGTGATGTCTTGAATCCCCCACGCTCACGCCCGTCGGTTTTTTTCTTCTCCCCTCGATCCCCTCGACCCCCTCGACCCCCCGACCCCTTAGGCTTTTTCATAGATCGCCTCCCGCTCGCTCGCGATCTGCGCCTGCGCGTTGTACGCGGTCACCACCGCACTGGCGGCCTCGGCGGGATCGTCCGTGATGAGGATGAGGTCCATGTCTCCGGGGGAGATCTTCCGCTCCACCAGTACCCGCGACTGAAGCCACCGGATCAATCCGGCCCAGTAGTGCCTCCCCATGAGAATGACGGGGAACTGGTAGATCTTTCCCGTCTGGATGAGCGTCAGCGCCTCGAAGAGCTCGTCGAGCGTGCCGAAGCCGCCAGGGAAGATGATGAACGCCACGGAGTACTTGATGAACATCGTCTTCCGCACCATGAAGTAGCGGAAGTTGATGAGCGTGTCGACGTAGGGGTTCGCGCCCTGCTCGAACGGCAGCTCGATGTTGCAACCGATGGAGCGGCCGCCCACGTCGCGCGCTCCGCGATTCGCGGCCTCCATGATCCCGGGGCCGGCCCCCGTGATGATCGCGAAGCCCGCCTCCGCCAGCAGCCGTGACGTCTCTCGCGCCTTCTCGTAATGCGGATCGTCGGGCCCGATGCGCGCGGATCCGAACACCGTGACGCCCTTCTCGATCGATGCGAGCGTGTCGAATCCCTCGATGAACTCGCTCGTGATCCGGAGAACGCGCCAGGTGTCGGTACGGGTGAAGTCGTGCCGCGGGTCCCCCTTGGCGTGCAGGAGCTTCTCATCCTCGGTGACTGGCGGGCTCCAATCGCGGATCGACTGGTCGATGAGAATCTTCGTCGCGCCCGATCGCCGCCCCGGAGTCTCGCGCGACGGCGGCAGGCGTCCCGCCGCGATATGCCCCTCCTCCGTCCGCTCGCGCAGCCCCTCGCGCGACTCCGCCTCGGCTTCCGCGGTGATCGCGGGATTCGCCTTTTTTCCTGTCGCCGTTCGCAGCTCGCGAACAGCCTTCGGGGATCCAGATTTCTTTGCGGTCTTCGCGTTTTTCTTGGCCATGCTCGGATCGACGACCGGGGAGACGACGTGCGGCGTCGAAAGGTAGTGGAGATTGATACTTCCGACTACTCGGGCCGGGCTGGCATACTACGCCCGATCATCGACTGCGGATCGCGGATTGCGGTCGCAACCATGCGCGATCCGCCATCCGGAAACCGCAGCCCCTCCTCGCACTCGAAACCGTCAGGCTCTCGATGAAACGATCACTCTCGGTGCTCATCGCGGCGTTCCTCTCCGTCGCGTCAACGCTCAGCGCGCAACCCGGCGGGCAGCAGCGCGAGGTCCCGCGCGCGCGCGGCGCCGATCCAATTCCCGCCGACTCCCTGCCCGCATACGTGCGGACGACACCACCGACGGATTCCATCATCGCTCGGATCTGGGAGGAGGGGACGCAGCGATCCCAGGTCGCGACGCTGGCGCAGGCGCTCGTCGACTCGATCGGCGCCCGCCTCACGGCGTCACCCGAGATCGAGGCGGCGAGCCGGTGGGCGATGTCGATGTACCAGCGCTGGGGGATTCCCGCGCGGCAGCATCGTTACGGGACGTGGCCGTCCTGGCAGCGCGGGCACACCCATGTCGACCTCATCGCGCCTCGCGTGCGCACGCTCGAGGCGATGACGCTCGCGTGGAGCCCGGGGACCAATGGCAAGGTCGTCACCGGCGACGTCGTGACCCTTCCGGAATCCGGGAGCGCCGACGCGTATGCCGCGTGGCTTCGCGGGGTGCGAGGGAAGTTCGTGCTGGCGAGTGCTCCGCAGCTCTCCTGTCGCTCGCGCGATCAGTGGGCGGAATTCGGCACGCCGCAGTCGCAGGCGAAGATCCGCGAACAGCAGGATTCGGTGAACGTGATGTGGCGTGCGCGCGTTGCTGGCGCCGACAGCCTCCAGGCCCGCCTGCGCACCGCCGGGGCCGCCGGGGTGATCACCCACGGGTTCTCTGGCTATCCGGGCATCGACAAGATCTTTGGATCACCGCGGCTGCAAGTGCTGAGCGTCGACATCACCTGCGAGGACTATGGCCTGCTCGCCCGGTTGGCCGAGCGACGCCAGGCGCCGCGGCTGCGCGTGGATGCGGCGACCGAGATGCGCGGCGTGCGACCGGTGTTCAACACCATCGCCGAGATCCGTGGACGGGAAAAGCCTGACGAGTACGTTGTGCTGTCGGCGCACTTCGACTCGTGGTCGGCGTCCGGCGGCGCGACCGACAACGCGACCGGCACGGTCGCGATGATGGAGGCGATGCGCATTCTCCGCACGGTGCTGCCGAACCCGCGCCGCACGATCCTCGTCGGGCACTGGAGCGGCGAGGAGCAGGGATTGAACGGCTCCCGCGCCTTCGTGGAGGATCATCCGGCGGTCGTGCAGGGATTGCAGGCCCTCTTCAATCAGGACAACGGCACCGGCCGCGTCGCGTTCACGGGGCCCGGCGCGCTCCCCGGCGCGGCGCCCGTCCTTCAGCGCTATCTCGGCGAGATCCCGAGCGAGATCACCCAGTACATTCGGTTTGGCGCTCCGGGGATGCCGCCGACCGGCGGCTCCGACCACGCGTCGTTCGCCTGCGCCGGCGCCCCCGCCTTCGGGCTCGGCTCGCTGAGCTGGGACTACGGCCTAACGACCTGGCACACCAACCGGGACACGTACGACAAGATCGTCCTCGATGACCTGCGCAGCAACGCGATTCTCATCGCCGCGCTCGCCTATCAGGCGTCCGAGGACCCAGCGACGATGCCGCGCGACCGCCTCACCCCGTTGCCCCCGAATCCCCAGACGGGCCAGCCGCGGGAGTGGCCGGAGTGCCGGAAGGGGCTGCGGAGCGCGGAAGGCTACGCGCGGTGAGGTAGGGGTCAGGGAGTGACCGTCCTCGGCTCGATCCTGACAATCCAGAGCCCGTTTCGCATGTCGTTCACGTACGCCAACCCGTCCTTCACGACGACACCCCACGTCATCGTCGCGTTGGGCATCGTGCCTTCGCGGTCGGCGGTGAGCAGGTTCGCGATCTCGCGCCCCTGCGCCCGAAGATCGCCGCGCAGCTCGCCGGAGATGTCGAACGCGTGGAAGCCCGCGTTGTACGCCCCCAGGTACAGCGTGTCACCGGCGACCCACACGTTGTGCACGCCGCCGTATTCCGGCTCGTACCACGCGACCGATCTCGGCTTCGTGATGTCGCTGACGTCCACGACCTGCAGCCGGCCGTACGCGCGCCCCGCCGATTCGTCCTTCGCCCCCTTCACGCTCGACGCCGGGAACACCTCATCGGCGATGATCACGTAGTCGCGGTGCCGCCACGCGGTGTGCGTGCCGCGGATGTATCCGGGACCGCCGGCGGCCGCCACGTCGCGATAGAGCGCCTCGAGATCGTACTTGAACTGCGACACGAACTGGGGCTTCGATGGCGAGCCGCCCTTCATGCCGTTGCCGACGTCGAGGATCACCAGCCCATCATTCCAGTAGCTCGCGTAGAGCATCCCATCCTGCACGTCGATGTCGTGCAGCGTGCGCCCCGCGTCCGGCCGCCCCTCGGTGCGCCACTGCGCGACTTCCTTCGGGTGGTACGGATCGTCGATGTTGATGACGTGGAGCGCGCCGGTGCCGTCGTTGGTCAGAAAGATGTGCGTCCCGTACTTCGGATCCTTGTAGATGAACGCCGAATGCACGCCGCCGGTGACGCCCTCGGTGAACTCGGCGATCGGCTTCGGGTGCGCAGGATCCTCCGTCGACGCGATGACGATGCCGTTCTTCCGGTCCATCGCGCCTTCACGGGTGAACACGAGGAACTTCCCATCCGGCGTCGTCATGATGTCGTTCACCCGCCGGGTATTGGCGACGATCGAATCGGTGACCCACGGCTTCGACGGATCGCTGATGTCGATCGCGTACATGACGTCGCCGCCACCCCCCGATCCGAGATACGCGTACTTCCCGTTGGGGTGGATCCACACTTCCTCGGTGTTGAACCGCGACCGCGGCAGGCGACCGACCACCGAGAGCGGGCGCCGAACATCGCGCGGCTCCACGCGGACGACGGCGTCGGCGCTCCGCGCCCCGAAGCTCGCCGTCACCGTGTACTCGCCCGGCTCGTAGGCGACGAAGGCCCCGTCGGCATCGATCATCCCCTGCCCGGGCGCGAACGTCCAGCTCGGCGTGAGGCCGGAGATCCGTGCGCCCGCGCGATCCTTCACCGTCGCGGTGAAGCGAATCACGTCACCCTGCCGCGCCCGCGGTGTCGCCGGCGAGACCTCCACCGAGGCGATCGGTGTGCCGAGCACCTGCACCGGCAGCGATGCCTTTGCGCTCCCGGCGCTGGCGGTGATCGTCGCACGGCCTGCGCCCACCGCCGTCAACAGTCCTGCCTCGTTCACTCGGACCACCGCCGGCGCCGAGCTGCGCCATGCGATGTCGTCCTGACGCGGGTCACCCGTCGCCGAGAAGCTCTCGGCGCTCACGCGAATCCGTTGCCCGGGTGCGAGCCGCGTGACACGTGGGCTCAGCTCGATTCGCGTGGCGGGGCCCGGCACCATGCGCAGCTCGATGCGCTCGGTCACCGGACGCGTGCCATCGACGAGCGCGGCGATTCCCACCGGCATCACGCCGGGCGAGCCGGCCGTCACCAGTCCCGTGGAATCCACCTCACCCTCGAAGTAGGCGCCGACCTTCCGAAACAGGATCCGCGCGTTAGGCACCGGTTGGCCGGCGGAATCGACGGCCTGAACGCGCAGCCGCACGGTGTCGCCAGCAGTCACCGTCCGCTGGGCGGGCGTGATGACGAGCCGCGCGACCGGCGACGGCCGGAGCGTGGATGGCGGCGGTTGCGGAGTCTGCTGCTGAAGTGCGGCAACCAGAAGAAGAGCGACCGGAAGCATTGAGTGTCTCGGAGAGAGGGGTGAGAAAAGTCGGGCAGCGTGCGGTGGGCGTCAACGGTTGACCCCGGGGCCTTGGGCCAGGGGCCAGGGCGTGGGCCATGGGTCACCGGGGCTCCATCGACCCTCCACCCTCCCCGTGGCCCTTGGCCCCTGGCCCTCGACGCTGGGGTCTGATCAGTCCCGGAACCGACAGCGCCGCCCAGGCTCCTTCGACCAGGGTCAGTCCCACCTGGCGCTCCGTGGCGGCGATCCAGGTCAGCAACCCGGCGCCGACGAAGTTCATCGCGTAGTACACCCGGTGCTCGAGCGTGAGCCATCCGCGCTGCAGCGCGAGGTACGCGCCGAGCACGAGCAGGGCGCCGAGGATGCCGATGAGTTGATGGAGCATGTCGGTGTCGTGAGATTGCAGCCATGGGATGGGGGCGCCTCACACTCGCGCTGGCCGCGCGCGCGGCCGTGAATCCGCCGCTGGCGGGCGCGCTGCTGCGCGTAATGTGGCGATTTCGCCGGCGAAAGTGGTACCGCCGCTGGCCCTTTCTCCCGATCCCGTCGCGCGACTACCTGCGGTGGCGCATGCACACCGCGTACGGCGACCATGACGCCGTGCCGCCAGTGAAGGACGTGGTACGCTATGCCCACTGGGTGGTGAAGTCGCCGTGATCGCGCCCGTGTCCGTGGCCACCGCACTCGAAGAGCGCATCAAGGCGCAGGCGTTCGGCCTCGGGTTCGACCTCGCCGGCATCGCGCGCCTGGGGCCGGCCGATACGGCCGATGCCTTCGACCGGTGGGTCGCGCGCGGATATGCCGGTGACATGCACTACCTCCCTCGATGGGCGGACAAGCGCCGGGACACGCGCCTGCCCTTCCCCGGCACGGTGAGCGCGATCGTCGTCGCCATGGACTATGGCGGCAAGAGCCCGGGCGGCCCCGTCGCTCGCTATGCGCGTGGCGACGACTACCACGACGTCATGACGGCGAAGCTCGGCACCCTTCACGAATGGATCGCCGCTCAGGTCGGTCGTTCGGTGCGCGGCAAGGCCTACGTCGACACCGGCCCTCTGCTCGAGCGCGACCTCGCCCGGCGCGCCGGGCTCGGCTGGTTCGGCAAGAATACGAATCTCCTCAACCCGGAGATCGGGTCGTTCTTCTTCCTCGGTGCGCTGGTCGTCGACCTCGAGCTCCAGCCTGGCGAGCCCTTCGAGGCCGACCGATGCGGCACGTGCACTCGGTGCCTCGAGGCCTGTCCGACGGCCGCGCTCGTGGAGCCGCGCGTGCTCGATGCGACGCGGTGCATCTCCTACCTCACCATCGAGCTCAAGGGGGAGATTCCGGAGCCGCTGCGCGAGCCGATGGGGTCGCTGCTCTACGGGTGCGACATCTGCCAGGACGTGTGTCCCTGGAACGTCAGCTTCGCGAGAGACCTGCCTGACGAGTCACCATATCGCGCGCGCGCGGAGCTCGCCGGGAAGGATGCGCGCACGCTCGCCCGCGAGATCCTGTCCATGACGCGGGAGCAGTTCTCGACGGACTTCAAGGGCTCGCCCATGAAGCGCGCCAAGCTCCGGGGGCTGAAACGCAACGCCGCGGTGGTCCTCGGCAACGTCGGCACCGCCGAGGACAGGGATGCGCTCATCGGGGCGCTCGATGACCCCGATCCGCCCGTGCGCGATCACGCCGCGTGGGCCCTCGACCGAATCAGCGCGCGTTAGGCGCTGGGCGGCTGCCCGCGAGGCACGGTGAGCGTGAACGTGGATCCCACCCCCACCGTGCTCCGCACCGAGAGCTCACCCCCCATCCCGCGCGCGAGATCGCGACTGATCGCGAGGCCCAGCCCCACGCCTTCGTGCACGCGCGTAAGCCGCGCATCGACTTGAACGAACGGCTCGAAGATCGCGTCGAGCTTCTCAGCCGCGATCCCCGAACCGGTATC
>JAICNG010000070.1 GCA_025931335.1 Gemmatimonadaceae bacterium | reverse complement strand
CTGAATTCTGAAATCTGACTTCTGACGTCTGACGTCTTTGCCGTTCCTCTAGTCCGCCGGCACCAGCGGCTCGACTCTTTCCGCGCTCTGGGCGCGCCGCCCGCGGGGACCGACCGGCTCGATGCGCACGGCGCACACCTTGAACTCGGGAATGTGCGCGTAGGGGTCGAGGGCCGGGTTCGTCAGCAGATTCGCCGCCGCCTCACGATAGTGCATCGGCACGAACACCTGGTGGCGCGCCACGCGCGGGGAGACGCGGATGGCGATCTCGATGCTATTCCGTCGCGAGGTGACGCGCACGGCGTCGCCGTCGTGCACCCCCATGGCGGCGGCATCGGCCGGTGAGATCTCGACGGTGGGCACCGGCTCGCGCGAATCCAGGCCCAACGAGCGGCGCGTCATCGTTCCCGTGTGCCAGTGATAGAGCTGGCGGCCGGTATTCATCCAGAACGGGAACTCGTCGTCGGGCAGCTCCACCGGCGGGAGGAACTCGACCGGAACGAGCGTCGCCCTGCCGTCGGCGGTGGGGAAGCGGTCGCCGAAGAGAAACGCGGTTCCGGGATGCGTCGCATGATCGACCGGGTACTGGAGCCCGCCGGTCTCATCGAGACGCGCGTGCGTGATGCCGCGCCACGACGGGGTGACGCTGGCGATCTCCTCCATCACGTCCCCCGCCGTCTGAAACGATGTCGGGAGACCGATGCGGGTGGAGAGGTCGAGTAGGATCTCCAGGTCCCCGCGGGCCGCGCCGGGCGCCGGTACCGCCTTACGAGCGAGCTGCACGCGTCGCTCCGTGTTCACGTACGTTCCGTCCTTCTCCGCGAACGAGGCTCCCGGCAGCACCACGTCCGCGTAGCGAGCCGTCTCGGTGAGGAAGAGATCGTGCACGGCCAGAAACTCCAGGCCGGTGAACCACTCCTCGGCGTGCGCGACGTCGGGGTCGGAGATGATCGGGTTCTCGCCCATGATGTACATGCCGCGCACGGGGCTCCCTTTCGTCACGATCTGCGTGACCTTGAGGCCCGGAGTGAGCGAGAGCCGGTCGGCGGGGACGCCCCACGCCCGCGCGAACCGCTCCCGAATCCCCGGGTCCGTCACCGGCTGATAGTCCGTGTACACCATCGGGATTGCGCCGACGTCGCTCGCGCCCTGCACGTTGTTCTGCCCGCGAATCGGCAGCATCGCCGCACCCCAGCGCCCGATCATGCCCGCCGCGAGAATGAGGTTGAGCAGCGACGTGACGATGTCGGTGCCGGTGCGATGTTGCGTGAGCCCCATCGCCCAGAGCGTCGATGAGCGCGGACCGCGCGCGTACAGCTCGGCGGCACGCCGGATGAGCGCCGCCGGCACTCCTGAGATGGTCTCCGCCCGCTCGGGGGTGTAGAGCTCGACCGCGCGCACGACGTCGTCGAACCCGTGTGTGCGCTCGCGAATGAACCGCTTGTCGTGCAGGTCCATGCGGATGATGTGGTGCAGCATCGCGTTGAGCAGCGCGACGTCGGTGCCGGGGAGCATCTGGAGGTGAATGTCCGCGCGCGCGGCCAGCTCGATACGCCGGGGGTCGGCGACGATCAGCGTCGCCCCCCGCCGTTGCGCGCGCTTGAGCGCGGCGCCGAACACCGGGTGCGATTCCGTCGTGTTGGCGCCGAGCAGGAAGATCACGTCCGACTCGCACTCGACCTCGCGCATGGATCCCGACGCGGCGCTCGTGTTCATCGCCCGCTGCATCGCGCTCACCGAGGAGGAATGACACAAGCGCGTGCAGTGGTCGACGTTGTTGGTGCCGATTCCCGCCCGGAAGATGCGCTGGAGAACGTAGTTCTCCTCGTTCGAGCACTTGGCGGAGCAGAACACCGCTAGCGCATCCGGCCCGTGGCCGTCGCGCAACCGGGTGAGCTCCTGCGCGACGATCTCCATCGCCTCATCCCACGTCCCCTCGCGGAAGGGCTCGTACCAATCGGCGGGCGTCGCGACGCGGTCGCGCGGATCACCCAGTGGCCCGTCGACGGTGGGAAGACGGCGCAGCGGATTGATCTTCGGTCGAGCCTTGTGCGTGTTGGATTCGTCCTCGACGTCGCGCCATGGCCCGCCGCGACGCCCCCACCGCGCGACCTGACCCGCCTCGGGCTCGAAGCGCCAGCGGCCCTCGCGCTTCACCCACCCCTTGCGAATGAGCGGCCTCGTCAGGCGGTCACGATGCAACACGAAGTCGGTGCCGAATCGTCCCTTCACGCAGGTCGAGCCCATGTTCGGCGTGTCCTCCTCGATCCACGGGCTCTTCACGCGGACGACTTCGGTGCCGCGAACCTCGAGGTCGAGCTGACAGCCGACGCCGCAGTAGGGGCACACGCTCCGCACCGTCGTCGCGGGCTGCTGCATGGCGCCGCGCGCGAACTTCGCGAGCGGCAACACGTCGTGAATCGCGCCGGTCGGACAGACGCGAACGCACTCGCCGCACCACGTGCACGCGGCGTGCTCCGGGTTGCCGTCCGCCCCGACGATGATCTCCGCGTGGTCACCGCGGTACGCGACGTCGAGCACGCCCACCACCTGGATGTCCGCGCAGGCGCGCACGCACCGCGTGCAGAGAATGCACGTCGACATGTCGTGCTGGATCATCGGGTCGCCGGCGCGATCGTCGCCGGTGCGAAGCGGCAGTCCGGATCGGCGCTGTGTGGCGACGCCGTAGCGCGTCACCATCGCCTCGAACTCGTTCTGCGCGCCGCGCTCGTCGATGCGGTCAGCCGGGTAGCGCTCGAGCAGCATCGCGAGCACGCCGCGTCGACTCTCGACTGCCGCGTGCGATTCCGTCGTCACCTGCATCCCGTCGGTAGCGGCGGTCGCGCACGCGGGGAGCAGCTTCGGGCTCCCCTCCACCGACACGAGACAGATGCGGCAGTTGCCGACGATCGGCAGCTTCGGGTACCAGCAGAGCGTCGGAACATCGACGCCGATCTGTCGCGCCGCGTCGAGAATCGTCGCGCCTTCGCGAACGGTGACGTCCGTGCCGTTGACGGTGAGTGTCGGCATGTGGTTCGGGAGAAGTTCGGGCAGTCGTCCCTTCCTTATATATAGGGGGCGCCATCCTCGTTCAACCTCGCGCGCACCGTGACCCTGGCATGGTCGGCACAGTCATCCTGACGACCGCACGTCCATAGGCCATCCGTGTCCGATACTCCCGCTCGCCCCGCGAGCGTCGTCACGTCGCGCATAACGCTATCGGTGACGTGCCCGCGATGCGGGGCGTCGCTGTCGGCCTCGCTCACGATCTGCGCGAAGTGCGGCGCGGCCCTGACCGAGGGTGACGCGTCCGGCACGACGTTCTCCGGGGACCAGACCGAAAAGCTGCGCGCCCGCCTTCAGGAGTCGATCGGCGAGGCGTACGAGCTCATGGAGCTGCTCGGCCGCGGCGGCATGGGCATCGTCTTTCGCGCGCGCGAGCGGGCGCTCGATCGCGAAGTGGCGCTCAAGGTGCTCGCCCTCGATCCGGTGTTCGCGCCGGAAGCGTACGGCCGCTTCGAGCGCGAGGCCAAGCTCGCCGCCAAGCTCGACCATCCCAACATCGTTCCGATCTTCGCCGTCGGGCACGGCCATTCGATCGCCTACTACACGATGCGGCTCGTGCGTGGCGGCACGCTCGAGAGCATCCTCACCGCGAAGAAGCCGCTCGAATTCGATTACTGCGTGCGCGTCCTGCGCGATGTCGCCGCGGCACTCGATCAGGCCCACCGGCAAGGCGTCGTCCACCGTGACATCAAGCCGGCGAACATCCTGTTGGGCGAATCCGGCCACGCGATGGTCGCCGACTTCGGCATCGCGAAGGCGCTCGGCAACACCACCGGAAACGCGACCGGCACCGGTATCATCGGCTCGCCGGCGTACATGTCGCCCGAGCAGTGGCGCGGTGAGGAGCTGGATGGACGCGCGGATCAGTACGCGCTCGCGGTCGTCGCGTACGAGATGCTGTCCGGTGTGCGCCCCTTCGACACCGCGCGCGTCGAGGACCTGCTCACCCTGCATCTTTCCGCCGAGATGCCCGACATCACCGCCATTCGGCCCGCGCTCCCGTCGACGACGGATGCGGCGCTTCGGCGCGCCATGGCGAAGCTCTCCTCGGAGCGGTTCTCCACCGTCACCGGGTTTGTCGAGGCGCTCGCCGGCCGGCGGCCGGCAGGTCCCTCGCCGAACACGGCGCGGGGCCCTCGTTATGAGGCGCGCCGGAAGCGACGCGGATTCCCGTGGAAGTCGACGATTGCGGTCGCCGCCCTGGCCGGTGTCGTGTATGGCGTGCCACCAGTGCGCACGCAAGCGCTCGAGTTCTGGGGCGGGCTCGTTCACGCGACCACCCTGCTGCGCGAACAGGCGCAGCGATTCGGCTCACCCGGAGTCGCGGCGCAGCCCGTCGCGGTGGTCCCGTCATCGACCGACTCGATGACCGCGCGCGATACCGGCGCGCCACCCGCGCCGCCCGCGACTCCCGATTCGCTCCTCGCCGCTCCGCTCGAGCTCGAGCGCGCGCCCCTCGTCCTCGAAGACTCGGGGCCAACGCGATCGCCGATCGGACCGGCGCCGTTTCGCATGAGCGGCGCGCGCTACGGGTGGATCAGCGTCACGGTCAGTGGCGGGACAGCGCCGATCATCATCAACGGCCAGTCGTATGGCTCCGCGCCGCAGATCATCCGCGTGGAGAAGGGCGCGTACATCGTCACCGTGCGCGGCGCCGGCGACATGTTCATGCCCTTTCAGCACGACATCGTCGTCGAGGAAGGTGATACCGTCACCGCTCGCTTCGAGGTGCCGGTGCGGCGCGTTCCGGCGGCCCCGCCACCGCTCAGCGACTCGGCGCAGGCTGCGCCGCCGGCGCCAGCGACCGACAGCGCCACGCCCCCGTTCCGTCGCGCTGATCCTCGCTAGACGCGCAGCCGCCTGACGAGCCGCGCGGCTGCCTCTTCGCCACTCGCGACCGCCCCTTCGACGAGCGGCATCGTCAGGTAGTCCCCCGCCAGCGCGACTGGGACCGCCAGCGTCTCCTCGAGCGCCAGCCCGCGCGCGCGATGCGCGATGAACCCCGGCGCCGCGACCGGCGTTCCCTCATCGAACCGATACACGCGCGCGCGCGCGACCGCCCCCTGCGCTTCCGGCACGAGCCGCTCGATCTCCGGCATCATCGCGGCCACGATCTCCGTCGCCGAGCGATCACCGAGGGCATCGACGGCGTTGGGAGTCGGCCATGCGAGCACGACGTTCGCCAGCTCCGACGGCTCACGCCATCGCCCGGCCGGAAGCGCACACGCGCTCACCATTGCCGCCTCGGCGGGATCCGCGAGCACGCCAAAGGTGTCGGCGTCGGTGGCGTGGTCCAGTGTCAGCATTACCGTCCACGTCGGGCGCGTCGTTACGGATGCGAGCCACGTGATGAGCGGGTGCGATGCGCCAACGACGCCGCCCAGCAGCGCGCGGGCGGCCGATGCGCCGGTCGCGATGACGAGCGCGTCAGCGCGCCACTCCCGATCGGGTCCGGCACGAGCCACGACGCCTGCGGGCGTGATCTCGATCACGTCGGCGTTCGCGTTGCACTCCACGCGCACGCCGCGAGCCGCCTCGGCGAGCGCCGCGGACCATCCAGCGCGGCTGGCGAGGAGCTCCGCGTCGCTTCCGTAGCGCCCGAGCGTGAGAAAGAACGCGAGGCTCGTCTCGATGCCGCGCGCGCCATAGAACGCATTGAGCGGCGGCTCCACCAGCACGTCCGCGGCGCGCTCGCTGACGGCGTCCGCCACGAACGCGCGCGCCGAGCTGCGATCCAGCGCCTCCAGATCGTCGGCCGTGTCCACGCGCAGCTTCGCGGAGTGACGAGCGAGCAGCGGCAGCAGTGTGGTACCGAGCTTGAGCTTCTCGGTCACGCCGAGTCCGCCGAAGCGCAGCATCGACGCGATCGATCCGAACTGGAGCGGAAGGCGGCTGCCATCTCGCACGAACACGTCGCGGGCCAGTGTCGGCTCGAGCGGCGCGCGGGCGAGCAGTCGCGTCGCGCGCGTGAACGTCGACGCGATGAGCTGTGCGCCGGTGTCGACGGCGCGATCGCTGCGCGAATCACTGCGTGCGCGGCCACCGAGTACCGCGTGTCGCTCGAGAAGCGTCACGTCATGTCCGCCCGCGTGGAGCGCGGCGGCTGCGGCCACGCCGCTGAATCCGCCCCCGATCACCAGCACGTGAGTCGATGCGCGTGCATCGTTCATCGGTCGCGACTCGCTCGCATCGTCGTTGACATGGTGTAAGAAAACCTTCGCGTACTATTGCGTGGCTGTGAGGGCATTTCTATATTCGCGCCGGAAGACGATGTCTGCACGCGATGTGCGTCGCCACCAGCATCACGGCTAGTCGCGGCGAGAGTTCACCGAGTGCGAGCACGAGGGTGTCGAGTGCGGCAGACGAGACGCGAATTCATCACGCAAGCCGCGGCCGCCGGCGCCGCGATCGGAATCGCCGGGTGCGCACCGGCCGCCACGTCGTCTCCTGCGCCCGCGCCGGCTCCCGCCACCGCCACCGGCGGTGATCCCACCTTCAAGGATCTGGCCATGCTCGCGCTCGATGCGGCGAAGTCCGCCGGCGCCAGCTACGCCGACGTCCGCATCAGCCGAAATCGTAATCAGTCCATCTCCACGCGCGAGCAGCGCGTGCAGAATCTCGTCGACAACGAGACGTTCGGCTTCGGCGTGCGCGTCCTCGTCGACGGCGCCTGGGGGTTCGCCGCCAGTCGTGATCTCACGCGCGACGAGGTCGCGCGCGTCGCGCGACAAGCGGTCGCGCAGGCCCGCGCGAATCGGACGACGATGGTGCGCCCGGTCACCCTGGCGCCCGTCACGCCCACGCCCGACGGTTCGTGGCGCAGCCCGGCCCGCATCGATCCCTTCGAGGTCCCCATCGAGGACAAGGCGTCGTTGCTGCTGGCGGCAAACGCGGCGGCCCTCGCCGTCCCCGGCGCACGATTCGTCAATTCGCAGATGTTCTTCCTGCGCGAGGAGAAGACGCTCGCCACGACCGACGGCACGTACGTCGTGCAAACGATCTTCCGCGCGCAGCCGTCGCTGACCGTCACCGCCATCGCATCGGGCGACTTTCAGACACGGCAGTCGAACGACATCCAGCCGATGGGGAAGGGCTACGAGCACGTCCTCGATGCCAGGCTCGTCGAGAACGCGCCGCGATGGGCCGAGGAAGCCGTGCGCAAGCTCTCGGCGAAGCCGGTGGAGGTCGGGCGGTACGATCTGGTCCTCCACCCTTCGCACCTCTGGCTCACCATCCACGAATCGATCGCGCATCCCACGGAGCTCGACCGCGCGATGGGATACGAGGCCAACTACGCCGGCACATCGTTCATCGCACCACCGGAGAAGATGCTCGGCTCCCTCAAGTACGGCCCCGAATTCATGAACGTGCAGGGCGATCGGTCGCAGCCCGGCTCGCTCTCCGCCTGCGGATGGGACGACGAGGGCGTGCGGCCCGACGAGTTTCTCATCGTCAAGAACGGCGTCTTCAACGACTATCAGACCACGCGCGAGCAGGCGCCGTGGCTCGATTGGTGGTATTCGCGCCAGAATCGCGAGCCGCGCTCGCACGGATGCTCCTACGCGCAGTCGTGGGCCGATGTCCAGTTCCAGCGCATGCCCAACGTCTCGCTCCTGCCCGGCGAGCAGAACCACACGTGGGACGATCTCATCGCGGCGACCGAGCGCGGCATCGCCATCGTCGGCGAGGGCTCCTTCTCGATCGATCAGCAGCGCTACAACGCGCAGTTCGGCGGCCAGGTGTTCTATGAGATTCGCGGCGGGAAGATCGTCGGGATGCTGAAGGACGTCGCGTACCAGCTGCGCACACCGGAATTCTGGAACTCGATGGACATGATCGGCGGCCGCGACAGCTACATGCTCGGCGGCGCCTTCAACGACGGCAAGGGGCAGCCGAGTCAGTCGAATGCGGTCAGCCACGGTTGCGTGCCGGCGCGGTTCAGAAACGTCAACGTCATCAACACGGGGAGGCAGGCATGAGCGCCCCCCGGTCGTTGCTCGAGCCCGCGCGCTATCTCAGTCGCGCCGAGGCGGAGGTGTTGGCGAAGCGCGCGCTGGCACTGGCCACTGCCGAAGGAACGCGCGTCACGATTCAGAGTGGAAGCCGCGGCAATACGCGCTTCGCGCTGAACCAGATTTCCACCGCCGGCGACAACTTCAACACCACCGTGACGGTGCGCAGCCGGTTCGGAAAGCGCAGCGCGTCCGTCACCACCAACAAGCTCGACGACGACGGTCTCCGCTACGCCGTCGAGACGTCGGAGCGGCTCGCCAAGCTGGCACCCGAGGATCCCGAGGAGATGGGAGAGCTCGAGCCGCAGCAGTACGCGGAGTCGCGAGCGTGGAGCGATGCCACCGCCGCGCTCGATCCCACCATGCGCGCCAGTGCCGTGCGCGCGATCGCGCAGCCATGCCGCGATGCCGGATTGCACGGCACGGGGTATCTCGAGACGACGGCGGGATCGTTCGCCGTCGCGAGCTCGACGGGACTCTTCGCCTATGCGCGCGGCACCGGCGCTGCGCTGACGACGACGGTGCGCACCCCCGACGGCGATGGATCCGGATGGGCTGGCGCCGCGCATCACGACTTCGCGCAGCTGCGGCCGGCCGAGATCGGTGCGCGCGCCATCGAGAAGGCGCGACTCTCCGCGAACGCCGTGGCGATCGAGCCCGGACGGTACACCGTCGTGCTCGAGCCCACCGCGGTGGGAAACCTCGTGCAGAACCTCGGCTTTGCGCTCAACGCGCGCAACGCCGACGAAGGGCGCTCGTTCTTCTCCAGGCCGGGCGGCGGCAACAAGATCGGGATGAAGATCGTCGACGAGCGCGTGACGATCGTGTCCGATCCGCTCGACCCCGAGGCGCCGGCGAACACGTTCACCAACGAAGGGCTGCCCACGTCGCGCACGGTGTGGGTCGAGAACGGGGTGGTGCGTAACCTCGCCTACGACCGCTTCTGGGCGCAGAAGACCGGGCGGCAGCCCGTTCCCTTCGTGGCCTCGCTGTCGATGAGCGGAGGAACGGCCACGATCGAGGAGCTCATCGCCTCGACGCAACGCGGCATCCTCGTGACGCGCTTCTGGTACATCCGCCCCGTCGATCCGCGCGTGTTGCTCGTCACCGGCCTCACACGCGATGGGACGTTCCTCATCGAGAACGGCAGGATCACGAAGGCGGTGAAGAATCTGCGGTTCAACGAATCGCCGATCTTCATGCTCAACAACGTCGAGGCGATGGGGCGGCCGGTACGGGTGAGCGCGTCGGAGAGTGGCAGCCCCGGCATTGCCGTCGTCGTCCCGCCGCTCAAGGTTCGGGACTTCAACTTCACCAGTCTCAGCGATGCGGTGTAATGGCTGACCGTCGAGAGTTCCTCAAGCACGGCTCGCTCGCGGCCGCGGCGCTGTGGACGGGCGCCTGTGGGAGCGGCGCGCCGGCCACCGTACCGGCGCCCGCGCCAGCGCGCGCCCCGACGGGCACTCCTGGTCCCGACGTCGAGATTCCCGCCCGCGAGCTCATGATGCGCGCGCTCGATGCCGCGCGCGACGCCGGCGCCGGCTACGCCGATGTCCGCATCGGGCGCTACCGAAACAACTTCATCGTCACGCGCGAGCAGCAGATCATCAACGTCGTGGACACGGACTCGATCGGCTGCGGCGTTCGCGCCCTCGTCGACGGCACGTGGGGCTTCGGCGCGACCCGCACGCTCAGCCCCGATGGAGTGACGGCGGCCGCGCGAGAAGCGGTCGCGATCGCGAAGGCGAGTCGCATCGCGCGCGATCGCCCGGTGGAGATGGCGCCGACCGAGGTGCACCGCAACGTGACGTGGAAGAGCACGTACGAGATCGATCCGTGGACGGTGCCCATCGAGCAGAAGGTCGACCTGCTCCTTCGCGCCAACGCCGAAGCGCTCAAGGTGCCGAACGTGAAGTACGTCTTCAGCGTGATGTACTTCGTGAAAGAGGCTCGCCACTTCGCCAGCACGGAAGGGTCGCTCATCGACCAGACGCTCATCCGCAGCTGGGTGCCGATGCAGATCACCGCCGTCGCGCCCGATTTTTCCGACTTCCAGAACCGGTCGAGCGTCGTACAGCCAGCCGGCCGAGGCTACGAGTACGTCCTCGCGCAGGACCTCGTCGGCAACGCGCCGAAGTGGGCGGAAGAAGCGGCCCAGAAGCTCAAGGCGAAGCCGGTCGAGGTGGGCAAGTACGATCTCGTGCTTCATCCGTCGCACCTCTGGCTCACGATTCACGAGTCCATCGGCCACCCCTCCGAGCTCGATCGCGCGCTGGGCTACGAAGCCAACTACGCCGGCACGTCGTTCATCGCGCCCCCCGAGAAAATGCTGGGCAAGCTCAAGTACGGGCCGGAGTTCATGAACGTGCAAGGCGACCGATCGCAGCCGGGTGGGTGCGCGACGATCGGATACGATGATGAAGGGGTGAAGCCCGAGGACTTCCTCATCATCAAGAACGGGATCTTCAACGACTACCAGACCACGCGCGAGCAGGCCAACTGGCTGAAGTGGTGGTACGATCAGCAGAACATCACGCCGCGCTCGCACGGCTGCTCGAATGGCGACTCGTGGGCGAGCGTCCAGTTCCAGCGCATGCCGAACGTGTCGCTGCTGCCCGGCGAGCGCGACATCGGGTGGGATGAGGTGATCGCTGACACCGACCGCGGCATCGCCATCGTCGGGGATGGCTCCTTCTCGATCGATCAGCAGCGCTACAACGCGCAGTTCGGCGGCCAGGTGTTCCACGAGATTCGCGGCGGCAAGATCGTCGGGATGCTCAAGGACGTCGCCTATCAGATGCGAACACCCGACTTCTGGAACTCGATGGACCTGATCGGCGGGCGGCGCAGCTACCAGATGGGCGCCAGCTTCTTCGATGGCAAAGGCCAGCCGCCGCAGATCAACGCCGTGAGCCACGGATGCCCGCCGGCGCGCTTCCGTCAGGTGAACGTGATCAACACGGGGAGGAAAGCGTGAGCGCGCCCAGACGGTTGATCCCACCCGCGGGCGCGCGCAGCGCGGGGGCGGCGAACGCGAACGTCCTCACGCGCGAGGAAACGCAGGCGCTCATCGGGCGCGCCATCGGCTTCTCGAAGGCCGAATCGGTTCGCGTCACGATCGACAGCAGCTACCAGGGGAACGTGCGCTTCGCCGCCAACCAAATGTCGACGTCGGGCGGCGTGGTGAACGCGAACGTCGTCATCGAGAGCGCCTTCGGCGCCAAGCACGCCGCGGTCACGACCAACGATCTGTCCGACGCGTCGCTGCGCCGCACCGTCGAGCAGTCGGAGGTCCTTGCGCGCCTCGCGCCCGACGATCCGGAGTCGATGCCGCCGCTTGGGCCGCAGCAATACGCGTCGGTGTCCAGCTGGTTCGATTCGACCGCCAATCTCACCGCCGACGAGCGAGCCCGCGCCGCGCTCACCGCGTTAGGCCCCTCGCGAGACGCGAAGGATCTGGCGGCCGCCGGCTACATCGTGACGTCGGCGCAGTCGAACGCAATCGGCAACAGGGCGGGGAATTTTGCCTACCATCGGTCGACCTCGGCGAACTATACGCTCACGGTACGGACTTCCGACGGCACCGGGTCCGGTTGGGTTGGCGCCGACGACAACGACTGGGCGAAGATCAACTTCGCCGAAGTGAGCAAGCGTGCGATCGACAAGGCACGGCTCTCACGGAGTCCGGTCGCCATCGAGCCGGGCCGGTACACGGTGATTCTGGAGCCGCAGGCCGTCGCCGACCTCGTGCAGCTGCTCGTCTTCTACGCCGACGCGCGCTCCGCCGATGAAGGGCGCAGTCCGTTCGTGAAGCAGGGCGGAGGCAACAAGCTCGGCGAGAAGCTCGTCGATTCACGGGTGACGCTGATCTCCGATCCCACCGACCCCGACCTGCTCGCGCAGCCGTACGACGGCGACGGCCTCCCACTCGGCCGCCAGGTGTGGATCGAGAACGGCGTCCTGAAGCAGCTCTACTATTCGCGCTTCTGGGCACAGAAGAACAACACGACGCCCACCGGCTTCCCGAGCTCGGTGAAGATGCTCGGCGGCACGGCCTCCCTCGATGACATGATTCGCTCGACGCCCCGCGGCATCCTCGTGACGCGACTCTGGTACCTTCGCGAGGTCGACCCGCGCACGGTGCTGTACACCGGGCTCACGCGCGATGGCACCTTCCTCATCGAGAACGGCAAGATCGCGAAGGCCATTCGCAACCTGCGGTTCAACGAATCGCCGTTGTTCATGCTGAACAATCTGGAGATGCTGGGACGGCCAACGCGCGTGGCGGGGACGGAGGCGGGAGGCGCCGTCGTGATGCCACCGATCAAGGTCCGAGACTTCAACTTCACGAGCCTCTCCGAGGCCGTGTAAGAGCGTGGGGCGGGCCGCAGACCCGCCCCACTCGCCGATCCACCGGGGGATCGGCGGTTCCTTCACTCCTTCAACGGAGAAGAACCATGCCTGCGAGGAAAAAAGGCGCGAGAAAGAGCAGTCGGAAGTCCACGCGCAAGTCCACGCGGAAGAAGGGCGGAGCTCGCAAGAAGGCTACGCGGAAGCGCTCGCGCCGGAAGATGTAGGCACATGGTGAAGCAGAAGGGCCGGCGATGTCGCCGGCCCTTTGCGCCTGCGCCACCCGCTATCGCGCATAACGACCGGCTGCCAGCTCGAGAATGCGCTCGATGAGCGCGTCGTAGCCGAGGCCGCCACGCGCCGCCGCGCGCGCGAATTCGCTGTCGCGCTCGAGGTAGCAGTTCGGGTTGACCTCGATGACGAAGACCTCGCCGGCCTCGTTCACGCGGAAGTCGATGCGCGCGTAGTCGCGGAGCCGCAGCGCCCCGAACGCGTCGAGCGCGGCCTTGTCGAGGCGTTCGATCAGATCCTCCGGCAGGTTCTCCGGGAAGATCGAGGCGGTCCCCTCGAACTCCGCGCCCCCGCCCTCATCGTCGCCCCACTTTGCTTCCCAGCTCGCCATCCGTGGCCGGTCGGCCGGGAACTTCGAGAAGTCGAGCTCGATTACCGGAAGCGCGCGCGCGTTCGCGTTCCCCAGCACGCCGACGTAGAATTCGCGCCCCTCGACGAACTCTTCCACGAGGATCGGGGACTCGAACTCCGATTGCAGCGCATCCATGCGCTCGAGGAGCTGCTTGAGATCGCGAACCACCGACCCGCTCGTAAGCCCGACCGACGCATCCTCCTGGGGCGGTTTCACGATCACCGGGAACTGAAGATCCTCCACCCAGTCGAGCGCCCCGCGGTAGCTCGTCGCGAAACGCGGCGTGCGGATGCCATGGAACGTCAGCACCTTCTTGGCGAGGATCTTGTCACCGGCGAGCATTAGTCCCGAGGGACTCGATCCCGTGTATCGGAGGCCCATGAGGTTGAGGAGCGCGGCGACATTGGACTCGAGGGCGCTCTTGCCGCGGAACGACTCGGCGATGTTGAAGACGAGATCCGCGTCGACCCGTCCGAGCGCATTGACGAGCGGCTCCACGCGCTTGTCGACTTCCACCGGCTCCACCTGATGCCCCAATCGGTTCAGTGAGTCCGAGAGCTGGCCCAGCACCGGATCGGTCGGTGACTCCGCGGCGTCGTGGGTGTGCAGAAGCGCGATTCTCATCCGCCACTTCGCTTCCGTCGGCCCAACACGCTCGTGTAGCGGTAGTTCATCATGACCGCCGTCCCGAAAGAGGTGAGCTCGATGAGCGTCGCCGCCTCGAGCCCTGCCACGCGCAAGTCGAGGACATCGGCGCGTGCCGCGAGAAAATCGAGAAAGGCGCGGAGGATCGTGGCGCTCTCCCCCGTCCAGTACGCGATGCGCCTCACGACTTCACGCCGGTGGCGCCGGAGGAAGTCCGCGCCGCGCTCTCCCTGTGGTGCGTCCGCCGACGCGGCGAAGATGGTGCGGAGGTCGCCGTCGAAATGGCGCTCGTCCTCGATCGGCAGCCGCTCCTCCGCCGATTGATAGTGCTCTTCTACCGTGTAGTGCATCGCCTCGACGGGGAGATCCTCGTCGGTTGGCGCCGGCACGATGGGAATGGTCGAGCCCACCTCTCGCATCACGGCGTCGACGTACTCGAGCTTGGCGAGCGCCGGCCATCCGGCGTATTCGGTGCGCCAGTCGAGTCCGGGGGTGAGCCACACTGCGAACGTCTCGGCGAAATCCTCATCAGGGTGCTTCTGCGCGTACCATCCGAGGATGTGTCGGACGTGGTTCCGCGAGAACGGATCCGCGCGATAGCGCTCGCGGTAGGGCCGAGAGTACGGACCGAACAGCGCATGCCAGTCGGCGCGCTCGTACAGCCGGTAGGCATAGTTGAACGCGTGCCCCGCTTCGTGGCGCAGGTAGCGCATGGCGTCGCGCTCGCCCTCGACGTCCACCGCCATCTCCTCCTCGAGCTTCGTTAGGCGCGGGTCGGCCAGATAGAAGGGCACGCCGATCAGGGGCGTGCCATCGGGGCATCCCCACTGGTCGCTCAGATAAACCGGGGGACGGAACGCCAGGCCGCGCTCGTCGAGCTCGCGGTACAATCGCTCCACGAGCTGCTCCACGAGCGTCCCGCGAATCGACAACCCGAGCTCGGAGATGCGTTGGGAGAGTAGCGCGCGGCGCTGCCCCTCCCAGTCCTCTGACGTGTCGTGCACGCCTGCCTCATGGGCAAGCGGCATACCCTGAAATGAACGAGCGCCGGAAGCGGGTGCTTCCGGCGCTCATGTGATCTCGAATCGCTCAGGCTGCTTTCGAATCGGCGGCCGGCTCCGGCTCGGGCGCCGGGCCCCACACGTATACGCTGAACGTCGGCGGCGTCTCCTCGCGCGACCCGCGAGAGATCACGATTCCGCGCGGCTCTTCCGCCGCACGCATGCGCTTGGTCTTCGCCATCCTGCACCTCGATGTAATGAGCGCCCCGGAACGGTCGGGGCGCGCCCGGATCCTCGCGGGCGCATACCCTTCAAGCACCCCACGTGCCGCTTCGTTCCAATTCGTGAACTGCTTGTCAGACAAAGACTTCCAAGAACACAAGAACACCGGTATCCTGCCCGGTGTTGCACTCCGACACGTCGGAAAAAGGAGAAGTCGTGTCGATCTACGACGTTACGCGACCGCCTTGCGCGCCAAAAACGTCTCGCGCTCGTCGTCTTGCAGCTCGACCGTCCAGCCGAGGTATCGCTGGCGCAGCTCCTCGATGGAGAGGGCGCGCCGTCCGGCGGCCAGGGTCTGAACGAGGTGGACGCCTCCATCCGCGGTCGCGTTCTGGAGCAGCGTGATGACGTGCGCCCGCTCGGCGTCCGACAGCCCAGCGAACGCCGCAGGCGTGCAGACGACGGCGTTGAGCGGCATGTCGGGACGCCAGACGCCCAGGTCGGAGACGAAGCCGCGGACCCGGCCCGTTAACCCGACCTCGACCGCGCAGCTGATCACTCGCTCCACGACCTCCTCTTCCGATTCCACCGATGTCACGGCGCACCCGCGCGCCGCGAGGTAGAGCGCCGGTCCCTCGGCGGCCGCGCCCGCCACGAGAACGTGTCCGTCGTGGGTCGTGGGGACCTCTCGAACCAGCGGCTCGTTCGGGTTGAGACCCCACCGCTCCGGACGAGAGTAGTCCTTGATGGCGCGGAGGCGACGGCGTCGCCAAGTTTGATAGCTTGGCAGGCGCAGGCGCGCCTTGATGATGCGATCGACCTCATCGCAGAGGATGAGCTCGGTGAGCGCGAGCTGCTGATGGGTGTCCAGCATTTGGACTGCTTCGTCGCCGATACCGAGGAGGACTCCTCGAGACACCGACTCCTTGTAGTGCTCGATCTCCTGCTCCACGAAGAGCGTGTATTCGTGTTGCAGCGATTGGAGTCGTTGGGCCATTGACGAGGCTGCGGGTAGGGACGACGCTCCTAAGCTAGGCGGTCTGTGTAGGCGCGCAAGTATCGATTGCGCCGGCATTTAGCAGCAATTCAGCACTAATACTCGCCCCCAGTGTCACACGGGCTCGACGTGGACGTGCACCTCCGACGCGCCCAGCTCGGCGGCGATCCGCTCCTCGACCGCATCCATCACCGCGTGGGCGTCGGAGACACTGATTTCCCCGTTCACGACGATGGTCACCTCCGCGAGGACCGCCCCCGACGCGCTGGCGCGGGAGCGGATCGACCGCACGTCGACGACCCGCGGAATGGAGGCGATCAGTCGCCGGATCTCGGCCGCATCCACGGCGCGCGCATCGACCAGCACGGGGACCGTGGACCGGACGATCTCGTATCCGTGCCAGGCGATGATCAGCGCCACGATGATGGCGAGAATGGGATCGACGAAGCCCCAGCCGGCGCGGGTGAGAATGAGTGAGCCGACCGCGGCGAGCGTCACATAGATGTCGCTTTGAGTATGCGCGGCGTCGGCCATGAGGAAGGAGCTGCCGAGCTGCGTAGCGCGCCGCCGCTCGTACCACACCACGAACACATTGATGACCATCGTGGCGGCGATCGCCGACAGCTCGAGCAGCGAGGGCGGGCGCGGCTCGCGACCTCGCACCACGCTCAGCACGCCCTCGCGCAGCAGCTCGAAGCAGGTGATGGACAGGAAAACGACGATGCCGAGTGCGCCCACCGTCTCGAACTTCCCGTGACCGTATGGGTGATCTTCATCAGGCTCGATGGCCGCGAGCCTCACGAGCGCGATGCCCACGATGTTGTTGATGAGGTCGAGCGAGGATTCGAGCGCCGCCCCCAGCACCGACAGCGAGTTCGTCCGAATGCCGACGACGACCTTGATCACGACGACGAACAGGTTCAGAACGAGGATCACGAGCAGCGTTCGCCGCACCGCTGGCGCGCGCAGCGCACGGACCATCGGCGGAGTTTCCGCGGAACGTAGGAACGGTGAGTTCAGCACGCGCTCATACTCGCCGGGGCCGGGCGGCGCTGTCAATCACAGGCGCTTGAGCGCGCGGGGGTGGGCGGGTAGGTTGGCGCTCGTGCCTGAGCTCCCGGAAGTCGACCACGCAGCTCGCGCGCTGGCGCGCGCGACCTCTGGCGTGCGCATCGCTCGCGCGACGGTGCTGCACCCGCACGTCGGCCGGCGGCTGAGCAAGGCGAGCCTGCGGCGTCTCGCGGGGCGGTCCATCTCGCGCGTGGAACGCCACGGCAAGCACCAGCTGGCGTTGCTCGATGATGGCTCCACTCTCCACGTGCATTTTCGAATGTCCGGCGACTGGGTTATTCACCCGGGCGGAGGAGAGCTCCCGCGGTTCGCGCGCTTCGTGCTCGAGCTCGAGGACGGGTCGCAGATCGTCCTCGCCGACCCGCGCGCGCTGTCAACGGTGCAGCTGCTCGCTCCCGGTGCGCCACTCACCACGAGACTGGGGCCGGACGCGGTGAGCACGGCGTTCGACGCGGCGCATCTGTTGAGCGCGCTCGCGCGGCGGCGTATCGCGATCAAGCCCGCGCTGCTCGATCAGAGCGTCGTTGCCGGCATCGGGAACATCTACGCGGCGGAAGCCCTCTGGCTCGCGCGCATCGACCCGCGTACGCCGGCCTCGGAGGTCGGAGCGCGCGATGCCGAGCGTCTGGTCCGCGCGGTTCGGCGAGTCCTCGCGCGCGGGCGCGATGGCTCCGGGCGCTACACGACGTCCGGCGCCGCGCGACTCAACGTGTACGACCGGGAAGGAAAGCGATGTTCGCGCTGCGGCACGCGCATCGAGCGCATCGTGCAGGCGGCCCGGTCCACGTACTGGTGCCGCGGGTGCCAGGTTAGTCCAGCGCCTCGAGCAAAGCGCCCTTGATGTAACCGGTCTCCGGGATCGTCAGGACCTCCGGATGATCGAGTGGCTGGCCGCGCATCTCGCGCAGCGCGATACGGCGTCCGCTGTCCGCGGCGGCCGCCTCGAGCACCTCGAGGAACAGTGCTTTCGTCAGGTGGTAGCTGCAGCTGGCGGTGAACAGCATTCCCCCGGGGGCGAGCAACCGCATCGCTCGCAGATTGATCTCCTTGTAGCCCCGCAGCGCCGACGAGAGCGCGTCACGCGTCTTCGCGAACGCGGGCGGATCGAGCACGATCGTGTCGAACCGTTCGCGTCGCCGCTCGGCCGCCCGCAGCCATTCGAACGCATCGGCCTCGATGAACTCGATGTTGCGGATGGCGTTGCGGGCCGCGTTCTCCCGCGCCCGCGCGAGCGCGGGCGCGGAGGCGTCGAGTGCGGTGACCGAGGCCGCCTGCCGCGCCAGGTGAAGGGCGAATGATCCATGATAGCTGAAGCAGTCCAGCGCACGACCGCGCGCGATGGCACCGGCGAGCGCGCGATTCTCTCGCTGATCGAGGAAGGCTCCGGTCTTCTGCCCATCCCACGGCGCGGCGAGATAGCGAAGGCCGTACTCGATCACCTCGATCTCCCTCGGCACGTCGCCGGCGAGCAAGACGGTTTCGCGAGCCAGGCCTTCCTTGGCTCGGACGGGGACATCGTTCCGCGCGAGTATTCCCTCGGGCTGCACCAGCGCCAGGAGCGACTCCACGATCTCGCGGCGGAAGCGCTCGATGCCGGCACTCAGGAGCTGCACGACGAGCCACCGGTCGTACCGATCGCAAACGAGTGATGGGCAGCCATCTGCTTCCCCGTGCACGAGTCGGAACGCGGAGGCGACGTCCTTGAGCGCGCCGCGCCTCGCGATCGCGCCCTCGAGTCGCGCGCGCCACCATCGCGCGTCGATCTGCGCGTTGGGCGATCGATCGAGCAAGCGAAGCGAGATCTCGGAGCGCGGGCTCCAGAGAGCCCAGCCCAGCGGTGCCCCCGCGGCGTTCTCCACCAGGACCGCGCCGGCGTGGACGTCGGGTCGTTTGACGACGTCGCTCCGGTAGATCCACGGATGGCCGCTCGCCCATCGGCGAGCGCCTTTTGGCGACACGAGTGCACGCGGCGACGCGACAGGGGTGGGAGAGTCGACTGCCCCTTGAAGTGAGGTTTCCACCTGAGTATTCTTCGCGCCCTTTTGGGATGGGGTCATCACGCGCGCGATGGATCGACGCGTTGACTGACGCTTTTCAATCGGCTAAAATCAAAGTCTTGTCCGCGCGCGAACACATGCGCGGCCGCTGTTTGACAAGTGATGATCGAGTAGATCGTTGGGATGTGAATTCTCATCGAGCGCGAGCGGCGCTTCTCGCAAGGGAAGCGACGTTCGACGACTTGATGATTTGATTGCACATTCGATGCGCGTGCTTTGCTTGGATACCAGAAGCGGTAGTCAAGCGAACGAGGGCATGTGGGGGATGCCTGGGTACACGGAGGCGAGGAAGGCCGCGGTAAGCTGCGAAAAGCTCGGGGGAGGCGCACACAGCCAGTGAGCCCGAGGTGGCCGAATGGGGAAACCCGGTCT
>JAICNG010000128.1 GCA_025931335.1 Gemmatimonadaceae bacterium | reverse complement strand
CGAGGTGATGGGAGAGATCAGGCAGGGGGGCGCGATTCCCGAGGATCTCGCCCGCGCGATCGACGTTCCGGCGCTCGTGATCGCCGGCGGCGCGAGTCCGCAGTTTTTCCGCGACATCGCCATCCGCATCGCCTACCTGCTACCGAACGGTAGCTACACCGTGCTCGAGGGTCAGGACCACGGCGCGCCGGCACACGCGGTCGCACCGGTGGTCACGGACTTTCTGACGACCGAGTCGCTGGTGGAACGATAACCCTTATCCTAACGACAGATGTCATGAGAAAGCTCATTGTCTCCGAGTTCGTCACCCTCGACGGCGTGATGCAGGCGCCGGGCGGGAAGGACGAGGATACCGATGGAGGCTTCCAGTACGGAGGATGGACCATCCCCTACTGGCACGACGACATCGGCACGCGCTTCGAGGCGCTGCTGAAGGACGTCGACACACTGCTGCTGGGCCGGCGCACCTACGTCATCCACGGTGAGGCGTTCGAGCCGGACCCCGCGAACGATCCCTTCGCTGGCGCGAAGAAATACGTCGTCTCGAAGACACTGAAGAAGCCGGTCTGGCGCGACACGACGATCATTCGCGACAACGTCGTCGAGTCGATCCGCCAGCTCAAGGCCCAGCCGGGCAAGCACATCTTCACCGACGGCAGCAGCCAGCTCGTCCACACGCTCATTGCGAACGACCTCGTCGACGAGCTGCGCTTGCTCGTGTATCCCATCACGTTGGGCATTGGCAAGCGTGTCCTGCCGGACGGCGTACACGCGAAGTTCGCGTTACAGTCCGCGACCCCATACCCCACCGGCGTCGTAGGGCTCGATTACGTCCGTCAACACGCATAGACTTAGGGGCGCGCCGAGATCAGCTCTCGGCGGCGGTCTCGCGAATCAACCCTTTCTTGCAAGCGGTTGTCGCATACCTGCACCCTACCGGAGTGCCATGCCCGCTTCGCTCCGCCGCGCCCTCGTCGCCGCCGTGCTGTTGTCGGCGTCCTTGCCCTCGTCTGCTTCCGCGACGTGGTCCATCATGGTGCTCGACCCAGCTACTGGGTTGATTGGCGTCGCCGGCGCGTCTTGCACTTTCGACGTGTATGGAATCGCTGGCTTCGTGCCGGGTAAGGGCGCAGTCATCAGCCAGTCCATCGGCAACCCGGCGGCAAGGGAGTTGGCGCTCAAGCTGCTCGCCGAGGGGGTGGCCCTCGACTCAGTGTTGCGAGTCATCACTGCGCCGACGTTCGATGCGCGCGTGCAGGAGCAGCAGTACGCGATTGGGACGCTTCGCGGCGGCCGGGTCCAGTTCACCGGAACTGCGATGGGTTCCCATTACGCTGGGGAGCGGTCCGCCGACGGCGTGTTGGTCCAGGGCAATTCGTTGCCGGGAGCGGCGGTGCTCGATCGCGCGATGGCAGCGGTGCAGCAGGCTCGTGCCTCCCGTCGGCCGATGGCAGAGGTGCTCATGGCAGGTTTGAAGGCCGGAGCAGACGCGGGCGGAGACGCGCGGTGCGGCGCACAGCGGGCCACGAGTGCGTTCCTGATCGTCGTGAAGCCGGAGAACCGGGCGCATCTGCCGTTCCTGAACCTCGCGGTATTTGGAGCCGATCCGGGCGGAGTGAATGCCGTGGAGGTGCTTCAGTCGCGGCTCGCACGGTGGCAGGCGACTGGAGGTCCGATGCGCGTTACCACAGAGTGGGTGCAGCCGGACTCCATGCGGCGGTAAACGCAGAACGGCTTCGCTGGCTCACTCATCTGATGAGTGGTCTCCCCGTTCCGATGGTTGAACCTCCTGAGCTCGTCGCGCGCACGCGCGGCGGGGATGAGAGTGCGTTCGCCGCGCTCGTCGGTACGTATCAGCCATCCGTCTTCCGGTGGGCAATTGCGCTTTCAGGAGACGAAGACGAGGCGGAAGACATCACGCAGGAAGTGTTCGTGCGCGTGCATCGCAAGCTCTCGAGCTTTCGTGGCGACGGTCCATTCGAAGGGTGGCTGTATCGCATCACGCGCCGCGTCGCCCTCCGAGCGCGACGACAAACTTCACAACAAGTAGCGAGCACCACGCAGGAGGTCTATATCACCGATCCCGGTGCGCGTGTGGATCGCCAACGCGCCATCGAGCTCATTCAGACGATCGCCAGGATGCTGCCAATGCGGCAACGCGAAGTGTTCATCCTCTGCGACATCGAAGGGCGCACGCCGGCCGAAGCCGCCGCAATGCTCGAGATGAAGGACGTCTCCGTACGCGCGAGCCTGTTCAAGGCGCGCTCGTCGATTCGGCGCAGTATCCTCGCCACGCATCCATGCTACCGGGAGCAACTCGGGTGAATTGCGACGACTATCTCGCGATGCTCGCGACGCTGCCGGTCGCAGAGTTGGCCTACGGCCGTGCGCACGAGCATGCCGCGGGATGCCGCGATTGCGATCGCGTCACACGCGTGGTCGCCGAGCGTGAACAGAACATGCTCACGGCGTTCGATGAGCTTCAGCCGTCCGTCCCCGCCGCGGAGACCGCCGCCACCGCCCTCATGCGATCGCGTCGGCGAAAAGTTGGGCGCTACTACGAGAGAGGGCTCGGCATCGCCATGGTAGCGGCCGTTATTCTGTACTGGACGATGTTGCGCACGGCGCCCGCACCGCCGCCAGGCGCGAGGGTCAGCGAAACGTTTCAGCTGCACTGTCTGTCGCCCGCGCAGGCCGCGGAGGTTCTGCGCCCACGAATCCAGCCAACCGCCCTCATCTCCTTCCGGCCGAGCTCACCACTCGGCGTCATCAGCGTCGAGGCGTCACGAGAGGAAATAGCCATGGTGCGCTCGGTGCTCGAGCGCTATGACAGCCCCGCGGAGGCGCAGTGCGCCGTTCAGGTGACCGTGCCGAAAGTGCCCTGAAACCGGGTGATCCCAACCCATTTTGCGAGCCAATTCTACGCCTGGTCGTTTTGGACCGCGCCCTCGCACACGCCTCGGAAAACCTGGCGCAGATCGAGCGCGATCTCGCGATCGAGCGCCGTGGGCCGCCACACGAGGACGTCGGTGGCCCGCCGCGGCTCGTTATGCGCTCGCGACCACACCTCCACGGAGCAATCGCTCGGATCAACGATCCAGTACTCCCCGACACCCAGCGCGAGATAGGCGCCGCGCTTGACCTCACGATCGTAGAGCCGTGAGGATGGGCTCAGCACCTCGACCGCCAGCCACCAGTCACGGATGGCCCGCCAATGCGCGGTGGGCGGGTATTTTGAGGGGTAGACAAGGATGTCCGGCTGCAGCTGCGTGTGCTTCCCGCGCTGGATCGCCCCGACGGCGACCACTTCCGCGGCAGCAGTGGGCTCCAGAGCATTGGCGAGCCGATGGGCCAGCCGCGTCGCCACAACCTGATGAGCGTTGTTGGGCGCCGGCGTCACCAGCAGCATCCCCTCGAGCAGCTCGTATCGGTTCCCGTCGTCGGGGAACTCGTCGAGCATGTCGATCGTGAGAAGCGGCACTGGGAGCGGCATAACCATAGTCTGAGCGCTCGGCGAGGGTGGCGGCAAGAGGACACGCGCCACGATGCGGGCGGTCCCGCTCGAGGCGGTCATCACCGTATCGCACGGCGTGGCCGGCGACCTACGTAAAGTGTCGTATGTCGCCCCCCTCCCCCGGCGACGATTCTAGGGCGTCACGACGGGGGAATGCATGCATCGAAACGCCATCGCGGTTGTCTGCATCGCCGTTCTCGCGGGTTGCGACTTGAAAATCGAACCCGAGCTTCTTTTCGCCTGCGAGCCGCGGGAGCCCCTTGGAACGCTCAGCGTAGAGATCAGCCTGGCCCCGGGTTCGTCGGGCCCCTTCTGGACCGTGTTCGTCGGTGACACGATCCCGCTCATCGCGCACGTTCGGCCCGTTGTCGGAGGGACGATCGATCTTATGGGCTCGTGCAACGCCGTCCATGGCGATCCCATTACGGTCGACATCGAGTGGTATTCGTTCGACCCCCGCCTCGCCACGGTAAGCGCCGCCGGCGTCGTCACCGGGGTGGCACCAGGGAGGGTCGCCATCACGGCGCGCGTTCCGTTGAGAGGCGCCGGCGCCAGCCATCGCATCGAGGTTTTGGCTCGAGACGGCGAGCCGTAAAGCCCGGCCCTTCCTGAGCCACGCCTTCCACCGCCATCTCTCCAGTCAACCCTTTTTTCCATCCCGTTGTCACACGGGCGAGCATGGAGACGGATGGCACCATGACCCTGGAGCGAGCTCACCAGCTCGCGGACCAGCGCGCGCTCATCGAGCGCGCGCGCCGGGGTGACGCATCCGCCCACCGTGCCCTGTACGACGCGCACGTGGAGCAGGTCTACCGGCTCGCGTATCGACTGACCGGGGCCGAGCACCTCGCGCGTGAGGTGACGCAGAACGTCTTCGTTCGCGCGTTCGCATCGCTCGAGGGGTTTCGGGGTGAGTCCGCATTCGGAACGTGGCTGCATTCGATCGCGGTCTCGCTCTCGCTCAACGAGATCAGGCGACGCAAGCGAGAGTGGGCTCGGAATGCACCGCTCGAGGACGCAACCGTGCTTCCCGAATCGGCGCCGCGCTCGGACCCGCTTCTGCGGGACAAGGTGATGGAAGCGGTGAACGATCTGCCGCCGGGCTGTCGAGCCGTGTTCCTGATGCACGATGCCGAAGGCTACACGCACCAGGAGATCGGGGCGGCGCTCGGAATCAACGTCGGGACGTCGAAGGCGCAACTCTCGCGGGCGCGCGGAAAGCTCCGCGTCGCACTCGCGATGTTCGCGGAGGAATGGGGATCATGAAGAACGACATGAATGAAGATCGCTATCACATCGACCAGGGCGACGGTCTCGACTTCGGACCGGACGCGGACGTCGTGCCTGACGAGGATCCGGCGTTCGACGCATGGATCCGAAAGGTGGCACCGACGCTGAACGCGCCGAATGCAACGCCGCGCCTCGAGATGTGGTCGGCGATTCAGGCCGCACGCAGGACCGCCGTCGCGCCGCCCCGTCGCAAGCCATGGCTCCTGATGTCGGCGATCGCCGCGGCGCTACTGCTCGGCGTCGCGATCGATCGTGTCGCGCTCCAGAAGGCCGATGCCCCGACCGCTCCCGTCGCGACTGTTTCCCCCGCTCCGACGCCGTCCGACTCCGACGATCCGTCGCGCCTCTACCGCATGGCCGCCACGCAAACGCTGACGCAGGCCGAGGCGCTGCTCACGGCGTTCCGCGCCAGTGCGACTCCGCAGCAAAGTCCCGTCGAGACGCGGCAGCTGGGAACCTGGGGACGACAAGTCCTCGGCAGCACGCGCCTGCTCATCGATTCACCCGCCGGAGATGACCCGCAGCTCCGCGCACTACTCGAGGATCTCGAGCTCGTGCTGGTGCAGATCATCCAGCTGTCCGGCGCCGAGCTCGACCCCACCGATCGCGACCTCATCGAGGGCGCGCTCGAGCACAGCGATCTACTTCCACGAATCCGCACCGCGGTGCCCGCCGGAGTTCCCGGCGCCGACGCCGCGTCAGGCGTTTGAGGAGCCAACTCGAATGATCACCAAACTCTTCCTCGGCGCGAGTGCCGCCGCCGTGCTCGCCACCTACTCGGGTGTGATGCCTAACACCCTGGCGTGGGACGCGCCCATCGAGGCTCTCGTCGTCGCGCTCGAGCCGGGCTTCGCCCAGGTCCCACCGGAGCCCTGGGCCGAGGCGGACCCCGCCGACTCCCTCTATCGACTGGGGCGCGAAGCCATCAATCGAGGCGAGTACCGCCGCGCCGCGCGACTCTTCGCCGAGATCAGCGAGAAGCATTCGCGGTCCGAGTACGCCCCCGACGCTCCGTACTGGCGCGCCTTCGCGCTCTACCGGGCCGGGCGCGAGGACGATCTGCGTGAAGCGCTCAGCGCCCTGGACGCGCAGCAAAGGCGCTTCCCACGGGCGACGACGATCGCGGACGGGCGGGAGCTGGCCATTCGCATCCGCGGCGTGCTTGCCCAGCGGGGCGACGTGAAGTCCGCCGAGGCGGTGTCGCGGGTCGCCGACCAGCCGTGCAACCGCGATGACGACGACACCGATATCCGCGCGGCAGCCATGAACGCCCTGCTTCAGATGGATGCGGAGAGCGCGGTCCCGATCATCAGGCAGGTGCTCCAGAAGCGCGACGAGTGCTCCGTGGCGCTGCGCGAGAAGGCGGTGTTCCTCCTGTCCCAGAAGCGGTCGTCCGACACCGAGGCGGTACTGCTCGACGTCCTGAACAACGATCCCAGCCGGTCGGTCCGCGAGAAGGCGGTGTTCTGGATGGGGCAGGTGCGCACGGAGACCGCGGCGGAGGCGCTCGAGACGATCGCCACTTCGTCGCCAGACATGGACCTTCGCGAGAAGGCGATCCATGCGCTGCACGAGCACAACTCGCCCCGCGCCGCGGCGTTGCTGCGACGCCTGGCCGAAAGCGCGCAAACGCCCGAGTCGGTTCGCGAGAAGGCGATCTTCTGGATCGGGCAGCGCCGGTCGCAGGAGAACGCGGACTTCCTGCGCTCGCTGTTCACGAAGCTCGACAAGAGCGAGCGCAACGACGATGTCCGGAAGAGGATCCTCTTCTCGCTGTCGCAGATGCGAGGCTTCGAGAACGACCGCTGGCTGCTCGCCATCGCTCTCGACGAAGCGAACAGCGCCGATTTGCGCGGGCACGCCCTGTGGACAGCCGGACAGGCCGGCATCGCCGGGAGCGAGCTGGTGACGGTCTACGACAGGCTGTCGGACGCCGAGGTGAAGGAGAAGCTGATTTGGGTAATGTCGGAATCGCGCGATGCCACCGCGACCGACAAGCTCATCAAGATCGCGCAGAAGGACCCCGATCGCGAGATGCGCAAGAAGGCGTTGTTCTGGCTCGGCCAGAAGAAGGACCCGCGCGTCAAGCAGCTCCTCATCGACATTCTCAACCAGCCGTGATCGCCATGCGCACTCTCAGCGCCCTCAGCGCTTTTTGCGCCCTCAGCGCTCTTAGCTCCCTCAGCGCTCAATCCCTCGCATCGCGCGTCGCTCAAGCGCCGGATGGCCAGGTGCGGATGCAGATCGAGAGCCGGATGGGCGTGTGCGGCAACGGCCGCGACGTCGTCGGCTATAGGAGCGCGATCTTCGCCCGCAACTTTCAGTCGATTGGCGGACGGTGGAGCGACAGCCGATGCGTACCCGGGCCGCTGTTGGTGACGGTCACCGTCGCGGACGGCCAGGCGACGCAGGTGCGGACGCAGGTCGGAGGCTCGTGGCCGGACAGCGACTCGCGCGTGACGGATCTCGGGGTCGTGCCGCCGCACGAGGCGTCGTCATACTTCTTCACGCTCATGCCGCGGCTGGAGTCAGCCTCGGGCAAGGATCGCGTGCTGCTCCCGGCCGTGCTTGCCGACGACGCGCCGGTCATCCAACCGCTGCTCGCGCTCGCGCGTGACACACAACGCGCCGAGCACACGCGTCGCCAGGCGATCCTGTGGCTCGGGCTGCTCGGTGACGCCAGCGTGATCCCCGCGCTCGTCCAGTTCGCGCGCGACGACGCGGACGACGGCGATGACCGCAAGGGGAGAAAGAAAGGACTCGGCGCCTCGGCAATGGCGGCGCTCAACTCGCTCGACGGCGACGTCGGCGTTCCCGCGTTGATCGATCTCGCGCGGAGCGGAAGCGTGGGCACGCGTCGCGACGCGGCCTTCTGGCTCGGCCAGAACGGGAGCGAGAGCGCACGCCGCATGCTGCACACGATGATCGAGAACGCGAACGAGGCGAGCCGGGTTCGGGCCCACGCCATCTTCTCGCTGACACACAGCGGCGAGACGCCGGAGTCCGAGTTCGCGTATCTGCGGAATCTCTATTCGCGTATCGATGACGAGAAAGTGAAGGAAGCGATCATCCAGGGAATGCAGGAAGACGAAGGCGCGGGCGGACGCTGGCTGATCGAGCGCGCGCTCGATGCGCGGGAATCTTCGGAGCTGCGTAAGAAAGCGATCTTCTGGGCAGGGCAGCGCGAGGCAACGCCGACCGCGGAGCTCGTGCGCGTCTACCGCGAGGCCGACAGTCAGAACCTGCGCGAGCACGCGATCTTCGTGCTCTCGCAGCGGGACGAGGAGGCCGCGATTGACGCGCTGCTGCGCATCGCACGAGAGGATCCCGACACGCGGATGCGGAGCAAGGCGCTCTTCTGGCTAGCGCAGAAAGACGACCCGCGGGTGAAGAAGCTGATTGCCGAGCTCGTGCTGAAGTGAGGGTCTTCGCGATGTCCGGGAATGCTCCGCACGCCGG
>JAICNG010000176.1 GCA_025931335.1 Gemmatimonadaceae bacterium | reverse complement strand
CGCCGGCAAGGATGTACTCCTTGATGCGCCGCACGCCGGCCTCGAAGTCCGCGCGGCTGATCGAGCTTCGTGCCGGGGGCATGCCTCCGGGGCCGTCGACCTCGAGCGTGGGGAGATCGACCGGCTCTCGCAGTCGCGCGGCGAGTGCGTCGATCTCCTGTTCCGCTTCGTCGTACCGCGCGCGCAGCGCGCGATCGTCGAGAGCGGACTCCACCGGAACGCCGATCACGATGCGCGCGCGCGAGCGCAGGTTGTCGATGATGACGACCGCGCGCGTCAGGACCATCAGGGCATCGGGTACGTCCAGCGCTCGGCGCGGGGGGTGTGGGAGCCGCTCGATGAGTCGCACGACGTCATAGCCGAAATAGCCGACCGCGCCGCCCCAGAAGGCGCCGAGCTCGGCAACCGTCGCGGGCTGGTATTCGCGAAGCCTCGCTCCGAGGTCCGCGATGGGATCCGCCGGACGGCGCTCTCCGTGCCATCCGCGCTGAGGGTGCCATTCGTCGACCACGCCATCGCGAAGCCGCCATGCCCCCGCGGGCTCCGTGCCGAGGAACGTATAGCGCGCCCACGTCTCGCCGCCGGCAGGCGCGGACTCGAGGAGAAACGCGAACGGTCCGCGGCGGAGCTTCGCGAACGCCGAGACGGGCGTGTCGGTGTCGAGCAGCACGTCGCGCCAAACCGGGATGAGCGTGCGTTCGCGCTCCGCGCTGCGCGCGAGCGCGAGAAATCGCTCCGACGTCACTGATCGCGCGCTTGCCGCGCGATGCACGCACCGCGATATTCGCTCGTCATGCTCCGCATTTTCGCGGCGATGGCAGCCGCGTGCTGTCTCCTGGGGCCGCTCGTCACGCCCGCGAGGGCGCAATCAGAGTGGAATGATGCGCGAACGATGGCGCTCGTGCATCGCGCGACCGAGCTCCGCGAGCGCCAGCTCGCCGACACGGCGCTGCACGACTGGCGCGCCATCGCGCGCGGCTATGTCACCTTTCTCGCTCAACTCGGTGAGGGTTTCACCGAGCCGCCGAAGGTCATCAAGGCGGACGAGCTCGCCCTGGAAGTGTACTGGCGCTCGCCGGGGCTGAGCAAGCAGCGCATCATCGGGCGACGGGACACCCTCTTGCTCCCGACGGACATTGCGTACCATCGCGACCACCTCGGCATCGTCCAGAACAACTTCCCCGAGGTCATTCGCCTCGGGGATGGCGACGAGGTCCGCGACGTGCCGCATCCACTCAGTCCTCGCGGGCTGGCCGTGTACGAATTCGCCATCGGCGACTCGATCGAGATGCGCCTGCCCGATCGCACCATTGCGGTGGCGATCGTGCGCGTCCGTCCGACCGACGACACGCAGCCGCGCGTCGTTGGGGCGCTGTTCATCGAGCGCGAGAGCGCCCAGCTCGTGCGAATGGCATTCAACTTCACGCGCGCGGCGTTCGTGGATCGGCAGCTCGAGGATCTCGCGATCGTGCTCGACAACGCGCTCGTGTCGGGCACGTTCTGGCTCCCCCGGCGTCAGGAGATCGAGATCCGGCGCGCGGGAACGTGGATGGACTTCCCGGTTCGGGGGATCATTCGCGGGCGGTGGGAGATCTGCTGTCATGACGTGAACACCGGGCTGGACCTCGCGCTGTTCAACGGGCCCGAGATCGTGCAGGCGCCGCAACGCGTGATGGACGCGCATCGCTGGGGGGGAGCGATTCTGGATTCGCTGCCACCCGACGTGCGTGCGCCCACCGATCCCGAGGTGCGCATCATCCAGGAGGAGGCGCGGCGATTGGTCCGTGCGCAGGCGCTCGCCCGGAGTCGCCACGCGACGGTGGCGGCGCGCGGGATCTCCGATGTTGCCCGCGTTCGCCGCGCGGAAGGCCTCGCCCTCGGCGCCGGGATCTCCCGCGCCCTCGGCGGCGGCGTGCGCACCACCCTTCAGGCGCGGTACGGGCTGGACGACGAGCAGCTCAAGGCGCGAGTGGGAGTCTCGTGGATGCGCGCGAGCGGCGTCGGGCTGCACCTGTTCGCCGAACGGGAGTATCGTGACGCCGGCGACATCGTGGAGCGGTCGGGACTCGTGAACTCCATCGCGGCCCAGGAGTTCGGCAGCGACGCCACGGAGCCGTTCGACACGCGGAGCGTGGGCCTCGCCGCCGACCTGGGGAGCGCGTTAGGCATGGGATGGCGCGTCACCGGCGCGTACGAGCGGCACGAGGCCGTTGAAGTCGTCGCGAGCCCGTCTCGTGGGACCTACGAGCCGGTCATCAATGCGCTCGACGGCCACGCCGCTCGGGTTGGGCTCGCCTTCGCTCGACCGACTTCGCTGTTCATCGGGGGCACCGAGCTCCGTCTGCACGGGGAGCTCCGCGCGGTGTGGTTCCAGCCCCGCGCGCTGTCACTTGACCAGCCGGCAACGGTTCGGCTCTTCGTCGATGGCGCGATCGAGCGCCCGGTGGGAAGCCATCGCCTCATCTCGCGCACGAC
Source organism: Gemmatimonadaceae bacterium (assembly GCA_025931335.1). Taxonomy (GTDB): domain Bacteria; phylum Gemmatimonadota; class Gemmatimonadetes; order Gemmatimonadales; family Gemmatimonadaceae; genus JAICNG01. Next base: position 587 of record JAICNG010000176.1, on the reverse strand, counting down.
GTTCGCCGCCGTGGAGGCGATGACGGGCGCGGCTCCGCCGCAGGATTTGGTGTATCTGGGCGGCCCGGTGAGTGGGCCGGGATACCGCTATCACGAGCTCGTGGGCGAGATCGGTGGAAGCCAGCACCTCGAGTGGCGGTTACCGGCACCCTTCGTCGCGATTCCTCTGGGCCGATTCGGGGAGGCGCCGCCGCGAATGACGCTGGCGCCCTTTGCGCACGTCGTTTTCCTCGCGCGCACCAGCAGCGAGCGCCCGGCTGGGTGGTACCCCAGCCTCGGCACCGGCGCGCTCCTGTTCTTCGACGCCCTGCGGCTCGACGTGGGCCGGGGTCTGCGCGATGGCAGGTGGACCTTCAGCGTGGATGTGACGCCCGAGCTGTGGCGGGTGATGTGAAGGGCGGAGGCGCTGGAGGTGCTAGAGGCGCTGGAGGCGCTGGAGGACGGCCGCGCCTTCAGCGCCCTCAGCGCCTTCAGCGCCTCCAGCGCCTTCAGCGCCTCCAGCGCCTTCAGCGCCTTCAGCGCCTCCAGCGCCCTCAGCGCCTTCAGCGCCTCCAGCGCCTTCAGCGCCTTCGGCGCCTCCGACATCT
>JAICNG010000034.1 GCA_025931335.1 Gemmatimonadaceae bacterium | reverse complement strand
GGCTGTTGGTTCTGCTCATCATCGTCGCCGCTGGCTGTCGCCGGCAGCCGATCAGCACGCCGCCAGAGGAGAACCGCTTCACCCGCACCGTGCTCGTCGACGGACTCGACGAGCCGCTTCAGCTCGAGTTCGATCGCGCCGCGCGCGTCTACTTCATCGAGCGGACAGGGGCCGTGAAGCGGTACGACGAGGCGACCGGCCAGGTCACCCTGTTAGGCAGAATCCCGGTCGCAGTAGTGGGCGAGGCTGGCCTCATCGGCCTGCTGCTCGACCGCGACTTCGACCGCACGCGTCAGCTCTACGTGTATTTCTCCTCGGCTGGGGAGCCGAGCGAGATGCGGCTCTCGCGCTTCACGCTGACTCGGCGCGACAGCATCGACCTCGCGTCGGAGGTCGTCTTGATGCGCTGGCCCTACGAGGTGGGATCGCACTTCGGCGGCGGGATGGCCTGGGACGCGGCAGGCAACCTCTATCTCACCACCGGCGACAACTCCGACGCGACGCAGTACAATCCCGTCCACTGGACCAATGACGGGGGAAGGGGTCAGGACGCGCAGCGGACGGCGGGCAACTCCAACGATCTGCGCGGTAAGATTCTGCGCATCCACCCACAGCCTAACGGCACGTACACGATCCCGGCCGGCAACCTCTTCCCGCCGGGAACACCGAACACGCGCCCCGAGATCTACGCGATGGGCACCCGCAACCCATGGCGGGTGACCGTCGACTCGAAGACCGGCTTTGTGCACTGGGGTGACATCGGCCCGGACGCGGGGAGGGATTCGGCAGGCGTCGGGCCCATGGGATACGACGAGCTGAACGTGGCGCCGAGTGCGGGGAACTACGGGTGGCCGTTCTTCATCGGCTACAACCGTGGCTACAACAGTGTCGAATACGGACCGACGAAGACGTTCGGTCCGCCGGTGGATCCCGCTCGTCCAGTGAACCGCTCGCCCAACAACAGCGGCATTCAGGAGCTTCCGCCAGCGCGCCCTCCCCTTCTCGCGTACCCCTATGGCGTTTCCGAGGAGTGGCCGCTCCTCGGGAGTGGCGGCCGCTGCGCGGTCGGCGGGCCGATCTTCTACGCCTCGAACTTCGCCGGTCCGCGACGCTTTCCGGACTACTTCGAGGGAAAGTGGTTCGTCGTCGACTTCATCCGGACGTGGATCATGGTCGTGACCATGAACGATGACCGGACGAAAGTCGAATCGATCGAGCCGTTTCTGCCTGATGAGAAGTACACCTTGCCCCTGGACATGGACTTTGGCCCGACCGGCGACCTCTACATCGTTGAGTACTCGCCGGCACCCGGGGGGCGACTGTCGAAGATCGAGTACAACGCCGGCAATCGCGCGCCGAAGGTCCTCGTTGCCGCCGACCGCACGGCCGGCGCGACACCGCTCCGGGTCGCCCTGTCGGCGCGCGGAACCATCGACCCCGATGGCGACAAGCTCGACTATCGCTGGACGCTGACGCCGGCGGGCGGACCGGCGCAGCAGTACACGACCGCCAATCCCGTCATCACGTTGTCCACGCCGGGCGTGTACACGGCGACGCTCACTGTCACCGATCCTCACGACGTGTCGGCGCGCGACAGCATCACGCTGGTCGCCGGCAACGAGCCACCCAGCGTCGTGCTCGATGTCACCCGAGGAAACCGCTCCTTCTACTTCCCGAACGAGAGCGTCGATTACCAGGTGCGTGCGACGGATCGCGAGGACGGGCAGCCAGCGGAAAATCGCGTCATTGTCACGGCGGACTACGTTCCCTCAGGCATGACGCCGGCCGAGTTGGTGGCGGCGCGCGACGTGAGTCCGGATGCGTCGATGCGCCACGTCCGCGCGCTCTCGATCATGGCGCGAAGCGACTGCTCCGCGTGCCATCGCACGGACACGGGCCTCGTCGGCCCCGGATTCCGCGAGATCGCTCGTCGCTACGCGGGGCGTGACGTACGCGACACACTGGCGCAGAAGATCATCACCGGCGGCAAGGGCGTTTGGGGCGATGCGACGATGCCGCCGCATCCGTCGCTCACCCCGGCGGAGGCGTCGACGCTCGCCCAGTACGTGCTGAGCTTGTCCGACGCGAGCGCGCAGCCGCGCCGACTGCCGCTCGCGGGCAGCTTCACCCCGCCCGGTCGGAGACGACGGCCCGGGGACAATGGCGAGAGGGAGCGCGGCTCGTACGTGCTCCGCGCCAGCTACACCGACAACGGCGCCAGCGGTGTTGCGCCACTCACGACGAGCGCTGCGGTGCTGCTGCGTCACCCACGACTCGCGCCAGAGACCGCGGACAGCATCTCGTCTGGCATTACCTACAATCTTTCCCAGGGCGACCCGGGATTCGTGATCCGACGGAGTGGATCGCACCTCGCTTTCAGGGGAATCGATCTCACCGGCATCGGCAGCATCGACATTGGCGCACTCACCCGATTCTACACCTGGTCGCACTTCAAAGGCGCTACGCTCGAAGTGCGCCTCGACTCCGCCACCGGCCCGCTGGCAGGTGCGCCGGTGAAGATCGTTCCACCCCCCGCCAGGCCTGATCCCGTCGTACTCGGCGACAACCTCGAGAAGCCGGTGTCGGTGACGCTCGACGTCAGCGGCGGCACGCACGACGTGTACTTCGTGTTCACGAACACCGAGGCAGGTCCTAACGACGATCTGCTTCTACTCACCGGGATCGAGTTCAAGCGCGGCGCGAACACCGGCGCAATCCCGAGTGGGTTCACGCGCCTGTTCAACGGACGCGACCTGACGGGATGGCACGTGAGCCGCACGACGCATCAGGGTACGACGCCCGACGTGCGCGTCGAGGATGGTGCCATCGTGCTACGGCAGCATCCGTACGGCCAGGGCGGGCTGCTGATGACGGACAGAAAGTTCAAGAACTTCGAGATCGTGCTCGAGGCGAAGCCCGATTGGGGGACGAACGGCGGAATCTTCTTCCGGTCGTCGGAGGGTGGGTCCGCCTACCAGATCGAGCTCGAGGGCGGAGGTGCTGGCGGGACGGGAAGCCTGATCGGCGAGATGATGCGCGTCAGCGCACCAGTGCGCGCAACCGGCGTCCAATCGGTGTGGCGGCGGGATGACTGGAACGCGTTGCGGATTCGCGTCGAGGGCGACATCCCTCACGTCACGCTCTGGATCAACGGCGTCCAGATCTACGACGCGCGGCTCGGCCGGAACGATCTGATCGGCGGTCGGACGGATGGCATGATCGCCTTGCAGTCGCATTGGTCGGCGACCTACGAGCCAGTGTCCGGCTCGTTCGACATGAGCGGCTCCTGGAAGCCGGGCGCGGCGCATCGGTATCGCAACATCGCCATCAAGGAGCTGCCTCAATGATCGGCCGGGCGCTGGCGGTCGCGCTCTGTGCCATCGCGATCCGAACGGGTGCGCTCCCGGCACAACAGCCCACCATAACGAACGCCATCGGAATGGAGTTCGTGCTGATCTCACCCGGCACGATGCTCGTTGGCCGGTTCCAGCCGGAGTGTCCGCGCCCTGCGCCGAGAGTTGCATCTCGGGATCGCGCAACCGATCCGGCGCGGTGGACAGCGGCCGACTACGCGCGCTGTGAGGAGATGGCGAAGCGCGACGCGATGCCCGGCTTCACGGTGACGATCTCGCGATCGTACTACATCGGCAAGTACGAGGTAACGCAGGCCGAGTGGAGACGGGTGATGGGCACCAACCCGTCGGTCTTCCAGGGAAGCAAGGTCAGGGGCAACGGCGAGCGCCATCCTGTGGACAACGTCACCTGGGCCGATGCGCAGGCGTTCGTCCGCAGGCTCAACGTCATGGATCGCACCGCTACCTATCGGCTCCCCACCGAGTTCGAGTGGGAATACGCCGCGCGCGCCGGCTCGACCGCGGAGCCAAGCTGGGACGAGATCCGCCAGAGCGCGTGGCAGCAGGACGTCGATCTCGGCACGACCCATCCCGTCGGCGGCAAGAAGCCCAATGGCTGGGGCCTCTACGACACGTTAGGCAACGTGTGGGAATGGGTGAGCGACTTCTACAACGAGCGACTGTTCGCGACTCCCACGCAACCAACGAGCGGGACGACGCACGTCCTCAAGGGCGGATCGTTCGTGTCCGACGTCAAGAACGCGACGTGGTCGACGCACGCCGGCGGACCCGGCAGCGGCTTCGATGTGGGATTTCGGGTCGTCAGAGAGGTGCGCTAGGGACGGAGATTCAGACACACTCAGCGCTCACTGCTGGCTTCTGCCCGCCAGCGGCCACGGACTGCCGGAACTGGCGAATGACTCGAATAGCGCGAATGATCGAGCGCGCGAGTCTGGCTCCGCGGGGGGGTAACCAAAGAAGCTGTGGGAAACTTCGTCCGCGCGTGGAGCGTGCTACGGCGCCGTGCGCTCTTCGCGTCATTCGGGTCATTCGGCAGTTCCGGCTGTCCGTGGCCCATTACCGCGATCGTTCCCCGGCAATTTCCGATCAACCTTTTCTTTACCGCAGAGGACGCGGAGGGCGCGGAGGTTGCCACCGCTCTGCGTCCTCCGCGTCCTCCGCGGTAAGAAAGGCACGTGTGTCACTTTCTTTCAGCCGGCTCGCGGGCAATCCCATCGAGCGCTCGCTGTATCTCCGGGTTCGCCATGAACAGCCGCCAGATCAGGCCGGTGCGATGGTTCTCGATCATCACCGTCACGGGTGCCTGATTCAGCCCCATGTAAATCGGCGCGACCCATCCCTCGGTGAGATTGAAGGCGTCGCGAAAGCCGAACTCGCCCCAGATCTGACGGCCAAGATTACGATAGAAATGCTTGAGCGCGTCCGCGGCGGCATCGGGCGCATAGGGATATGACGCGAGCGCACCCGTGGGGGCGATCGTGCCATTGTCCCGCTCGAGCTTTGGCTCGTGCGCCGCGTAACCCCATGGGTCGTCGCTCGCGGTGAGCCCCCACGCGTTCGCGCCATAGCCGCGGTAGCCGCCGGGGTTGGCGATCGCGTACGCGTGATTGATCCGCGCCAGCGCACGATTGTTCTCGAAGTAGTTGGTCCAGCGGTCGGTGAAGGCGCGGGGGTCGAATCCAAGAAACGAGTAGTGGATGAAGAAGAGTGGACCACCGACCCCGACGCCAACCGGCAGGGTGATGCCGTGGTACGTGCGGCCGTTGAAGTAGTGATCGCCGTCCGTCGTCTCCCCCCACCCTCGGCGATAGCGCACGGCGCGCTCGGACTGGCCCGCCCACCCCGTGTAGTACAGACTCGGCGGCACGGCGTGCGTGGGCGACGCGATCGCCAGCAGATAGGTGATCAGTGTCTCGTTGAAGCCGATGAGTGGGTGGTCGATCGCCCAGGCGCGATCGGGGGACCAGTGCCAGAACAGAAACTCGGTGTCGGCCGTTCGACGAAACCAGCTCCACTCGATCCCTTCCCAGAGCGCGGTGATCTTTCGCGCGATGGTGCGCTCCGTCGCGTTCGCGCCGGTGAAGTATTGGCGCGCGGCAAGCAGCCCCTGCGTGAGGAACGCGGTCTCGACCAGGTCGGCGCCATTGTCGTTGGGGCCGAAGAGCGGGATCACCTTCCCCGTTCGTCCATTCAGGAAGTGCGGCCACGCGCCGTGAAACCGATCGGCCCGCTCGAGGAACTCGACGATCCGCAGCATGCGCGCGGCGGCCGCCTGACGAGTGACGAAGCCACGCTCGGCACCCACCAGGATCGCCATGATGCCGAAGCCGGCGGCGCCGGTGGCGACGAGGTCGTCATCCCCGGGGATGTTCTCGCGCGCGAGTCCCGCGATGGGGTGCGCACCTTCCCAGTAGTACCGGAAGTGGGCTTCCTGCACCATGGTGAGCAGCTCATCGTCGCTCGACGCGCGCGTCACCGCGGTGATGGGATTGCTCGCCGACGACCTGTGGCCGCGGCGATCGACCGCGGCGATCCGATAGTGCAAGCGGCGTCCGGGCTCGCCAACCCAATCGCTGTATCGGCGAAACCCCGCCTGTTGCACGCCGACATCGCGATACGTGCTTCCATCGTCCGATCGCTGGATGACGTACCGCTCCACATCGGGCTCAGCGCTTGGCTGCCAGACCAGATCGACGTGGCGCTCGTAGGCTGTGGCGCCCACCGCCGTCGGTGCAGATGGCGGTGCCGCGTCGCCCGCGTCGGCATCATCGATCTTGATGTCATCGATGATGAGGGCATGGCCGCCAGCGCCAGCGCCTTGAAGAAAGGTCAACGTCTCCAGACGGCGTGGGTCGAATCCTGCCTCGGTTGACCGGAAGGACGTGAGGGGGACCACGGCGCGCACCCATTGTTGCGCCGGCAGATCACCCAGGACCGGACCGAGCGTGAGCGGTTCCGAGATGCGGCCACTCCCATCGCGCAGCCGCATGCGCGGGAGCTGACTCGAGGGGAGCGCGCGTGGGCTGTTGACCCAGAAAATCAATGCGTCGCCGTCGAAGGCGGCGCCGCGATTGCGCCACAGCTGCGGGTGAATCGAGGCATCCCAGTAGCCGTCGGGGTCGGACCACCACTGGAGTCGCACGGCGTTAGGCGCGCTGCGAAAGACGACCGTATCTACCGGGAGACGACCGCGCACGAGTGAAACGCTGCTCGGCGACACCCGAGCTCCCGAGCTGAAGTAGTACCGATCCGGGGTGAGGCTGCCCTCGAAGATCGCGTGCCGATAGTGCGCCGATGGGGCGACCAGCGCCTCCGGCGCCGGCGACGGCCGGGCCGCCGGCTGCGCCAGAGCGGTCGCTGGCACGAACACCGCGATGAGGAGCGGCACGGCTCTCGCTGGCGTGCGCCAGATGCAACGATGCGACATGCGCGGGTGGAATTGAGGTCCTCGATGCCAACCTTGACAGGCAGGTGACGTGATCGTAACCGTTTTGCCCCGTCGGCGGGAGGACATTCCGCCCGTCGCGACACCGGGCCATGGAGTTGCCTGTGAGAGCGGAACGCGACCAATGACCGCCCCGGCAATGCGCGGCCTTCGCCGGGCCCTCCTCGTCGGTCTGAGCGGGCTGACGTTCGTCGCCTGCGCGCGGCCGATCCCCGTGGTCAGCGCGCCCACTGTCTCACGGGATGATCCATTCCTCGACACCGTGCAGACGCGGACCTTCGGATTCTTCTGGCAGCTGGCGAATCCGCAAAACGGCCTCGTGCCCGACCGCGCGCCGACACCGTCGTTCTCGAGCGTCGCCGCCATCGGCTTCGGCCTGGCCGCGTACCCCGTCGGCGTCGAGCGGGGATGGATCACCCGCACCCAGGCGCGCGACCGCGTGCTGACGACGCTGCGCTTTCTCTGGAATGCGCCCCAAGGGCCGCAGGCGTCGGGCATCGCCGGGCACATGGGGTTCTTCTACCACTTCCTCGACATGCAGACGGGCCACCGGTTCCAGCAGGTGGAGCTGTCGACGATCGACACCGCGCTCCTCATCGCGGGGGCCCTCGTCTGTCGGGAGTACTTTGATGGGTCCGACGCGGGCGATGTCGAAGTACGCGCCCTCACCGACTCGCTCTATCGCCGGATCGACTGGCGCTGGGCGTCGCCGCGCGCGCCGCTCGTGTCCATGGGATGGTACCCCGACCGAGGGTTCCACACGTACGACTGGAAGGGCTACAACGAAGCGATGCTGCTCTACATTCTCGCGTTAGGCTCGCCGACGCACGCCGTCGACTCCACCGCATGGCCCGCGTGGACCTCGACCTACAAGTGGACGACCTTCCAGGGTCAGCCGCACCTCGGCTTCCCTCCGCTGTTCGGCCACCAGTACTCGCACGTGTTCATCGATTTCAACCGCATTCAGGACGAGTACATGCGCGGCCGCGGGATCGATTACTTCGAGAACTCGCGGCGCGCCACCTACTCGCAGCGCACCTATGCGATCGCCAATCCGGGGCAGTGGCACATGTACTCGGACTCCCTCTGGGGGCTCACCGCGTCCGACGGACCGATCGACACCACGATCGTCTACGAAGGGCGAACGCGGCAATTTCGGACGTATTCCGCTCGCGGCGCGGGGACGGAGTACATCTTCGACGACGGAACCCTCGTGCCGACGGCGGCCGGCGGCTCGGTGCCGTTCGCGCCCGAGATCACCGTGCCCGCGCTCAAGGCGATGCGACGCACCTTCGGCGATGCGGTATTCTCGACCTACGGGTTTCTCGACGCGTTCAATCCCACGCTGCGCCTCACCACCCTCCCGCTTCGCCACGGGCGCATCGTCCCGGGTGTCGGCTGGGTCGACGGCGACTACCTCGGCATCGACCAGGGCCCGATTCTGCTCATGATCGAGAACTGGCGCAGCGATCTCATCTGGCGGCTCATGCGAAAGAGCCCCTACATCATCCAGGGGCTCCGCCGTGCTGGATTCAGCGGCGGCTGGCTCGCGAACGTGCCGTAGGAACCGCCGATGGCCGCAGCGGGCCGCAACAACTGCAACGGCAACAGCACTTGCCACGGATTCGCACGGAAAGGACACGGATGGCTCCGTATCCAACTCAGCTCGCGTAGCTGTTAACACGGGAACTTTGGGAACTTCACCCCTCGTGGAGACCTGGTGCAAGTGAAGCATCCGCGTCAATCCGTGATGATCCGTGGTAAGCGCTTTCGTCATTGCGATGGCAGTTCGCTGCGGTCTTCCGTGGCCATCTGCGGTTCCATCGGCCTGCTGGCGATCTACGCAGCGTGCGGACGCGCCGAAGGAGCAGGCGAGGTGACGCTCCGCTTCTGGGCGATGGGCGCGGAGGGCGAGCAGGTCGCGAAGCTCGTCCCACAGTTCGAGCGCGAGAACCCCGGGATTCGCGTGCGCGTGCAGCAGATTCCCTGGACCGCCGCGCACGAGAAGCTCCTCACCGCCCACGTCGGCAAGTCGACCCCCGACGTCGCGCAGTTAGGCAATACCTGGATTCCTGAATTCGAGGCGCTGGGCGCGCTGAGGTCGCTGGGCGCGCTGATCGCCCAGTCCACCATCGTCAGGCCGGAGGGATTCTTTCCCGGCATCTGGGCCACCAACATCGTCGACGACACCGTCTACGGCATCCCCTGGTACGTCGACACGCGCGTCCTCTTTTATCGAAAGGACCTCCTCGCGCGCGCCGGGTGGCGCGAGATGCCGACGACCTGGGCCGATTGGCGCCGCGCGATGGAGGACATCAAGCGCACGGTCGGCAATGACCGCTGGGCGATCTTCCTCCCCACCAACGAGTGGGCCCAGCCGGCGATCCTCGGCATGCAGGCCGGGTCTCCGCTCCTCAAGGATGGCGGACGATGGGGTGCCTTCTCCGACCCGGAGTTTCTCCGCGCGTTCGAGTTCTATCTCGGCCTCTATCGCGACGGGCTCGCGCCGGTGTACGGCAACACGGACATCGCCAACGTCTTCCAGGAGTTCGAGCGAGGGCTGTTCGTCTTCTACATCACCGGCCCGTGGAACATCGGCGAGTTCGGCCGCAGGCTGCCCGCCGAGCTGCAGGATGATTGGGCGACCGCTCCCCTTCCCGGCCCCACCGGCCCCGCGAGCGGGCTCTCGACCGCCGGCGGGTCGAGCCTGGTGTTGTTCGAGGAATCGGAGCACCCGGCCGAAGCATGGGAGCTCATCGAGTTCCTCTCCCGTCCCGACATTCAGGTTCGATTCTATCAGGAGACGGGTGATTTGCCGGCGCGCGTCGAGTCGTGGCAGGACACCGTGCTGTCGCGCAACGACAAGGCGCTGGCCTTCCGGCAGCAGCTCGAGCGCGTGAAGCCGGTGCCGCTCGTACCGGAGATCGAGCTCATCATGGCGAAGCTGATCGACTACTCGGAGCAGTCGATTCGCGGAGGCGTGCCTCCAGCGGAGGCGATGCGCCGGCTCGATGACGAAGTGAACCACATCCTGGAGAAGCGCCGCTGGATTCTCGAGCGGCGCATGGCGAGAGCGGCGCCGTGAGAGCGGAGACGATCGAGCGCCAGGTCGCGCGAGCCGCCTGGCTCTTCCTCGCGCCCGCCCTCCTCCTCATCGGCCTCTTCTTCTTTCTTCCCGCCGCCGCGGCGCTGGTCCTCAGCCTCACCGACTTCGACATCTACGCACTCGCCGACATCGGCAACGCCCGCGTCGTGGGCGCGAGCAACTATGCGCGGCTGATCGACCACCCGCTCTTCTGGACCGCGCTCAAGAACACCTTCTACTTCGCGCTGGGCTGCGGCCCGCTGACGGTCCTCGTGGCGCTCGTCGCGGCGCTGCTCGTCAACGCACCCCTTACCCGATCCCGAACGTTCTTCCGGACGGCGTACTTCGTCCCGTTCGTGACGACCCTGGTCGCCGTCGCGATCGTCTGGCGATACCTCTATCACAAGAACTACGGACTGCTCAACTACACACTCGGCGCCTTTGGCATCGAGCCGGTGGACTGGTTAGGCGATCCGACGTGGGCGATGCCGGCCATCATCCTGATGGCGGTGTGGAAGAACTTCGGCTACTACATGCTGATCTTCATCGCCGGGCTTCAGGCCATTCCGCGCGAGCTGTACGAGGCCGCCGAGCTGGACGGCGCAAGTGCCTGGCGACGGTTCCTCCACGTGACGCTCCCGCAGCTCGGTCCTTCCCTCGTGTTCGTGGGCGTCGTCGTCATGATCGGCTACTTCCAGCTGTTCGCCGAGCCGTACGTGATGACGCAGGGCGGGCCGCTGAAGAGCACGACGAGCCTGGTGCTGCTCATGTACGAGGAGGGCTTCCGCTGGTGGCGGATGGGCTTCGCCGCCGCGATCGCGTTCGTGCTGTTCGTGATCATTCTCATCTGGACGCTCATTCAGCGCCGGCTGGAGCCGAAGGCGGCATGAGGCGCGCGTGGCAGAGCGTGCTCTTGCACGTCGCGCTGGTGGCGGGGGCGGTCGTCGCGCTCCTGCCGATCGTGTGGATGATCGCCGCGTCGTTCATGCCGACGGGCGAGGCGACGACGCTGCCGCCGAAGTTCATCCCCAGCAATCCAACCCTCGAGCACTATCGGGCCGTGTTCACGCGGCTCGACATGGGGCGGTACCTGCTCAACAGCACGCTCGTCGCGCTGCTGGTCACCGGCACGTCGCTCGTGATCAACGCGATGGCGGGCTACGCGTTCGCGAAGCTGCGATTCCGCGGCCGCGACGTGACGTTCCGCGTGCTGACGGCGGGCCTCATGCTGCCGGTACAGGTGGTGATGCTGCCGCTGTTCCTGTTCTTCAAGCAGCTCGGGCTGATCAACACGTACTGGGGCGTGATCATCCCGAGCATGGCCAGCATCTTCGCGATCTTTCTCATTCGCCAGTACGCGACGGCGATTCCCGACGATCTGCTGGACGCCGCCCGCATCGACGGCGCCAGTGAGGCCCGGATCTTCCGAGCGGTGGTGTTGCCGGTGATCATCCCGATTCTCGCGACGCTGGCGATCTGGACGTTCCTCACGACGTGGAACGACTTCATGTGGCCCCTGATCGTGCTGAGCGACGAGCGGCGCTACACGCTGCCCGTGGCGCTGGCGAACCTGCTCGGCGAGCACGTGCAGGATGTGGAGCTCATGATGGCGGGCTCGGTGCTGACGATCATGCCGGTGCTCGCCGTCTTCCTGTTCCTCCAGCGCTACTACATCCGCGGGATCATGGCGGGGAGCGTCAAGGGATGATTGCGGATTGACGATTTCTCGTCGGTTGCGGCGTGGCTGGCCGTGCCCTCTGAGAACATCACTACTGGCATCCAGGTTCAGAGTGGGGACGCGGATGCCGGTAATGATGTTGCCCTTCCAGAATCTACGAGCCCACGAGACAAGCACCGTTCGTCCGAATGACCTCGGAATAGAACCGCCCACTTCCTTTCACCGTGCGCTTCTGCGTCGCGTAGTCCACGTGCACGAGACCGAATCGCCTGGACAAGCCGTGGGCCCACTCGAAGTTGTCGAGCAAGGACCACGCGAAGTACCCGCGGAGGTCCGCGCCCTGCCGCAGCGCCGTGTGCACGGCGCGCAGGTGGTGTCGCAAGTACCACGTGCGGAGGGGATCATCGACCAGGTCGTCACTCGACGGGGGATCGTAGAAGGCCGAGCCGTTCTCGGTGACGTAGAGTGGAATGCGGCCGTAGCGGGTCGTCACCCAGAGCAGGATGTCCTTCAGCGCGTCGGGCCACACTTCCCAATCGAGCTCGGTGTGCACGTGCCGCGGCTGTCGCACGCGACTCGCGCGCACGGGGAGCGCCCGCGGATCGTCGCGCGTCACCGAGCGCGTGTAATAGTTGATGCCGAGGAAATCGATGGGCTGCTTGAGCAGTCGCATGTCATCGGCGGGAAAGTCCGGCCATGCGTCGCCGAAGATCTCGCGCAGCTCGTCGGGATACGTCCCGAGCAGTGGGGGATCGAGGTACTGCCGGTTCATGTAGGCGTCCGCGCGCGCGGTCGCCGCGATGTCACGCGGGTCGTCCGACGCCGGATACTTGGGCTCGAGGTTCACCACCAGCCCGATGGCGTGCTTTCCCTCCGCGCGATAGGCCTGGACCCCCAGCGCGTGCGCGCGCAGCGTGTTGTGCGTGGCGAGCGGTGCTTCGTACAGATTCCTGTGCCCGGGGGCGAGCACGCCGAAGAGGTATCCGCCATCGGTCACCACCCAGGGCTCGTTGAGCGTGACCCATTTCTTCACGCGCCCATCGAGCTTTCGAAAAACGACGCGGGCGTATTCGGCGAACCAGTCGCCGACGTCGCGGTTGAGCCAGCCGCCGCGATCGTCCAGCGCGCTCGGCAGATCCCAGTGATACAGGGTCACCAGGGGCTCGATGCCCTGCTCGAGGAGCCCGTCGACCAGCCGGTCGTAGAAATCCAGCCCGCGCGTGTTGACCGGTCCGGTGCCTTGAGGCAGTATCCGGCTCCACGCAATGCTGAAGCGATAGCCGCCGAGCCCGAGCTCTTTCATGAGGCCGATGTCGTCGCGCCAGCGCCGGTAGTGGTCACACGCGATGTCGCCGGTGTCTCCGTTGGCGACGAGCCCGGGCGTGTGGCTGAAGCGATGCCAGATGTTCGAGCCAGCGCCGTCGGCGAGCGGCGATCCTTCGATCTGGTAGGCGGAGGTCGACGCGCCCCACAGGAAGCCGTCGGGAAAGCGAAAGTCGTTTCGCGAAGTCGTGCCGTTCATCGAGGGGAGGACGCGGTATGGCGCAAGTGACGCTCGAAGGCGTGCGCAAGGTCTACGAGGGCGCTCACGGCCACGTGGCCGTGCACGGCGTCGATCTGGACGTGGCGGATGGCGAGTTCGTCGTGCTCGTGGGACCGTCGGGGTGCGGGAAGAGCACGACGCTGCGCATGATCGCCGGCCTCGAGTCCATCACGGCGGGCAAGCTCTCGATCGGCGGTCGCGTCGTGAACGACGTGCCACCGAAGGACCGCGACATCGCGATGGTGTTTCAGAACTACGCCCTGTACCCGCACATGTCCGTGCGCGAGAACATGGCCTTCGCGCTGAAGCTCCGCAAGATGCCGAAGACCGAGATCGACCAGCGCGTACGCGAAGCCGCTGACGTGCTCGGCCTCACGACGGAGCTCGATCGCTTGCCGAAGCAGCTCTCCGGCGGGCAGCGCCAGCGCGTCGCGGTCGGGCGCGCCATCGTGCGCAAGCCAGCGGTCTTTCTGTTCGACGAGCCACTGTCGAATCTGGACGCGAAGCTCCGCGTGCAGATGCGGCGCGAGATTCTCGCCCTTCATCGGCGCCTCGGCGCGACGACGATCTACGTCACGCACGACCAGGTCGAGGCGATGACGATGGGCGACCGCATCGTGGTCATGAGCGCGGGGCACGTGATGCAGGTCGACACGCCCGGGGCGCTCTACGAGCGGCCCGCCAATCGCTTCGTCGCCGGCTTCATCGGCAGTCCGGCCATGCTGTTTCTCGAGGGGACCCTAACGACGAACGGATCCCCGCGCTTCGTGGCGGAAGGGGGTGCACCATCGATCGCGCTCCCCGGTGCGGTGGCCTCGGGCACGCGCGGCTCCGGGAACGTGGTCCTCGGCATTCGCCCTGAGCACCTGCACCTGGCATCGGAGGGCCCCACCTCCGCTGATCAAAGCGCGCTCGATGCCACAGTCGACCTCGTCGAGCCCCTCGGTGGCGAAGCGCTGGTGCACGTGCGCGCTGGAGGACACGAGCTCACCGCCAGAACGCGCTCGCGCGATCTGCCGGAGGTGGGTGACCGCATTCAGCTCGTCGCCGATGGGCGGCGGGTGCATTTGTTCGACGCGGCCTCGGGGGACGTAGTTCGCGCGGGGAGGTAGTTTCGAAGAGGTGCTCCAGGTGGAGCTCCGCGCCTACAGCCCCATCCAATAGCTGACCTTCACCAGCAGCGCGTTCGTCGGCCGCTCGCCGAACAAGCGCTTCACGTCTCGGCCGAGCTGGAAAGAAGACACCGGGTCCCCCGCATCGCGCGCCTGGCTCCACGCGACGAACAACGTCGACCCGGGGCGATACTCCCACCGCAGCACCGCGCTCGACGTGAACTGACGCGCGCTGAAGTCCGGGTCATCCAGCGATGAGAGCTCACCGCCGCTCCGGTTGAGGTCGACCATGTACGTCCCCGAGCGCGCGTTCGGGAACGCCTCGACTGCGCGGAAGCGCTGCGCGTCGTTCGCGGCGCGCGCGTCGACCACCTGCTGGAACTTCCGGTAGGATCCCCCGCTCACAAACGGCTGCGCGTAGAGCTGGAGCGAGAGATCGGGGGTGAAGGTGTAGCTGAGGCGCGCCGTGAGCGACGCCGTGCGCTGCGTGAGTCGCGCCACCACCCAGTGCGCCGCGC
The DNA here is from genome assembly GCA_025931335.1 of Gemmatimonadaceae bacterium. Classification (GTDB taxonomy): domain Bacteria; phylum Gemmatimonadota; class Gemmatimonadetes; order Gemmatimonadales; family Gemmatimonadaceae; genus JAICNG01. The sequence goes on along the minus strand of JAICNG010000034.1, from coordinate 19,046 downwards.
CATCCTCCTGGGGATCGTCCACGTACTGCCACGGATTCCGCATCCAGGTCACCGCCGGCGCCACCGTGAGCTGGAGTTGGCTCGACGGGCGGACGGTCACGTTGGGCTGCGCCGTGAGCGAGCGCGCGCCTCCATCGTCGTCACGCGATCCCGTCAGGTTGAGCCAGCCGCTCACAGGGCGGGCGTTGTTCGTCCACACCTCCGCGACTACCAGCGACCGCGCCGGCCGAAAGAGGGACGGCCCGCCCCGCAGCTCCGTCGGCGAGAGGCCGGCGAGATCGCGCTGCAGCCGCACGAACATCCCCAAACCGTTAGGCAGCTCCGCTTCGCTATTGATGAAGAATCGGAGCCCCTGGCGCTCGCCGGCGGTGTTCCACCAGGCGAGGGTGTTGAGGTACCACCACCACCGACGGAAGTGCCGCGTCTGCCGATAGGACTCGTACCCAATCCAGTTGGAGTGCGACACGAAGTCCGACCCCGGCTGATAGCCGATGTCGTTGGCCTCGAATCCCGGCGTAACCACGCGGCCGGAGGCGCCCCACCGCCATGCTCCCCCCGACTTCCGGATCTCGGTGAACGCGCCCGCGCCGGAAAGCGACGTGCGTGCCGGATCGTAGTCGAGGTGCGTGGCATCGGGACGCTGAAAGTACCGCGCCGAGGAGCGCTGCGTCTCATCGATCGACTCGGCGCTCCCACGCACGTGACTTCCGAGGACATACGCGTTGAGGCGGTACTGCCCGCCTTCCCCGAATCGATGATTGAGGTCGAGACCGCCGGTATAGGCGGCGGAGCGCAGGTCCGAGAAGGTGGCGGTGCCATTCAATCGCCGGTGCATCGCCGTGCCGATCGCGCCGAGCACCGTGCGCCCTTCGTTGAAGTCGCGCATCACCCGCGCGATGGTGTAGTTGGTCATCGGCTCGACGGGCACCGTCGACGGAATCGCCGGATCACCGTCCACCCGCGCGTGCTCCTCTCCGGTGACGGCATCGAGGAGGCCGACCGACCAGCCGCCCGCGGTGCGCCCGGTGAGCTTGGCGGCGCCGAGGATCGTCGTCACGTCCGGCTCGTCAACGTAGGGCGGGTCGCCGGGGACGGAGGCTTGCGGGCGGCGGCCGATCCGTCGCGAGTAGAACAGCTTCTCCGAGCCAAAGAAGTAGCCGAGCGAGTAGTCGAAGAGGTCGACCCCCTCGACGAAGAATGGGCGCTTCTCCTGGAGGAACGTCTCGATCGATGTCAGGTTCACCTCCGACGCGTCGGCTTCGACCTGGCCGAAGTCGGGATTGATGGCGGCCGTCAGCGTGAACGGTCCCAGCCCCGCCTTGAGGTCTGCGCCTAACGCCCCGGCGGGGCGCATGCGACGATGGAACGGATCGGCCGCCTCGCCGGGCGCGCGCGTCACACGCGCCAGCGAGTAGGGCACGATCTCGAGCCGGCGCGGCACCGATGCCGGCGTGACGCCCCGCAGCTCGCCGTAATGCGAGACCCACGCCGGCGACGCCCGCGGGATCAGCGCCCACTGCGTGTCCTCCCGCCGGCGCGCGATCCAGCGAGAGAAGTTCACGCCCCAGGGCGCGTCGCCCCGCACGCGCAGCTGCGTGAGGGGAATGCGCATCTCGGCGGTCCAGCCCTGCTCGTCGATGCGCGCCGCGGCCTGCCAGACCGCGTCCCACGACGGGTCTCTCATGTTGTCGTTGTAGATGAGCACATCGGTGCGGGTGCCGCGCGGCGTGATGCTGAAGACGTAGGCCGTGCGCCGGTCGCGGTCGCCATCGATGCCGACGAAGAACTCGTCGGACGGCGTCACCTCATCGCGCCGCGCGAGCAGCGCGATGATCGAGTCGGGCGACGGGTCACGCATCCGTGCGGCGACGTACAGCGCCTCGTCGTCCCACAGTACGCGAACGTCCGTCGGCAGCGTCGCGGGCGCACCCTCATGTGGCTCGCGCTGCCGGAAGTCCGTCGCCACATCCGCGGCCGCCCACGCACTGTCATCGAGCACGCCATCGATGCGGACGACGCCCTGAACTCGTGTGGCCGTGAGGACGCGCGTCGAGTCGGCCTGCGCACCAGCGGCCGCTGCCGCGCAGGTGGTCGCGACGACGACGAGAAGTCGAGCGTGTGCATCCATTGTTCCGCTCCCATGAGGGACGCGAAACGCTAGGACGCGAACATGTCGATTGGGTGGGCGCGACGTGCGGCTTTCGCGGGCGCCAGGTCAGACTGGCGTAAGGACCGGGGGCGCTGGAGAAAGCGCCTCAGCTTCTTCTACTTCGCCTCTACCATCTCCCGCGAAAAGATCTTGTTCACGATCCGCCACTCGCCGCCGTATTTCACCAGCGACATGTAGTCGGTGAGCTTCTGCCGCGGGTAGATCAGCTCCAGCCGCGCCACCGCCGTCGTTCCGGTGATGTCGACCTGGGTGATGCGCTCTTCTCGCTCCGGTGGCGGGCCGCCCTTCGCACGCGACTCGGCCACGCGCGCGATGTACTCGGGGATCGGCACCGCGATCAGTGAGTCGTTGCGCGCGTAGAACATCGTGGCGCCCGGATGGAACGCCTGCTCGAGCTGCGCCGGATCACCCGAGAAGTACATCTTGAGCTTCTTTTCCACCGCCTCACGCTCGGTCGCCTCACGCGCGGCGTTCACCGAGACGAACGCCGACAGCGCCACGATCGCGGCGACGGCGGCGAGCAACGATCTCTTCATGTCCGTGCTCCTGCGTCAGGTTTGAAGGCGATATCCGGCCTTGCGAACGGTGAGGATGTGCCGCGGCAACGCCGGGTCGTCCTCGAGCTTCCGTCGCAGCTCCGCCACGTGCGTGTCGACCGTACGGCTGACGACCGACGAGTGATACCCCCACACTTCCTTCATCAGCTCCAGGCGGGTCGCGACCGCGCCCCGCCGACGAAGGAGCGCGAGGAGTAGGTCGAACTCCATCGGCGTCAGCGGGACGGCCTCGCCCTCGCGATGCACCGCGCGCGCGCTGATGTCGACGTCGACATCGCCAAACCGCTCGTGCACCGGCGCGCCCGCTTCCGCCCGGTGCTTCGGCGATCGACGCAGCAGGGCCTCGACGCGCGCCAACAGCTCGAGCACACCGAACGGCTTCGTGACGTAGTCGTCCGCGCCAAGGCGGAAGCCGCGGACCTTGTCGGCCTCTTCACCGCGCGCCGTGAGAATCAGCACGGGCATGCCAAGGCCGTCCTCACGCAGCGCGCGCAGCACACGGTAGCCGTCGAAGCCGGGCAGCATCAGGTCGAGAATCACCAGGTCGGGATTCCCCTCGCGCGCCCGCTCGAGCCCTCCCGGTCCGCTCTCGGCGACGTCGACTTCGTAGCCCTCGATCTCGAGGTTGTTGCGCAGCCCGAAGGCGAGGTCGGGATTGTCCTCGACGACGAGGACCCTGGCATCGCGAATCAAGGTCTCCATGGACATCACACCTGAACGTTGAGACGGGACTCTTCCTCCGATGGCGCCGCGCCGTTGCGGTGCGGCACCTCGTCGTCCGGGATCGCGACGGCGGCAGGCTCGAACGGCACGCGCTCGAGCTCGATCACGAAGCGAGCCCCGCGTTCGCCCGGTTCGGCGTACGCGCGCCCGCCGTGCATCACCGCGAGCTCCCGCACCACGGACAGTCCAATGCCGCTGCCGCCAATCGCGGAGTTCGCATCGCGATCGATGCGGAAGAACGGCTCGAAGATGCGCTCGCGCTGCGTGGCGTCGACTCCCGGGCCTTCATCCTCGACCCAGATGCGAGCCCGCTGATCGTCGCCGCGCACGCCGATCGTCACCGTCTGCCCCGCTGGCCCATACTTGATCGCGTTGTCGAGCAGGTTGAGCAGCATCTGGCGCAGCGCGTTCCGGTCGACGCGAACGGCCACCGCCTCATCGAGCGCGAGGCGGACATCGACCCGTCGCGCGCGCGCGATCGGCGCGAACGACTCGACGGTCTCGCGAAGCTGCGGAGCGAGCAGCGTCGGGACCGGACACAGCCGCAACGACTGCCGCTCGGCCCGGGAGAAATGGAGCACGTTCTCGACGAGGTGCGCGAGGCGCCGCGCTTCCTGGTCGATGATCTCCATCGAGCGCGTCCGCTCGACGTCGCTGCGCACGCGCCCGAGCAGAAGCGTTTCGGCGAACATGCGGATCTGCGCGAGCGGGGTGCGCAGCTCGTGCGACACACTCGATACGAAATCGGAGCGAAGACGCGCCAGCTCCGCCTCACGACGCAATTGCACGACGGCGACGACGATGAGCGCCGCCGTCATGGCGAGCACGCCGAGGAGCAGCGGAAGGCGCGAGCGCGGAAGCCCGCCGATCACGAGCCGCTGAGCCGCCTCGGGCCGCAGCGCGACGTGCGTGACCATCCCGCCGAAGAACGGCTTCCACTCGGCCGTCCCGCTGATCGCGTCGTCGAAGTCGGCGGCCGAGCCATAGATCTCGTCCCCGCTCGCCGAGAGCACGGACAGGCGAAGCAGCGAGTCGTTCGGCATCCCGTGCGTGAGCGCGTAGGGCAGCAGCAGCCACTTCTTCATCACTCGCGTGTACGCCGCTTCGCCGAAGCGCTGTGGATCGATGACGAAGCCGTACGCGGCCACCGGCGCGCCGCCGGCGTCCCGCTTGAGGGTATACACGACCGCACGCGCATGCGGGCCCGTGCCGTGGAAAATCGTCGCGAACTCCCACCCGCGCTCGTACGCCGTCGACGCGTGCGCGGTGACGGTGTCCGTCAGCCACTCGGGGCCGACGGCCGGCGCGCTCGTGCCGGCGAACGTCGTGCGACCATCACGGAAGTCGACGAGGAAGTAGTAGTCCGTGTCGAGCACGAGCGTGCACGCGCACGCCTCGAGCTTCCTGGCCTCCGCCGCGAGTATCTCGGGAGGCGGCAGCGACGCGGCCCGCGCATTCGTCGTCTCGATGGCCTTGCAGGGACGAAACGCGTACGCGAGCGCTTGCCAGAGCTCCTCCTTCGCGTGCGCGTTGAACTCCCACGCCGCGGTCGCGGCGTAGTCGCGCAGCGTGCGCTCCGCCGTCACGCGGTGGTCGCGCGTGGCGTCGTACGCCTGGTGCGCCAGCACGGCGGCGAGGCCAAGCGTGAGGAGGAGGAGCGCGACGAGCAGGGTGGATCGCGAGCGCCGTGCGCTGGCGAATATGCCCAGGGCCATGCCACACCTTAGGGCCCCGCTGGGATGGGTCGCAAGCGCGCATTTGTCAGGATTTGGTGGGTTCCCCCCTCGGCGACCGCAACGCGGCCCATAGTGTGGCGCCTCGACCACCGGGAGGACCGATGTTGTCCAGGATCACCATGCTGACGATGGCGCTGGCGAGCGTGACGCACGCGGCCACCGCGCAGACCGACACCAGCGCGAACGTGCTTGGCTACGAGCTGCCGGGAATGCGCGATGTGCACGTGCGACGCGACATCACGTACCGAACCGTCACCGATGACGGCGTGACGCGCACCCTTACGATGGACGTCTATCGGCCTCCGGGGACCGCGGCTGCGCGACGGCCGGCGCTCATCTTCGTGCATGGCGGGCTCGTGGCGCGGCAGGCCGGGCCCGCGCCGACCACCTGGCCGACCTATCGATCGTGGGGACGACTCGCGGCCGCCGCCGGCCTGGTGGGGGTTGTCTTCAACCATCGCATGACGACGGACGAGAACATCGCGATCGCGGCGGGAGATGTGGTCGCTGCCGTTGCGCATGTACGCGCGAACGCCGCGACCCATGGAATCGATCCGGATCGGCTGTGCATCGCCGTGTATTCGGCGGGCGGCCCGCTGGCGAGCACCTTCATGCACGAGCGAGAGCCCGGCATTCGTTGCCTGGTGCTGTTCTATCCGTATCTCGACCTCGAGCACATGCGGAGCCAGTCGCCGTTCCGCCCCGCGCACCCCGCGGCCCACGTGGACTCACTCGTCCCGCGATACTCCCCCGCCCACCTGCTCACCGTTGCGCCCGGGAACCTGCCGCCGATCTTTCTCGCGATGGCCGGCGAGGACGCGATTCCCCGACTGAACGACTCCATCGAGCGGTTCATGCGAGCGGCCGTCGCCAACCGCGTGGAGATCGACTTCGCTCTTCATCGGCGCGGGGCTCATGGCTTCGATCAGCGCAACCACGACGCGCGCACCCGGGAGATCCTCGAGCACGCGCTCGCGTTCGTGACCAGACACGTGCAATGAGGTAACACGGGGGCGAGTGAGCGATGACATCGCGCGCGCCCGCGCGCTGCTGCGAGATGCAGCGACCGCGGTCGTGCTCACCGGTGCCGGGATCAGCGCCGAGTCCGGCGTGCCCACCTTTCGCGGCGGCAGCGGACTGTGGGGACAGTTTCGCGCCGAGGACCTCGCGACACCGGAGGCGTTTGCGCGCGACCCGCGCCGGGTGTGGGAGTGGTACGCATGGCGCAGAACGTTGGTGGCCGAATGCGCACCTAACGCGGCCCACCGCGCGCTCGCGGAGTGGGCACTGCACCGCGGGACGGTGACGATCGTCACGCAGAACGTCGACGGACTTCACGCCCGCGCCGCTCGCGAGGCCGCCGGCGAGGACGATCCCGCGCGTGCACTCCCGCTGGAGGTGCACGGGTCGTTGTTTCGCGACAAATGCTCGGGCTGTGGCACGCGAAGCGACCCGGTTCCTGTCGACGCGACCTCGGTCTCGACGCTCCCGCGCTGTCCTCGATGCGGCGCGCTGCTGCGCCCGGACGTCGTCTGGTTCGGCGAGATGCTCGACCAGCATGTGCTCGCCGCCGCGGATGGCGCGGCGGCGACGGCGGACGTGTGTCTCGTGATTGGAACGAGCGCGCTGGTGTACCCAGCCGCGTCGCTGCCCCTGCGCACGCGCGCGCACGGTGGCGTGGTGATCGAAGTGAATCCGGAGGCGACAGCGCTCACTCGTGCGGCGGAAATCTCGATCCGAGGAGCGGCGGCGGCGGTAGTTCCTCAGTTGCTCAATGAGGGATGAGGACTGGGCAGTGAGGAAATCGACCAGAAGACCATTTCATCGATTTCCTCACTCCTCGGCCTTCATTCCTCATTCGTGCGCCTTACGGCGCCTTGGATGCGACGGCCGCCTTCCCACCTCCGTTCGTCGCGAAGCGAGCCTTGACGATGCTCTCTCGCTCGGCCGCGCTGACATCGGTCGGGATGTCCCACGAGCCGCGACGCTCCGTCGGCACACGCACGCTCGCGACCTGACCATTGGTGCCCAGCTCGACGATCGCCGTCACGTCATCGTCGGAGCTCTGACTCGCCGTAATGAACAGCACCCACGTCCCGTCCGACGACCACTGCTTGTCGAGCGCGTACACGCCCGTACGTGAGGTGCGCTCGAACTTGAGCGACACGCTTCGACGCTGGCCAGAGACAATGCCTTCCGCCTTCCCCGAAATCGGCGCGACGATCGGCGTGCCGTGGTGGAAGGTGTGCACGAGCAGGAACGCATCGCGCGTGGTTTGATCGTAGGGACTGGGCGGATACTCGATCGAGATCCACGGCGGCCCGAGCGGCGCAGGTGCTGCCGCGGCGATGGTGAGGGTTGCCAGCACAAGCGAGGCAAGACCTAGAGATCGGCGCATCATGAGAGCTCCACGAATGGGTTCATGGGTCAGATGCCGACCGCAGGGGTTCCGCTTGAATGTGAAGAACCAAGGGCGGTTTCTTCATCGATTGACCAGCTTCACCGGAGGCCCACCCCACGCCAACGTGATCGCTCCCTTGAATGACCTGACGCTCAGCCGCGCATCGCCACCCAGCGAGAGCGCGAGCTCACGCCCATCGCCGCGGATCAACGCTCGCTGCGGCGTGAGGTTGTTGTCGATCGGGGCCGCAACCGTCGTCGCCTCCACCGTTGGCGTGCTCCCCTTCGGCAACAGAACGCGCACGGCACCCGAGTGCGTTCCGAGGTCGAGCACCGCACCGCGCGCGATGGACGCCTCGAACACGATGTCGCCAGTCATCGTCTCGAGACGCGCCGCCCGCACCGGACCGGTGGTCACCGTCACCGCACCGCTCACCGACGCCGCGACGAGATCCTCCGCTCCCCCGCGAATGGTGACGTCGCCGCCGGCCGCGCGCGCGCGAAGCCACACGCTGGCGCCCTCGAGCTGCATGTCGCCATCCATCGTCTCCACGGTGAGCTCCCGCGGGATCCCCGTCACGGTGATGTCGCCGCTCGTCGAGCCGAGATCGAGCGCTCCAGTGACGCCATCGACGACGATCGACCCACGCGTGCTCTTTACGCGCACCCGGCTTCCGGCCGGCACCCACACCTCGATCGTGGACGGTTCGGCGGTCGTCACGTCGTCGTTCGGGATGTCGACGCCGAGCTTCACCGCGCTGCGATCGCCTCCCATGTAGAAGCCCTTGCTCCCACGGCCGACCTCGCCGGTGGCCGCGATGCTGTCGCGGTCCCAGCCGTGCACGCGCACGATCCCGGAGAGATTGGTGATGCGGATGGAGGCGTCGCGCGCGAGCGGCAGGCGGCGGTCGAACGGCCGCTGCGCGCTCGCGGCGCTCGTCAGGCACGTCATCACGAGAAGCAGAACCAGGGTGCGTCGCATGGAATGATCCTCAGCTTTGCGTCGCGAGCCGCGTGGCATGCCGCAGCAGCTCGACCTTCTGATCATGACCGGCCACCAGCAGCCGGGCCAGCGTTTCACTCCCGGGGTCGCGCGCGAGTGCGTCGCGCGCCTCCGCGATCGCCGTCTCGATGGTGTGGAGGCTGCGTTCCACGGCGGCGATCGTCTCGGGGGAGAGCGTATGCTTGCGTTCGGCCAGCTCCCGCTCGAGATCACGCGTGACGGTCGCGTATTCGTGCTCGAGGGCGGCCAGCCGCGGCGTCAACGCGGCGGGAGTCACCGCCGGGGACGTGGGCTGCATGGCGACGTCGCGCCCTCCGCTGACGAACAGCAGCGTCAGCCCCGAGGACGCGATCACGAGCGCCAGCCCCGCCGCCAGCAACGCGCCTCGACGTGTCCACCACGGCGCGTGTAGAACAGCCGAGCCGCCGGAACCGATGCGTGCGCGAATGCTTTGCCACTCCCCTGCGGGTGTCGGCATCGTGCGCGGTAGCGCCGCGGCCTGCGCGACCACCGTCCGCAGCCGCTGCACGCGCGAGGCGCACGCGTCACACGAAGCCAGATGCTGCTCGGCGGTCGACCGCGCCGGTGCATCGAGGGCGTCATCGAGCAGATCGCTGAGCGTCTGATCGTCGAGGTGGGGCATCATCGGTCGAGCATCTCCATGAGTAGTCGGCGCGCGCGACACAGCTGCGCGCGCAGCGTTCCTTCGGCCAGCCCGGTCATCGTCGCGATCTCCGAATGCCGATACCCTTCCACGTCGTGCAGCACGAACACGGTGCGCGCTCCGCGCGGAAGCCGTGCGATCGCCCGCTCCAGATCGAGCGCGTCGCCGGGCTCCGGCGCAGGAATCGCCGCATCCGCGTCGTCCTCATCCCCCGCCAACGTCACCCGCGCCAGCCGGCGTCGCTCGGCGCGGAATGACTCGAGGACCACGTTCACGGTCAGCCGGTGCAGCCAGGTGCTGAAGGCCGCCTCACCGCGCCACGTGGATAACCGTTCCCACACGCGCACCCAGGCATCCTGCGCGAACTCCTCGGCGCGCTGACCATCGGCGCAGAGGCGAATGCAGAGCGCGCGGACGTGCCCCGCGTGCGCGCGGTACAGGCGCTCGAACGCCGCGACGTCACCGTGCTGCGCGCGTCGCGCGAGCTCGGCGGATTCGTCCGCCACAGCCGGCGACGGACCGCGAACGATCGAACCGGTCAGGGACACACCATCCTCGTTGTGGATCCGATGCCGCTCGTCGCACAAACGCTTGAACGATGGCCCAGAAGACGGGGTTCTGGAACCGATCGTGCCTCCCGCGTGTTGGGAATCTGCGATGAATGCCTCGACCGTGGATCCTCGACCGCGCCCAGGGCGCGCCCGTATCGCCCTCGCCTTTGCGGCTATCTATCTGGTGTGGGGCTCGACCTACCTGGCCATCCGGTACGCCATCGACAGCATTCCGCCCTTTCTCATGGCCGGAACGCGGTTCGTCATCGCCGGCGGCTTGCTCTACGGCTGGTCACGCCTAACGGGCGCGCGGCGGCCCTCCCGGGCAGTCTGGCTCGCGACGGCGGTCACCGGCATCCTCATGCTCGCCGTCGGCAACGGTGCGGTCACGTGGTCGGAGCAGCGGATTCCGTCCGGGCTCGCGGCGTTGCTCGTGGCGAGCGTCGCGCTGTGGATGGTTCTCCTCGAGTTCCTGCGCAGGAACGGGACGCGACCCACGCGACTGTCGATCCTCGGGCTCATGCTCGGCTTCGGCGGAGTCGCGCTTCTCGTCGGTCCGGCCGCGCTGAGCAACGCTCGCGATCTGGACGTCCTGGCGGCGCTCGTCCTCGTCGGTGCCTCGCTGTCGTGGGCTGCCGGCTCGGTGTACTCCCGCGTGCTGCCGCGCCCCGAATCGGCATCGGTCGGGAGCGGCATGCAAATGCTCGCTGGCGGGGTCGTCCTGCTGATCATCGGCGCGTCCTCCGGCGAGCTCGGTCGGGTGGACCTTTCCGCCGTGACGACGCGATCCGCGCTTTCGCTCGCCTACCTCGTCATGTTCGGATCGCTGGTTGGGTTCACCGCCTATGCGTGGCTGCTGCGCGTATGCACCCCGGCCGCGGTCGCGACCTACGCCTACGTCAATCCGATGGTGGCGATGTTTCTCGGATGGCTCATCGCCGGAGAGGAATTCGGGCCCCGCATGATCGTCGCGGCCGCGGTGATCCTGTCCGGTGTCGCCCTCATCAATCGCGCGTCGGCGCGTCCGGCTCGCGAGGGCAACGCCCCCGCGAAGCGCCGAAAGAGCGCCGAGGGCGCCGGAACAGCGCTTCTCCAGCGCCCTTAGCGCTTCTTCCAGCGCCCCCGCCTCTCTGGTCCCGATGATGCATTTGCTCTCCCCAGTCTCAATGGGGGAGAGATGCATCGACTCGCCGTTGCCGCTGGGACTTTGATGGTGGTCGCCGCCACCGCGCTCGCGCAGGACGCGGACGCGGGGATTGCGTCGTTCGCCGCCCACCGCTATGCCGACGCGCGGCGTGAGCTCGACGCGACCCTCCGCGCGCATCCGGACGACGCCCGGGCCCACCACTACCTCGGCCGCATCGCGATGCACGAGACCCGCTTCCAGGAGGCAATCGCCCACCTCGAGAAGGCAGCGGCCCTCGAGCCCACGGTGCCGGAGCATCACATCCTGCTCGGACGCGCCTATGGCCAGCTCGCGGTGCGCTCCGGCATGACGAAGAAGTTCGGCCTCGCGAAGCGCGCGCGCCGGGCGCTGGAACGTGCCGTGGAGCTCGATCCCGAGAGTATCGAGGCACGCGCGGGCCTCATACAGTTCCACCTCCTGGCGCCCGGCCTGGTGGGAGGAAGCACGTCGAAGGCACGCGCCCACGCCGCCGAGATCGCGAAACGCAGCGCCTTTCGGGGAGCCTTGGCGCGGGCGTGGATTGCCGAGGATCGGAAAGACTACGACCAGGCCGCTCGCGAGTACCGCGACGCAATCACTCGCGCCCCGGACAGTCTCATCTCGTATTGGGGGTTGGCGCAGCTCTGGCAGCGTGGGGCGCGCTTCGACAGCTCATTTGCCCTCATGGACGAGCTGATCGAGCGCCAGCCCGCGGCGATGCCCGCCTACTACTACTATGGTCGCGCGGCGAGCCTCTCGGGACAGCGTCTTCCGGAGGCGGTTCAGGCATTGGAGCGCTACCTCGCCAACGAGCCGCGCGAGGGCGATCCCCCGCTGTCGTCCGCGCACTACCGGCTCGGGCTGGTCTACGAGCGCATGGGCGAGCGTGAGAAGGCGAAGCGAGCATTCGAGACGAGCCTCCGCCTGGAGCCCACACGAGGCGAGGTGAAGGCGGCGTTGCGGAGGGTGCGGTAGGGCTTCTCGCCATCGCGCAACGAGCCGTAACAGCGTATCACAGAGAGGACAGAGACATCCACAGGGACTCACCGAGAACCGCAACTGCGAAGGGCTTTCTTTGGTTCATCGGGGATTCCGGGAGCGATCTCGGTGGTGGGGCCACGGACAGCTGAACTGCCAACTGACCCGAATAACAACACGAATTACACGAATTGCGTCCTTGCACGCTCGGCTCTCCAGGAACAACAGTGTGTCGTTGGGCTTACGCGCGGAGGATAGCGCGGCGCTGGGAGCAATTCGGGCAATTCGTGTTGTTATACGGGTCACTTCGCCGTTGGGCGGTCCGTGGCCCCGTCACCGCGATCGTTCCCGGCAAATCCCCGATGAACTTTTTTCCCCAAGTCAGCGGTTGCAGGTTCCTCTGTGAGTCCCTGTGCTACGTCTCTGTGCTCTCTGTGATACGCTGTTAGGGCTCGTTGTGCGACGCGCCCTCATGCACGCCGCCGTTCTTCTCCCACCACCAGCCCTTCTCTCACCCCCAACCGCACCCGCGCCGCCCTCGCTCGGCTGTACACGAAGTAGATCGCGAGCCCGATCGCGAGCCAGATCACCAGGCGCTCCCAGGTCGCGAGCGGGAGACCCGACATCAGGTAGAGGCATGACGCGACACCGGCCAACGGCACCCAGGGCGACCCCGGGGTTCGGAAAGGGCGCGCCAGCTCCGGGTTCGTTCGCCGCAGGACCAACACCGCGCCGCAGACGATGGCGAACGCGAGCAGCGTCCCCATCGCCACGAGCTGGCTCAACACACTGATGGGAACGAGCCCCGCCGCGACCGCCACGACGGCACCGGTGAGAATCGTCGTGATCGCCGGTGTCCTGAACCGAGCGTGAATACGCGAGAACAGCGGCGGCAGCAGTCCGTCGCGACTCATCGCCATGAAGATGCGCGGCTGCGCCATCAGCAACACGAGAATGACGCTCGATAACCCGGCAATGGCGCCGAGCTTGATGAACGGGCGCAGCCAGCCCATGCCCGTCTCGTCGACGGCGAGCGCGACGGGCGCGGCAACGTCGAGGCGCGTATACGGGATGATGCCAGTCAGCACCAGCGCCGTGGCGATGAACAGCACCGTACAGACGGCCAGCGAGGCGAGGATGCCGATCGGCAGATCGCGCTGGGGATTCTTCGCTTCCTGCGCCGCAGTGGAGACGGCGTCGAAACCGATGTAGGCGAAGAAGATGATCCCCGCGCCGCGAAGAATGCCGCTCCACCCGAACTCACCGAAGGTGCCGGTGTTTTCCGGGATGAACGGCGTCCAGTTCTCGGGGCGCACGTATGCGGCGCCGAACCCGATGAAGAGCAGCAGCACGAGCACCTTCACGACGACGATCACCGCGTTCGCCCCCGCCGATTCACGAATGCCGACGACCAACAGTGCCGTGACGGCCACGATGACCAGCACCGCCGGCAGGTTGAACAGGGCGGTGGCGCTCCCACCACCCGCGAGCGCGATGCTGGTGCCGGTCGCCTCGGTGAACTGCGGCGGCAGCGCGAGGCCGAAATCGTTGAGCAGCGACACGACCAGCCCCGACCATCCCACCGCGACCGTCGATGCGCTCAACGAGTATTCGAGGATGAGATCCCACCCGATGATCCAGGCGAAGATTTCGCCGAGGGTCGCGTAGGCGTACGTATAGGCGCTCCCGGCCACCGGAATCATGCTCGCGAACTCCGCGTAGCAGAGACCGGCAAACGCGCAGGCGATGCCGGCCAGGATCATCGACAGGACGAGGGCAGGTCCGGCGTTCTGCGCCGCGACGACCCCGGTGAGCACGAAGATGCCGCTGCCGATGATCGCCCCGACGCCGAGCATGGTCAGATGCACGGGGCCGAGCACCCGGCGGAGGGGCGTGGTCTCGGCATCGGCGAGAAGCGCGGCCAGTGGCTTCTTCGTCAACAGGCTCATGGGAACCCTCGCGAGCGATGGTTATTTGTATGCACTTATGTATGCAAATATATCGCCCAAGATAGCTGGCCGGACCATGCCCGCAAGGGTGGCACGCCGACCTTGTGGCTGTTCCCCTCCCCCGACATCTATTCGCCGTGAGCCCAACCTCTCGCCGTCGCACGCCCGTCCGCCGCACCGGGACCTCCAGCGCGGCGCGCGCCCCCCGTCCCACCCAGGTGTACGGTCAGCTGCGCGCGCTGATCGTCCAGGGGAAGCTCGCGCCCGGCAGCCGCATCATCGAAACCGATATCGCCGAACGACTCGGCGTCTCCCGAACGCCCGTGCGCGAGGCGCTCCAGCGGCTACAGCAGGAGGGCTACGTCGTCGGCGCGCCGCTCGCGCACCAGTCCCGCCTCACGGTGGCTCCGCTCACGAAGCAGGACGTGCGCGAGCTGCTCAACATCGTCGGCACGCTCGAGGGACTCGCCGCCTTCGGTGCCGCCGAGCGCGCGAGCGGCGACCGCGCGACGCTGGCGCGCTCGCTGCGCGCGCTGAACGTCGACTTCCGTCGCGCCGCCGAAGCGAATCCCACCGATCACAACCGCGTGTACGACTATGACGAGGCGTTTCACCAGCGTCTCGTCGAAGAGGGCGCCGGCGCGCGACTGCGCGCGTTGCACGAGGCGGTGAAGCCGCAGGCCGAGCGCTACATCCGGATGTACATCAGCCTGCTGGTCGGCGACATCCGCCCGTCGGTCGACGAGCACGACGTGATCATTCACGCCATCCGCGATGGCGACGCCGAGGGCGCGCAGCACGCGGTGCAGACGAACTGGCGCCACGCAGCGGAAAGACTGGGGCGAGTGATCGAGGTGGCGGGAGAGCGCGGGAGCTGGTGACAGCCGGGATCGCGGGATCGAGGGCACCGAATCGGCTCGGCTCCCTAGACCCCCCGACCCCTCGACCCCTCGAACCCGATCTCCTCCAGCTCCTTCCTCAACTTGAGATAGGACTCGTACCTCTCCCGCGACACCGCACCGCTCTCCACCCCCGCGCGCACGGCGCAGCCCGGCTCCACACGGTGGGTGCAGTCACCGAAGCGGCACTCCTCGAGTAGCGGGCGCATCTCCGGAAAGCATCGGTCGAGCTCGCGCGCATCGAGTCCCCATACTCCCACCTCGCGGAGCCCGGGCGTGTCCACCACGTAGCCCGTCTCGGGAAGGGGATGCAGATCCGCTCCCACCGTCGTGTGTCGCCCCTTCATCACCGAGCGGCTGATTTCTCCCACGCGGAGATTGAGGCCGGGGAACATCGCGTTCAGCAACGATGATTTCCCCACGCCCGAGGGTCCGGAGAACGCCGACACCCTGCCGCGCAGCGCATTCTTGAGCTCGACCAGACCGTCGCCCCGCTTCACGCTCGTGTAGTGCACGGGATAGCCGATGCGCTCGTATTCCCGAAAGAGCGTCGTTGGACCGGGCGCGAGCTCGATCTTGTTCACCACCACGCGCGAGGGAAGGTCGTTGCCCTCCGCGATCACGAGAAAGCGATCGAGCATGCGCACGTGCGGCTCCGGCTCGGCGATCGCGAAGACGACGACGACCTGATCGATGTTCGCGGCGACGACCCGGCCACCCGGCTGGCCACTCGGATCGCGACGCGCCAGCTTCGAGCGGCGAGGGAGAATCTCGACGATGGACCACGCATCGTCCTGGGCTCCCTGCTCGACGATCACGTCGTCGCCTACCGCAAGCTTGTCGTACTCGCCCTGCTTGAGACGGCCGCGGAGCGACGCCGGAATCGTCTCCCCTGTCTCGGTGCGGACCTGCCACACGCCGCCGGTTCCCCGAAGAACGATTCCCTTCGCGCGGCGAGGCGGCGTCACGGCCCCTCGTTCTCCTCGCGCATCACGTCCCACCACGCTCGCTCTCCCCCGCTCGGACGCGATGCGCGAATCAGCTCGTCGAGCACGCGCTTGGTCTCGTCGAGGGACAGCGCCCCGATCGCGGCCCGCGCTTCGTCTTCGGTCCGCGCGCGCGCGAGGAAATCGGTCTCGAGATGCCCCACGATGCGAGGCTCTCCCGGACTCCACCGCAGAAAGATCAGGTAAGCTCCCACCGGCGCCGCCGCATCGCCCGTCTCGTCGACTCCGATGTCCGCCGAATACGATGCCCCATCCGCCCCCTCGAATGCGGCCGGCCGCGCATGCACCGCCATGTACCCGCCGAGCGTGTGCTCGTCGCCTTTCGAGTGATCGGGGGGAAGGAAGCGGCCCATGCTCTAAGGGCGATTGCGTCTCATCGCCGGATCATCTCCCGTACCACGTTTCCCGTAATGAACGCAATGTTCGACGGGCGCTCCGCCAGCCGGCGCATGAGATAGGGATACCACTGTGTGCCGAACGGGACGTACACGCGAACGCGCCACCCCTCCCGCACCAGCCGATCCTGGAGATCGCGCCGGACGCCGTACAGCATCTGGAACTCGAAGCGGTCCGCCGCGATGCCGTTCGCGCGCACGTATCGCGTCGCCTCCTTGATGATGCGATCGTCGTGCGTCGCGAGCGCGGGATAGTTGCCTTCGGTAAGCAGCTTGTGCATGCACCGAACGTAGTTGGCGTCGACGTCTGCCTTTTCCGGATAGGCGACCGTCGCCGGCTCCTTGTACGCTCCCTTGCAAAGCCGCACGCGCGCCCTGATCGCGATCGCGCGCTCCACGTCCGCCAGCGTGCGATAGAGGTAGCTCTGGAGCACGATCCCGACATGGTCCCCGTACGAGGGGTGCAAGCGATCCTCGAACAGGCGCAGCGTCCGCTCGGTATACGCGCTGTCCTCCATGTCGATCCGGATGAAGGTCCCGAGATCGCGGGCCCGACCGACGACGTCGTGCATGAGACCCACGCACAGCTCCTCCGAGAGGTCGAGCCCCATCTGCGTCAGCTTGAGCGAGACGTTGGCCTGCGCGCGACTCTCGTTGATGCGGTCGAGCATCGTGAGGATCTCGCGCGTCGCGGCCTGCGCTTCGCGCTCCGTATGAACGCTTTCGCCAAGGAGGTCGAGCGAGGCCGTAATCCCTCGCTTGTTGAGAGGCTCGACGGCGCGAATCGCCTCCTCCAGCGTCTCTCCGGCCACGAAGCGCTGGGCAAGCCGCTTGGCGAATCGGTTGTTGCGAACGAATCGAAAGATCTTCTGCTGGTTCGACAGATACAGGAATGCCTGGCGGAGCATGACACCTCGTGGAAGCGGCCGCGGTCGGCGGAATATAGCCGGGTGGGAAGGACGGTCTAGGACACCGTGACCGTGCCAATGCACCCAAGGGTGTCTCCGTCGAGCGAACTCGTCCGAGGTACCATGCGTCACCGCGTGTCTCTGGTTGCCGCCCTCGCCGCTCTCGCGGGGTGCGGCGATGGATCGGCGACCGAGATGGCGTCATCGTGTCGCGCACCGTCGTGGCGACGGGCGATCCGGTTCCGGCGTTGTTGGCGGAGGACTACCGACATCCTCGGCCTTTTCGCGATCGTCGAGCAGGCGGCGCAGGACGCCGACGACTTCGAAACCGAGTTCGATGCGACGTATGGGTTTCCCGCCGTCATCAGCATCGACTGGGCAGAGAACTACGTCGATGACGAGGTCGTCTATCGCACGGACGCCTTCGCGGTGACACCGTGACGGACGAGCGGCGGCGACTCTCGCCGCGCTCCGATCAGGTGCCGATGACGAGCAGTCCGGCCGCGCCGTTGTATTCGTCCGCCACCGCCGTCGTTCCGGGCGGAGCGGTCCACATGCCGCCATCCACGCGCACGTTGATCCGATAGCTCCCCGCCGGAATCCGGATGCGCACGGCGAAGTGATCGTCCGCCTCACGACGCATCACGAGCGGGCGCCAGTCGGTGAAATCGCCCATCAGCTCCACGCGGCGCGCGCGGGGCGCGTGCACGACGAGCAGGACGGTCCCATCCTGCTCGCGCCATGTTTCCATGTCCCGCGCGATGGCGCGGGATCGCGACCGAAGCTCGAGCGCGCCACCCGCCCTCGTGGTCACACGTAGCGCGATGGTCGCGTAGCGGCCACCGGGCAGTCCCTGGGCGACGTCAAAGGCGCTCGCACCGGTCGAGCCGACGAGCGCGAGCCGCTCGGTCAGCAGGAGGCTTCCACCCAGCAGCCAGGTATTCGTGCGCTCCCCGTTACGCACCATGCGCTGGCCGGCCATGGCGTCCACTGCCACACGCGCGCGCGACCAGGAGACCTGGGCCTCCGCATCGACATAGCGCACCGTCTCCCTGAGCACCGTCTCGTTGCGCGTGTCGAGCACCTCGGCCGACATGTTGGGCGCGGTCGACACCAGGCGGGTACTGGCCTTCACCGTGTTGTGCATCGCGGTTAGGCGGAACGTCGCATCCCCGAGCTGCGCCCACGCGCCGGCATCGGCGCGGATCAACGCGCCCCCCGCTGGGGACCGCCACGCATGCCCCGCACCCGCGCCAAGCCACAGGCCCCGTTCGCCGGCGCCGATGAGATGCCCTCGACCCTGCGCGATCAACTGGGTGGTGCGGAGTGTGCCGCGATGCGAGTTCGTCTCCAGCTGCGCCGAGAGCTCTCCGCGGACCGGGCCGTACGCCTCGGTGAAGCGGGAGCCGGCCGCGATCGCGTGCGCACTCCAGATGCCGCCGTCGAACCGCGTGAACGACCCCGCCGCCGAGAGCGTCGTCCGCACGCCCTCGAACAGAACCGCCGGCGTGAGGCTCACGACCGTCATGCGCGGGGTGTCGTCGTAGGTAATTTGCCCCGTTCCCGCACCTAACGTCCCGACCACCTGCGCACGCGCCGCGCCGGCGGCGAGCGCCGTCAGCACGAACGGGGTGAGCGCGACCAGGCGACGGGACATGTCTTGCGTTATGGCCTCGGAGGTGCGCTGGAGTTTTCGACACCGCGCCCGGTCGTCGTGGCATCGGTGGCGATGGGAATGCGGGAGCCTGGCGGAACCCCCCGCGTCCGCAGATCAGCAGCGATCGCCGGTGGCGCGCCGCGCGCGATGTCGCGCTCGATATCCGCGCGAAGCGCGGCGAACTGCGCGTCCGTCGCCGGCGTTTCGGCGAGCGCCAGGATGGCGGTCGAGGCCGTGTCGGCCGGAACACCGCGCGCGATGAGGTCGGCGAGGACCGCGAGGGG
>JAICNG010000055.1 GCA_025931335.1 Gemmatimonadaceae bacterium | reverse complement strand
GCGATCTCGTCGATGTCCTCGTTGCGACCATTGATGGTGCCGAGCGTGCGCGGCTCGGTCTTGGAGTAGTCGATGCCGTAGATGAAGGTTTGGCGATCGCCGAAATCGAGGCCATGCTGGATCTGCCCCACGATCACGCGCGACTTGTCGATGACTCTCTGGCCGGTGCGCAACAGGTAGGTGTCGGACGTGTTGCTCGTGTTCAGGAAGGCCTGCGCGAAGAGACGGTTCCAGCGGAAGCGGGCCTGCCCGAAGTCGTAGCTCCAGTCTTTCGCCTGGGCCGTGCCGATGCCCGTCATCTCGAGCGCCGTGCCGGCGAAGGCGCGGCCTCCGGTGAAGATGAGCTCGGTCGCATCGGTCGGACGAATGTCGAACCGTAGCTCGCCCGACCACCGCTCGATGTCGAAGTCCCGCGGCAGCGTTTCGGCGGAATCGGTGTAATGCCAGTCCTCGGCCTTGAGGATTTGCCCCGAGATCTTGTAGCCGAAGCGCTCACCGGACGTGCCGGCATGGCGCACCGCGCCGCGCAACACGCTGCGGTTGCCTGCACCGAGACTCACCGTCGTGCCCTTCG
The DNA here is from genome assembly GCA_025931335.1 of Gemmatimonadaceae bacterium. Taxonomy (GTDB): domain Bacteria; phylum Gemmatimonadota; class Gemmatimonadetes; order Gemmatimonadales; family Gemmatimonadaceae; genus JAICNG01. Next base: position 22,883 of record JAICNG010000055.1, on the reverse strand, counting down.
ACTCGAACGGCGACTTGCTGATGATGTGCATGACGCCGTTCGCGGCGTTCGGACCGTAGAGCGCTGCCCCGGGACCGAGCACCACTTCGATCTGGCCGACGTCTTCGTTAGGTGTCGGCACGAGATAGGGCGTGTTGACGCGGAGCGACGGCACGGTAGCGTACCGGTAATCGCTGATGGTCAGCATCGCGCCCGAGAACACGTTGTTGAAGCCGCGGACGACGACGTTGCCGCCCTGCACGCCCGTGCTCGCGTAGTCGACGCCCGGCACCGACCGGATCTGATCGACGGGCGTGAGCGATGGACGCTCCTCGATGATCTGCGGCGTCACCACTTCCGTGTGGGAGGGCGCGTCCTGCGCCTTCTCCGGCATGCGCGAGCCGGTGACGACCGTCGGATTGAGGACGATGGCCACCGCCGACAGCGTGACGTCGACGTCGGTCGTGCCTCCAGCCGTCACGACGACGGCGCGACGCTCGATCTCACCGTACCCGATGCGGCGCACCGACAGCGTGTACGTGCCCGGCGCCACCGCGAATCGGTACTGCCCCTCATCGTTTGTCAGCGCTCCACCGGCGGACGACCCCGTCCCCGTGAGCGCCTGGACTGTCGCGCCCACGACCGGCCGGGCGCCGTCGGCGTCAGTCACTCGTCCCGCGATCGTCCCGTTTTGCGCATGCGCGCTGACGGCGGCGAGCGCCAGAGTGACACAGGCGAGCGCGAGCGTTCTTCGGAAAGACACGACCATCACGCACCTCGGCGTAGTGGATGAGACGAAATGAGCGTTTAGTGTGCTGGATGCGATGGCGATCCAGCGTCGGATCGAGCACGCGGGTCCGGGAGCCGGTAGCAGCCCGGGCCTTGGGATGGCGCGTGACGCAAGGGTAGACGTGTGAGGGACATCCAACCATACGCGACGTGACGTATGGCCGCGACGAAAATGTCGTAGCGCGTTGATTCCGGCAAGTGCGCATGGGCGCTGGCCGGTCGACGCCCGCGCGCGCATCTTCCGCCCATGGCTCCCCCTCCCGCGCGCCTCGTTCACGGCGTGCTCGTTCTGGCCCTTGCCGCCCTGGGTGTCGCGTGCGCGCCGACACGTCCCGAGATGCGGCTCGATCCCAACCGGCACGCCATCCGCATCAACCAGGTGGGCTACCTTCCGGGCAGCCCGAAGGTGGCCGTGCTTTGCTCCCTCGACACCGTCCCCGCTCTCGACTTCACCGTCGAGACAGCCGACGGTCGTCGTGTGCTCGGTCCCGTGGCCGCGGTCGCGGCACCGCCCTTCGGTCCGTGCGCATCGACTCACCGCCTCGACTTCTCCGGCGTGCGGGAAGAGGGGAGCTACCGCCTCGTGGCCGCCGGAGTGCATTCCCCGCCGGTGCGCATCTCCCGCACGGCCTATGAGGGGGTTGGCGACTCGCTGCTCTTCTACATGCGGCAACAACGCTCGGGCTACAACCCGTTCTTTCGGGACTCCGTTCACAAGAAGGATGCGCTGCTCGTGGATCATCCCACGCGCAGCGGGGAGTTCATCCCCGTGAGCGGTGGATGGGCGGATGCGGCCGATTACCTCCAGTACGTGACGACGTCGGCGAACGCGACCTACGTGATGATGATGGCGCATCGCGAATCGCCGCGCGCCTTCGGCGACGGCCATCGAGCCGATGGGTTGCCCGGGTCGAACGGGATTTCCGATGTGCTCGACGAAGCACGGCACGGCCTCGAGTGGCTGCTGCGCATGTTCCCGGAAGACTCGCTGATGCTGAACCAGCTGGGCGACGATCGCGACCACGCCTTCCCGGACTTGCCGACCACGGACTCGTCGGACTACGGGTGGGGCAAGGGCGGCCCGCGTCCCGTTTACCCATGCACGGGCAAACCGCAGGGCTTGTTCGCCGGCAAGAATCGCTCGACTGGCTTCGCCTCCACCGCCGGCAAGTATGCCTCGGCGTTCGCGCTCGGCGCGCAGATGCTCGCCGAGCACGACCCGTCTTTCGCGCAGCGACTCCGCGCGCGGGCCCTCGTCGCTTATGAGATCGGGCGCGCGCGCCCGGGCGTCTGCCAGACGGCGCCCGGTCGCTCACCCTATTTCTACGAGGAAGACAACTGGGCCGACGACATGGAGCTCGGCGCCACGCAGCTGTACCAGCTCACCCGCGCGCCGCGATATCTCGCCGAGGCCGTCGAGTACGCGCGCATGGAGCCGGTGACGCCGTGGATGGGGGCGGACACGGCCAATCACTACCAGTGGTACCCGTGGCACAACAACGGGCACTTCGAGCTGTGGCGCGCGGGTGGGGATGCCGAGCGCGCCATGGCGATCGGGTTCTACCGGGATGGCCTGGAGCGCGTCGCGCGCCGTGCCGACAACGGGTTCCGCGTCGGCATTCCATTCATCTGGTGCTCCGCGAACCTGATGGTGTCGCTTGCCACGCAGGCGCGCCTGTATCGTGAGATGAGCGGCGACGCGCGCTTCCTCGACATGGAAATGGCCGCCCTCGACTGGCTGTTCGGAGCCAATCCGTGGGGCATGTCGATGGTCATCGGGATTCCGAGAGACGGCGTGTTTCCCCGCGATCCGCACTCGATCGTCGCCAAGCAGCTCGGCGTCGTACTCACGGGCGGCTTGATCGACGGGCCGGTGTATGGATCGATCTTCCAGAATCTCAAGGGCATCCACGTCACTCAGGCTGATGAGTTCGCGCCCTTCAACAGCGGCCACATCGTGTACCACGATGATTTCGGCGACTATTCCACCAACGAGCCCATCATGGATGGCACGGCGAACCTGACCTACCTCGTGGGAGCGCTCGTGCGCGACGGCGCGCGGAGCGCTCCGTGAAGGCCGACGCGCGGCAGAACATCGCCAGCGGCACTCCGTGGGAGCCGATCGTCGGCTACTCCCGCGCGGTGCGCGTGGGGAATTCGGTGTACATCTCGGGAACGACCGCCACCGACACCGCCGGGCGCGTCGTCGGCGCGGGCGATCCGTATGCCCAAACGCGCCAGGCGCTGCGCAACATCGAGTCGGCGCTGGCGCGCGCGGGGGCGCGACTCGCGCACGTCGTACGGACCAGGATTTACGTGACCGACATCACGCAATGGCAGGAGATCGGGCGCGCACACGGCGAAACTTTTGGTGCCGTGCGCCCCGCCACGAGCATGGTGGAGGTCCGGCGTCTCATCGACCCGGACATGCTGGTGGAAATCGAGGCCGACGCGATCATCGACGACATCTGATTCTCATGCGTTCGGCGGATGTCATGCGGGCGTGAAGATCATCGACATCCGAGAGCGAAGCGGCCCCGAAAATGCACTTCCGCCGGCTACGTGGCGCACTCCTGGTGAGGCCACGCCGTTGGCGCATCTGGCCACGTGAACGTGAACGAGGACGACCATGAAGCTCAAGCGAGATCTGCATCTCGAGATCAGCCGTAAGCTGCAGAATAGCGTCAGCGTGAAAGTGTTCGCCTACCGCGCCGACCGTGATGGTGAGCGCGTCTGTCTCGGCTCACTCCACATGCCAGAATCCTACATGCGCGTGTTTCGCAACATCCTCGAATACGGTTCGGTGGTGGTGGGTGCGCGCGTGACGGTCGGCGGCTCCTATTTTTCGTCGGGTGCCATCCTCACCGATGATGGCATGCTGAGCAACCCGGCACCCTAACGAGCGCCAGCGGTCGAGGTGCTCGAGGTGCCCGACATGCTCGACGTGCTCAAGTGAAGGTTTTCCCCTCGAGTACCTCGGGCACCTCGAGCACTTCGAGCACCTCCCGGCGTGACCCACCGCACTAACCTTCCTGGAACCCCGGTCACAGCGGTCTTTTCGGGTGCATCGGTCAGAATGCCCGTCTTCCATGGGTGACGGGGCCCCTTGGGGAGCGTCTTTAGAGTATCCAAGGAGCCCTCATGCAAGACCAGATCGTCGAGCGCTGGGAGACGCAGAACGAGGCCGGCCGACGGTTCTTCGGCAAGGGCGATTTCGCCCGTGCCGAGCAAGCGTTCGTCGCGGCCATTCGTGAAGCGGAACAGCTCGGCGCCGCCGATTTGCGTCTTGCGACGAGCCTTGCGAATCTCGCGCAGCTGAAGCTGCGTCAGCGGAATCACGACGAGGCCGACCGCCTCTTCCGCCGCTCCTTGCAGATTCGCGAGACCGCGCTCGGTCCCGATCACGCGAGCCTCGTGCAGACCGTCAACGGGCTCGCCGCGGTGTGCTATGCGCGAGGGGACATCGACGCCGCCGAGCCGCTGTTCCAGCGCGCGCTCTCGATCACCGAGCGACGCCTTGGCGCGCAGCACCCCGACATCGTCACGAGCCTGAACAGCCTCGCGCGCATTGCGTTCAAGCGGAACGACTACGCCGCGGCCGGCCCGCTCCTCGAGCGGCTCCTGGTGCTCAAGGAGTCGACGGTTGGCCCCGAGCATCCGGAATCTGCTCCGATTCTGGGTAGCCTCGTGAAGGTTCGCTGCGCCGAAGGCGCGCTGGATGAGGCGGAGCGCCTCGCCCGGCGCGTCGTCGCCATCCGCGAGAGCGAGCAGCCGCCGAGCGAGCTCACGCTCGCCACCGCGCTCGAGCTGCTGGCCGATGTGCTCGGGCGCCTTGGCAAGCGCGACGAAGAGCGCACGGTGAGGCAGCGCGCCACCACGCTGCGCGGCCATCCCGCCGCGACGGCCGGGCTCATGCCGCTGTCGACGCGTCACACCCCCGACGCGCCGGACGACGTCTTCGCCCCGCACCCCACGCCATCGGCGCTGCGCGCGAAGTCGGAGCCGCCGGCGCCCGCCCGTCCGCCGTCGTTAGGCGACAGCGCCTTCTTCCTGCCCGACACCTCGGCGCCCGACATCATCACGCCGATCCCGGCGAGCGCACCACGAACCCCGGTGCCTTCTCCCCTCTCGGCGATGCCGCGGATCTCGATGGACCGCTCGACGGACGAGATCGTGACGCGACGCAAGACGCCGCCGGCGGCCCCGCCGCCGCTGCCCGAAGCGCCGCGTGCGACGGAAGCGCCCGCGACCGTCGAAGGGGCAGGCCAGGAGATCGTCCCCATTCCGACGGCGCCGCCGCCGCGCCCCGTGCCGCCAGTCATCGCGCCGGCGCCCACCCGGTCGCCTGCGCCCAGGCGGAGCACGCCCCGCCAGGTGGTGCGCCGAGAGCGCCCGCCACGGCGACGTCGTGAGCGGAGTGCCCCGCGCCCGGTGCGTCGTGGCGGCGGACGCAAGCTCGTCATGGCGCTCGTCGTGCTGCTCGTGGCCGGCGGCGCCGCCGCCGCGTTGGGACGTGGCGGCGTCACCGAGTCACGCGGCGTGACCGGCGAGCCGACTCGCGAGTTCCGTGCGCCTCCGCGCAGGCCCCGCGCTGCCGCCGCTCCCGTCGTCCGGCCGAGCGTGGATTCCCTGGCCGCGGCGGTGCGCGATTCCGTGGCGATGCTCATGGGCCAGCCGCCGGTCGACAAGGGCCCGCCGACGGAATCGCCCGAGGTCAACGTGCCGGCGCCGCTGGAGCGTCGCGATCCGCTCGCGCGCCAGATCCAGCAGATGCTCCCGACGACTCGTGAGGCAGAGCCGGAAGCTCCGCTGCCTCCCGCCGCCAGCCTCAACCGCGCGGGGTACGTGGCCGAGCTGACCGCCGCATCGGCGCGCGCGCGCATCGACTCCGCGACGCGCAAGGACGTGAAGCCGACGTTCAGCGAGCCGGCGCCCTCGACGACGACCGCTCCGCGTCCCTGACCGCAGGGGCCGCCGTGTGATTGACGCCTCGCGCCTCTCGGTGTGAGGCGTTCGTGCATCCGGGGGTGACATCGCCGCGCGCCGCGCATACTCTAGAGCTCGCGAGAGGCCTGTCCCGTCACAGTCGGAGGAGCGTGCATGCCAGCGGACGTGATCGACTACCGGTTGATCGGTGATGATCTGCAAGCGGTAATCGTTACTCTCGACCCCGGCGAGGGAGTCATCGCCGAGGCGGGGGCGATGATGTACATGGAGGAGGGGATCGAGATGGCGACGACCCTCGATCCCACCGGTGCCGGCGGCGGGCTAATGGGCAAGCTGCTCGGCGCCGGGAAGCGCATGCTCACCGGCGAGTCGTTCTTCATCACGCTGTTCGCGAATCAGGCGCCGCGCCGCCGCGACGTCGCGTTCTCGTCACCCTACCCCGGCAAGATCCAGCCAATCGACTTGAAGGACTGGGGCGGCACGCTGATCGCCCAGAAGGATGCGTTTCTCTGCGGGGCGAGGGGCATCGACGTCAGCATCGCGCTCAACCGCCGCATCGGCGCCGGCTTTTTCGGCGGCGAAGGGTTCATCCTCCAGAAGTTGACGGGCGACGGCCTCGCGTTCCTGCACGCCTCCGGCACGCTGCACGCCATCGACCTCAAGCCGTCGGAGACGTTGCGCGTCGACACTGGGTGTCTCGTCGCGTTTCAGCCGTCGGTCGATTACAGCATCGAGATGGTGAAGGGCATCAAGACGGCGCTGTTCGGGGGGGAGGGGCTGTTCTTCGTGCGCCTAACGGGCCCCGGCCGGGTGATCCTCCAGACGCTTCCATTCTCGCGGCTCGCCGATCGGATCATCGCGGCCGCCCCGCGCGCCGGCGGTGCGCGGCGAGAGGAGGGCGGCGTCCTGGGGATGCTCGGCAACGCGCTCGACGGCGACTCCTGACCCGGTCAGGGGCCATCGACTTCGCGGAGGACGCGCTCCAGCGATGCGGCATCGACCCAGCCCCGGTCCAGCGCGTGTGCGGCGACCTCGCCCGTGTGCGCGGCGAGCAGCAGCTCACTGCGCGCCTCGGTCACCTCGCGGCCGAGGGCGCGGATTCGCTCCGCGCGCCGCGCGTCCGGCGTGATATTGCGAATGTAGATGGCGAGAATGCGCGACGGATAGCGCGCGACGATTTCCCGATAGATCTCCGGATCCTCCTGCCCGGAGTCGCCGATCAGCACGAAGGGGAGCGTCGGATAGAGATCGAGGATGCCGCGGATCGCCTCGATCTTGTGTGATCCGTGGGATGTGGGCAGGAGCTCGCGCTCGGAGAGGCCCCAATCGCGCAGCATGATCGGGCCCTCCGGGATCTCGCGAATGGCGAGAAACTCGGCGAGCACGTCGTGCAGGTTCCACGGGCTGCTCGAGACGTAGAACACCGGATTGTTCTCGCCGCCGCCGGCCCCCTCCTGAAGTGCGCGATAGAGCGCCGCCACGCCGGGGAAGGGAAGCCGTGTCCGCGCGTTGGTGAGGAACACCGAGCGGAGGAGCGCGCGGGGATCGGTCGCCCCGGTTTGCACGACGGTGTCATCGAGGTCACTGATGACGGCGAGCTTCGCCGTCGCCGGCGGGATGAGCACGCGACCGATCGCGGGGCGCGGCGGTGTCGAGGGGTCGCGCGGCGCCAGCAGCTCCAGCGCGACGTCGTGCCACAGCTTGTCCGCGGGAAGCGCCTCACGCGGAGAGATCCACGTATCGAAATAGCCCTCGGCATCGGTGACGAGCTCCTGCGTGACGTCCGCGAACCGAACGCTCACGCGCGCACCGGGTACCTCATCGGTCTCGAACCGGCGCACGGCGCTGAGCATGTTCCGCCACATGGAGTCACGCTCTCCGGCGGCCGGGATGCCCTCGTCCTCGAGGACGCGACCGCGAATGCGCACGCGTGTGCTGGTTCCGTATCCTCGATAGGCGTGAACGACGAGCGGATCACGGCGGCCGGCGCGGTCGGCGCGCCGCGCCATGGCTGCGTCGACCTTGCCTTCGAGTTGTGCAGCGAGCGCCAGCAGCCGCTCCCGCCACCCGGCCGCGCTCACCAGGAGGACTGGGAAGCTGCAGCACGCCTGGAGACGACCTGTCGGACACTGTCCACCTGACACCCCCTGATCCCTGACTCCCGACTCCTGATCCCTGTAATCTCAAGCATGGACCCTCTTGCCCATTTTCGCACCCTGCTCGCGGCGGCGCAGGCCGTCGATCGCACGCTGCTCCCCGAGCCGACCGCCATGACGCTGGCGACGGTCGGCGCGGACGGCCAGCCGTCGGCGCGTCTCGTGCTGCTCAAGGCGGTCGACGAGCGCGGATTCGTGTTCTACACCAATCTCCGCAGTCGCAAGGGCCGCGACCTGGCGGCGAACCCGCGCGCCGCACTCACCTTTCATTGGCAGCCGCTCGAGGTCCAGGTGCGCGTCGAAGGCACGGTCGAGCAGGTGAGCGACCGCGAGGCGGACGAGTATTTCGCCACGCGCGAGCGCGGGAGCCAGATCGGTGCGTGGGCGTCGGATCAGAGCGAGACACTCGCTCGAGACGCCGACCTCGACGCGCGAGTCGCAGACGCGGAGCGGCGCTTCGCGGGTCGTGACGTGCCGCGCCCGCCGCACTGGAGCGGCTACCGCGTGATTCCCGCGCGCGTCGAGTTCTGGCGGAATCGCCCGAGTCGGCTGCACGAGCGGAGACTCTTCGAGCGACACGGCGGCGAGTGGCGCGAGCGGCTGCTCTTTCCCTAGGTGCTCGAGGTGCTCCAGGTGCTCGAGGTGCTCGAGGGGAACGCGCGCGCACCTTGAGCACCTCGAGCACTTGGAGCACCTGGAGCACCTCGAGGACGTCTCTGCCGTTCCGCCGCGGACCCGACTACTATTCGCCCATCATGGCCACGCGAATCGCTGAGCGCCCTCCGGCCGCCGCGCCGCCGCGAAGCTGGACGATCGAGGACTCCCGCCGGCTCTACAACATCGAAGGCTGGGGGCTGGGCTACTTCGACGTCAGCGCGGAGGGACACGTCGTCGTCCGCCCCGACAAGGGACACCCCGAGCGCGAGCTCGACCTCTTCGAGCTGGCGATGGATCTCGAGCAGCAGGGCGTGGGACTCCCACTCCTGCTGCGCTTCTCCGAGATCCTCCGTTCGCGCATCGAATCGCTGAGCCAGAAGTTCGGCGCCGCCATCGACGAGTTCGGGTACGAGGGGAGCTACACCACCGTCTACCCGATCAAGGTCAATCAGCAACGCCACGTCGTCGAGGAGATCGTCCAGTTCGGCGCGCCGCACGGCGTGGGCCTCGAGTGCGGCAGCAAGCCGGAGCTGCAAGCGGTGCTCGCGCTTCGCGAGAGCACCGATCACCTCATCGTGTGCAACGGCTACAAGGACACCGAGTTCATGCGGCTGGCCCTCATGGGCCAGAAGCTCGGCCACCAGGTCTTCATCGTGATCGAGCAGCTGTCGGAGCTCGACGTGCTGCTCGAGGCGGCGGACGCGCTCGGCGTGCAGCCGACCGCGGGCGTGCGCATCAAGCTGGCGTCGGAGGGATTCGGCCGCTGGGCGAAGAGCGGTGGGGAGAAGTCGAAGTTCGGGCTCTCCTCGAGTGAGCTGGTGAAGATGATCGACAAGCTCGCCGCGATCGGCCGCCTCGACATCCTCCGGTTGATTCACTTCCACCTCGGCTCTCAGATCACGGACATTCGCTACATCAAGGCGGGGCTGGCGGAAGTCTCGCGCTTCTACGCCGAGCTGCGCGGCCTGGGCGTGAACATCACGCACGTGGACGTGGGCGGGGGACTCGGCGTCGATTACGACGGCTCGGGCACCACCGTGATCTCGAGCGTGAACTACACGCTCCAGGAGTACGCGAACGACGTCATCTACACGATCGGAGAAGCGTGTCGCGAGCAGGGGCTGCCCATGCCGCACATCATCTCCGAGTCGGGGCGTGCGCTCACCGCCCATCACGCCCTTCTGCTCGTGAACGTGATCGACGTCGAGTCCGCGGTGGCCGTGTCGCCCCCGGTGCCGACGGAAGAGGACCATCTCGTCCTGCACGAGCTTCGCGAAGGGTACGACACGATCTCGACGAAAAGCGTGCGCGAGGTGTATCACGACGCGACCTTCGCGAAGGAGCGCGCGCACGAGCTCTTCAAGAGCGGCGTGCTCACGCTGCGCGGCCGGGCGATGGCGGATCAGCTCTACACCGCGACCGTGAACGAGATCGCCAAGCTCGCGCAGCTCGATCGGGAGGAGTACGCCGATCTGCTCCCGGAAGTCGAGTCGGCGCTCGTCGACCGGTACTTCTGCAACTTCTCCGTCTTCCAGTCGCTTCCCGACAGCTGGGCGATCGATCAGCTCTTTCCGATCATGCCGATCCACCGCCTCGATGAGGCGCCGGTGCGTCGCGGCACGCTCCAGGACATGACGTGCGATTCAGACGGCAAGATCGATCGGTTCACCGGCGGGCGAAAGGGAAAGCCAAGCCTGGAGCTCCACCCCTGGAACGAGGGGCAGCCGTACATCCTCGGCTTCTTCCTCACCGGGGCTTACCAGGAGATTCTGGGCGACCTCCACAACCTGTTCGGTGACACGAACGCCGTGCACATTCGCCTCGCGCCTAACGGCTACGAGGTGACCGACATGGTGCACGGCGACACGGTGACGGAGGTGCTGAACTACGTGCAGTTCCGCGCCTCCGATCTGCTGGCGACCTTCCGCCGCAAGGTCACCGCGGCGAAAACGCTCTCGCGGGAAGAGGCGAACGCCTTCATCGCGGATTACGTGGCAGGACTCGAGGGGTATACGTACCTCGAAGGAGAATAGGGGTCGAGGGGTCGGGGGGTCGAGGGATCAGGGGAAGGAAAAGGCGCCGCGGCTTCGCCGCTGGCGCCTCATCAGATGAGCAAGCGGCGGTGCGCAAGCGCCGCCGTTTGCTTTCCTTCCCCATGATCCCCTCGATCCCTCGACCCCTCGATCCCTAGGCTCTTCCGAATCTCTTCGCCACCTCCGCCCAGTTCACGACGTTCCACCACGCCGCGATGTAGTCCGGCCGGCGGTTCTGGTACTTCAGGTAGTACGCGTGCTCCCAGACATCGAGACCCAGCAGCACGTCGCCCGGCCGCTTGCCGTCCATCAGCGGGTTGTCCTGGTTCGGTGTGCTCGTGATCGCGAGCTTTCCGCCATCGTTGAGTAGCCAGGCCCATCCGGAGCCGAAGCGTCCCGTCGCGGCCGCGGCGAACTGCTCCTTGAACTTCGCGAAGTCGCCGAACGAGGCGCCGATCGCCTTGGCGAGGGCACCGGTCGGCTCACCGCCGGCCTTCGGCGCCATCAGCACCCAGAACAGCGAGTGGTTCCAATGACCACCGCCGTTGTTGCGCACGGCGGTTCGGACACTCTCGGGCACCGAGTTCAGACTCTTCAGCACATCCTCGAGCGGCTTGTCCTTGAGCTCCGGCGCCTTGTCGAGCGCCGTGTTGAGATTGGTGACGTACGCCTGATGATGCTTGCCATGATGGATCTCCATCGTCTTCGCGTCGATGTGCGGCTCGAGCGCGGCGAAGTCGTACGGAAGGGCGGGAAGCGTGTGTGCCATGAGCGTGTTTCTCCGGACCTATCGTGAATTGCTGGGCGGCGCGATCGCGGTCAGACGTCGGTCGGCGCGGGGCCGGCCGCGACCGGTGTGCGCCGGCGTTCCTTCCACCAGTGGATGATCCCCGGCAGAATCGACAGGAAGATCACCACCACAATAACCTTTTCGATGTGCCGATCGATCCCGGGGACCCACCGACCGAGGAAATAGCCGGTGAACAGCATGGTCCATACCCAGAGCAGCCCGCCGAAGACGTTATAGAACACGAAGTCCCGATATCGCATGTCGGCGACCCCCGCCACGACGGGCGCAAAGGTGCGGATGATTGGCATGAATCGCGCGAGAACGATCGTCTTGCCGCCGTGCTTCTCGTAGAACTCGTGGGCCCGGTAGAGGTGCCTCTTGTTGAAGAAGCGGGAGTCCTCGCGGGTGAAGATGCGGGGGCCGGTCTTTCGGCCGATGTAATAGCCCACCTGGTCGCCGGCGATGGCGGCGACCGAGAGCAGAAGGCCGAGAAGGTAGACGTTGAGCCCGAAGTCGGGCTGGGAGGCGAGCAGGCCGGCGGTGACCAGCAGCGAGTCGCCGGGCAGGAAGAAGCCGACGAGGAGGCCGGTTTCGACGAAGACGATGGTGGTCAGCCCGACGTAGCCGCCCCAGCGGACAATCGCTTCCACGTCGGTAAGGCGGTGCCACAGATCGATAAGGGTGTCCATGCCAATCCGGATGCGAGAGCAGGGGGTAGTCCTTCAACATCCACGGGCGCGCCGATGAGGTCAACGGGCGCGGTTGTCGAGAGTTGACCGAGCGCGTCGACCCGGGGCCTGATGGCGGCGATCACGGGGTGCTCCACGACGTCGAGCGCGCCGTCGCCGACGCCGCCCAGCGCATCCTGCACGGCGCGGAGCTGGCGTTTCACATCCCGTCCCCCCCCACGAGCCGCTGGCACCGCGCCGGCGTCTCCTCTCGGACGGAGCGACTGCTCGACATCGCGGGTGGCGCACTGCTCGTGACCTTCGCCCTCGGCTGGACCTGGTCCGTCGCGACTGCCGACGCACGCCCCGGCGTTCCGGGCGTCACGCGAGTGACCGCGTCGATCACGAGCGGCCTGACGAGCGCCGACGCGCCCACCGCGGCCTTCCTCACCGAGGCCGCCCTGGAGGCGTTCCTGCCACTTCGCGGTGAAAGTGGACGGCTTCACGTGCAGTTCCGCGAGCCGGGGGCGCCCCTCGGCGCCGACACGCTCCCCGAGGGGACGGAGGTGCACTACTCGTCAGGCGCGACGGCCGATTCGGTGGTGGCCGACACCTCGGTGCTGGCGCCAGAAGCGCCTGGCATCTGGAATGTCGCGATCAAGGTCGGCGCCGCGATTCGTCCCCTCTCGGATTTCAACGTCATCACGCTCAAGCCGTTCAGCGCCAAGCAGCGGGGGCGCATCGGCCTCTACTACCTCGGAAGCTGGCCGAACGAACGTGCGCGGGGCAAAGTCCGGTACGCGCCACCTCGCGGCTTCATCGAGGTCACGCAAGACAACCGCAACACCTACGTCAGCGACCACTTTCGTCTCGGCGACTTCCTGACGAAGAACCAGTACGAGGTCTGGCCGAAGTACCTCGTGCTCGAGACGCGGCTGCTCGACAAGATGGAGCTCGTGCTCGCCGAGCTGCGAGCGCAGGGCATTCGTACCAGCGGCGTGAAGGTGCTGAGCGGATTCCGCACGCCCCAGTACAATCGGGGCGGCGGCGATCCGCGGGGGAGGGCCGCCCTCAGTCGGCACATGTATGGAGACGCGGCCGACATCTACATCGACAACGATGGCAACGGCGCGATGGACGACCTGAATGGCGACGGGCGCGTGAACATCCGCGATGCCCGCGTCATCCAGGACGCCGTCGAGCGCGTGGAGCGCGCCCATCCGCAGCTGATCGGCGGATGCGGCATCTATCCGGGGACGGGCAGCCACGGTCCGTTCGCGCACATCGATACACGGGGCTATCGCGCCCGTTGGATCGGCACAGGAGACAGCTGATGACGAGCACACGTGAGGTTCAGGAGACCAGGGCCGCGGCCCTGGGACGGTGTCCGGACTGCGGAAAGCCACGCCCCGATCTCTCGACGGTCTGTGAGCACTGTGGGGCCGCGCCGCTGGGGCCGGCGGACGCCGCCATGAGCGAGGGCGCCACTCACCGGCGTGATGACCCGCACGCGATCATGCAGGTGCGCGCGGCAGACCTGGAGCCGTACGTGGGACTCCGCTACGTCGCGAAGCTCTTCCGGCTGATGGCCCTCATCCTCGTCCTGCTTCTCGTGGCCGAGGTCGTCACCGGACTGACGACGCAGGGAAGCGGCGCCATTCCCACGCTGCTCGCCGAGGGCAGTCGTTTGATCGTTCTCGCGGGACTTCTGTGGGCGAGTGGAGACCTCGCGATCCTGCTGATCGACATCGGCCACGATGTGCGCGCGACGCGCATCCTCATTGGACGCCAATCGGCGCACCATCTTTCCGAGCACCCGCCGGCGCGGCGCCACGAAGAGCGGGAGCGGACCGTCGACCGGAAGGCGCCGCACGCGAGGGAAATGTCGGAGTGAGCATCACCGTCTACACGATAGGCCACTCGACGAGATCGCTCGAGGACTTCGTCGCGCTCCTGCATCGCGAGGGCATCCGTGCGCTGGTCGACGTGCGCGCGTTTCCCACGTCGAGGCGCTATCCACACTTCAACCAGGATGCGCTGGCCGCGGTGCTGGCGAGCCACGACGTCGCCTACCGACACGAGCCCGCCCTCGGCGGTCGCCGGCGGCCGCGCCCCGACTCGCCGAACGGCGCGTGGCGCAACGAGAGCTTCCGCGCCTACGCCGATCACATGGGGACGGCGCCGTTTCGCGAGGCGATCACGAGTCTGATCGCCGGTGCCGCTGAGGTGCGCACCACGATCATGTGCGCCGAGGCGGTGCCGTGGCGGTGTCATCGCTCGCTGATCGCCGACGCATTGGTGGCACGCGGGTGTGAGGTGCGTCACGTGCTCGACGCGACCACGGAGCGTCACGCGCTCATGAACATCGCGCGCGTGGAGAACGGTGAGGTCACCTATCCCCCGGCGGACGCGCCGGTACCGCCCCAGACCGAGCTGTTCAGGGCGGGATGATCGTCGTGCGCGGCATGCCTGTTGCTCTACGAAAGGGCGCGCCGGACAGAACACCTTCTCACTCAGGGGGCACGCATGCTCTGGACGATTGCCATCATCCTGCTCATCCTTTGGCTCCTCGGTGCCTTCGTGGTAAACCTTGGTGGAATAGTCCACCTGCTCCTGGTGATCGCGCTCATCGTGATCGTCTACCGTCTCGTGACGGGCCGGAGACCGGTGGTCTGACACCCGCGAAAGCACAAGGGCGGCCGATTCGGCCGCCCTTTTTTTTGTTCTTTGGGCGTTCCGGGATGTCTGAAGGGCTGACGTCGGCGCGAGGAGCCACGGACAGCCGAACTGCCAAATCACCCGAATGACAACACGAATTACGCGAATCGTGTCGCGCGCTTTGCGCTCGGCTCCCCCAGGAACACGAATGGGTAGTTGTGCTTGCGCGCGGAGAGTTGCGCGGCGCCGGGAGCAATTCGGGCAATTCGTGTTGTTATACGGGTCAGTTGGCATTTCCAGCCGTCCGTGGCCGCTTGAGAACCGGGCCAGCCGTCAGGCCATCCCGGTGATTCTCTGAAGAGCCTCTTTCTTGTTCTGTGGGGCTTCCGGGATGTCTGAAGGGCTGATGTCGGCGCCAGCGGCCACGAACAGCCTGAACCGCCTGCCCCAATAACGACACCAATTGCTCGAATTGCTCCTCGACCCATCGCCTGTAATGTGTCCCCTATGAGTCGCCTCGACCCATTCGACGTGCACGTCGTCTCGCACACGCATTGGGATCGGGAGTGGTACCTGCCGTTCGCCCGCTTTCGACAGCGTCTCGTCGCCCTGATCGACGAGCTGCTCGACAGCCCGCTCGACCGCTCGACGTTTCTCCTCGACGGGCAGGCGGTGCTGCTCGACGACTACCTCGATGTGCGCCCGGATCGCGCCGAAACGCTGCGGGCCGCACTCGCCAGCGGCGCACTCGAGGCGGGACCGTGGTACGTGCTCGCCGACGAGCTGCTGACATCGGGCGAGGCGCTGGTGCGAAACCTCCTCGCCGGGGCGCGTGCAGTGCGCGCCCGCGGAGGAACACCGCTCCCGGTGCTGTATTGTCCGGACTCGTTCGGTCATCCCGCCGACCTCCCCGCGCTCGCCCATGGCTTCGGCCTGCCGCTGATCATCCTGTGGCGCGGCCTCGGCGGACCCACGTGGCCGAGTGGCGATGCGTTCCGCTGGCGCGCGCCCGGCGGAGCGACGGCGCTCGTCCATCATTTGCCGCCGAGCGGATACGAGTACGGAGCCAATCTTCCGGCGGACGAGTCGCGTGCTCGCGAACGGTGGCACGAGCTGCGCGACCTTCTCGCACCGCGGGCGCGGACGAGCGCCCTCCTCGTGCTCAATGGGGCAGACCATCATGCTCGACAATCGCGACTCGGCGAGGCAGTCGCGACGCTGGCGCGCGTGGCGGTACCCGACCGCGTGAGTCCAAGCAGCTTGCGCGAGTTCGTGGCGTCGTTCGTCGAGCGCGCCGCCGGCACGAGCGACCTGCCCGAGATCGAAGGCGAGCTACGGTTCTCACCCGGCTATGCGTGGACGGTGCCCGGAACGTGGTCGACACGTGCGTACCAGAAGCGGCGCAACGCCCGCATCGAGCGGTTGCTCACTCGTGAGGCGGAGCCCTGGGCGACCGTTGCCGCGGCGCGCGGAGGGCGGCAACGCGCGCCGTTGTTGCGGGCGGCGTGGCGCACGCTGCTGCAATGTCACCCGCACGATACGCTGTGTGGATGCTCCACCGATGCGGTTGCGGCGGCCGCCGATGCGCGATTCGCCTTCGCGGAGCGGGAAGCACGCGGGATCGTCGAGGATGCCGTGCTCGATCTCGTCGGGCATGATGCCGCCGCTGCGCACGGGGCCGGGACGTGGCATCCGCAGGTGCTCGTGCGCAACGCGGCGCCGCGCACGCGACGAGGGGTCGCCGAAATGGAGATCGTGCGGTTCGTGGCGCATGAGCCGGTTGGACCCGGATCGGCGGGGGTGCACATCGAGGAACGGCGACTGCCGCCACCCACGCTGGGGGACGGCCGAGCGCCGCTGCAGGTGCTCGACCGTCGCACCCGATCGGGCCGCGTCGAATCGCCACGGCACTACCCTGATAACGATCGGGTGGACGTTGCCCGGTGCGTCGCCTGGGTGGACGACGTGCCGGGCTACGGCGTGAGGCCGTTGCCGATTGGCGATGCCTCCGGGGAATCGTCAGGCGGGCCGGCGCTGCCGGTAGAGACCGTTCGGGCCGACGCGCGATCGCTCGACAACGGGCTCCTTCGAGTAACGGTCGGTGACGCCGGCGTCATTCACCTGGAGTCGCCGCGCCACGGACGCTCGTGGACCCCGCTGATTCGGTTCGAGGACGTGGGCGACGCCGGGGACCTGTACACGCACTCCCCGATCGAGCCGACCGTTCGTGACGCACGCGTCGTCGACGTTCGGTTGACGCACGCCGGTCCGCTGCGCGGAGAGATTCGCGCGCGCGTCGCGCTGGATCTCCCGCGGTCGTCGGGCCGGGACGGCCGCTCCCGCGAGGTGGCGCGAAACGAGATCGAACTGGCGTTGACGCTCGATGCGGGCGCCGGGTTCGTGCGCGTAGCCGTGCGGGGGGTGAATCGCGCGCGCGACCACCGGCTGCGCATCGTGTTCGCGACCGGCGTCAGCGAAGGCGTCACGACCGCCGACGCCATGTTCGGTCCGGTCATACGCCCGGTCCTCGTCCAGCCCTCCGCAACCCGGTCGATGGAGGTGATACCACCCACCGCGCCGCTCGGCCGGTGGGTGTCCCGCCGCGCCGCGCCGCACGGGTTGGCGCTCATCTCCGACGGCCTGAGCGAGTACGAGGTGATGGGCGACGGCGCGATCGCGGTGACGCTCCTGCGGGCGGTGGGGGCGCTCTCCCGAAACGACGTGCCGGAGCGACCGGGACACGCGGGATGGCCGGTGCCGACACCGGCGGCGCAGACGACGGGGCCGTATCGGGCCGAGTTCGCGCTGCTGCCGCACGGTCCCGGCGACGAGGGGATCGCGGACATTGAGCGCGCGGCTGACGACGTTCTGCTCCCACTTCGGGGGGCGACGCTGCGATCGGCCACGCGGCCACTCGAATCGGTGGGCGGAGTCTCGCTCGAGGGCGATGGTCTCCGCTTCCTCGCGTGCAAGGTGAGCGAGGACGGTGAATGGACGGTGTTGCGCTGCGTGAACGTGACGAATAGTACCGTGCGCGGATCGTGGCACTGCTCGTGGCCGGTTCGCGACGCGCGCACGTCGCGTCTCGACGAGGTGGCGGGCCAGGCGTTGCCCGTCCGGGATGGACGGACCGTCGAGATCGTTGTCGAGCCGCGGGCGATCGCCACGGTGCTCGTGCGTTAGGCGCGATCGCGTAGCGCGGTCGCGCTTTCGCCGGCCAATCGATCGCGCAGCGCGTCGCCGAGGAAGGTCGACGCGACCACCGTTACGATGAGTGCCAGCCCCGGCGCCAGAGCCACCCACGGCGCGATCACGATGGCATCGCGCCCATCGGCGATCATGTTGCCCCAGCTGGGCTGCGGGGGCTGCACGCCGAGTCCGAGAAAGGACAATCCGCTCTCGAGCAGGATCGCGCCGCCGACGCCGAGGGTGATGGCCACGGTGGCCGAGCCTAACGCGTTGGGCAGAACGTGCCGCCAGAGGATGCGCGAGGGCCGGGCGCCCAGCGCCGAGGCCGCCTCGACGAACGGGCGGGAGCGAAGGCCCAGCACTTCCGCGCGCACGAGTCGCGCGACCGCCATCCATCCGGTCGCCACGAGCACCGCGATCACGGTCCACATGCCCGGGCGCCACAGCGCCGCGCACACGAGCAGCAGAATCAATCGAGGAATCGCGAGCAGGGCGTCGGCGGCGCTCATCAGCAATCGATCGACCACGCCGCCGCGCCAGGCCGAGAACGCGCCGAGCGCAATGCCGATGGCCCCGGCGAGCAGCGAGCCGAGGACGCCAATCACCAGCGACACGCGGGCCGCGAGCATCGTGCGAGCGAAGATGTCGCGCCCGAACCGGTCGGTCCCGAGCAGGTGAAAGCCGCCGTGACCGTCGGTGGTGAAGGGGGGCAGAAAGCGCTGCGCGATCACATCGCCCATCGCGCGCGGATCATCGGTGGACAGGGTCGGCACCGCGATGGCGCCCAGTGTGAGCAGCGCGAGGAGCACGAGCGGGACGGCCACGTCGCGTTTGAGGGAGGGCATCACGCGCGACGACGCGGGTCGACGAGCGGCAGCGCGAGATCCGCCGCGAGATTCGCGAGGATGACGGCCGCGGCGTAGACGGCGGTCGCGCCGAGGATCACGGGATAGTCGCGCGCCGCGACCGCCGCGAGTGTCACGCGACCCATCCCGGGCCACGCGAAGACCCCTTCGACGAACACGGAGCCGGCGAGCAGACCCGGAATCGCCAGCGCGAGCAGCACGATGAGCGGCGGCCAGGCGTTCGAGAGCACGTGCCGGAGGTACACGCGGCCCGGCGTCGCGCCTTTTGCTCGCGCCGTGCGCACGAAGTCCTGTGAGAGCAGGTCCGCCGCGATCGTGCGCGAGTACCGCGCGATGCCCGCCGCGCCGATCGCCGCGAGGGTGAGCACGGGGAGCACGGCGTGACGCGCGAGATCAGCGAGCGCGGACAGTCCCGTCGCGTCCGATGCCGGGTCGCGCATGCCGAACGCCGGGAGCCGCAGCCAGGCGGGGAAACCCCACCGGGCGGCGCCATACGTGAACGTCGCGATGAGCGCGAGCGCCAGCCAGAAGCTCGGTGCCGCGTATACCGTGGTCGTCGCGATCGTCAGCGCGCGATCGGAGACCGTCCCCCGGCGCGCGGCCTGATACATCCCGATCGCGATGCCGAGCAGGAAGGTGAGCGCCATCGAGATCGCTCCCAGTCCCACCGAAACCGGAATCGCTTCGGCGAGGACGGTACTGACCGGCGCTCGCCGCGCGAAGCTTTCGCCCAGATCGCCCTTGAACAGCCGGCCTGCCCACCGTGCATATTGTACGAGCAGCGGCGCGTCGAGTCCGAGCTCCGCGCGCATGCGCGCCTGCTCTTCCGCGCTCGCGCCCGGAGCGATCAACAGCGTCGTCGGATCACCAGGAGCGGCGCGCGTGAGAAGAAAGGTGATGGTGAGCACGATCCAGAAGAGGATGGCGCTGCTCACGAGGTGGCGAACGGCGTTACGCATGGCGTGATGATGCCGCCGACGCGAAGCGCGTCAACTGTCGCGCTCCTCCTGCTGGTCCTGGCGTGTGCGCCCCCCGCCCGCCGCGCCGATACCGTCGTCATCGCGTCGGGCGCCGACCTCGAGTCGGCGAATCCGCTCGTCACGCTGCATCCCATGGCGCGCCAGGTGCAGCGGTACGCACTGTTCGTGACGCTGGCGCGGTACGATGCCGCACTCGAGCCCGTGCCCTACCTGGCGCGGTCGTGGGCGTGGTCACCGGATCGACGCGTGCTGCGCCTGCGGCTCGCGACCGACGTTCGGTGGCACGACGGGGAGCCGACGACCGCGCGCGATGTGCGCTTCACGCTGGACGCGGTGCGCGACGCGGCGACCGGCTCGCCGCGATTCGCCGAGCTGGCCGACATCGACGCGGTCGACGCCCCCGACGACTCGACGGTCGTGATTCGCTTCGCGCGCGCGCAGTCGCGTTTCCCCCTCGTCCTCTGCGAGCAGCCGGTGGCGCCGGCGCACCTGCTCGCGGCGGTGACGCGGTCGGAGCTGCGTCGCGCGCCGTTCGGCGAGCGGCCGGTAGGCAACGGGCCGTTCCGGTTCGTGGACCGGCGGCCGGGACAGCGGTGGACGTTCGTCCGCAACGAGGCGTTTCCGCGATCGTTAGGTGGACCGCCGGCGCTCGAGCGCCTGGTGGTCGCGGTGGTGGACGAGGCGTCGACGAAGTTCGCCGGGCTCGTGAGCCAGGAGCTCGACATGGCCGGCATCTCTCCGTCGATGGCGAGCCTCGCGGCCGCCGATCCCGCGCTGCGCGTGCTCGACTACCCGGTGCTCGTCTCGTACGGAATCGTGTTCAACCCGCACGCGCCCCCGTTCGATGACGCGCGCGTGCGGCGTGCCATCGCGCTGGCCATCGATCGCGAGCGCATCATCGTCGCGGCGCTCGCGGGGTTCGCGACCCCGGCGGCCGGGCCCGTCTCCCCCGATCATCCGTTCTCACTCTCGGGAGCGCCGCGGCGCGACACGGCGCACGCGGCGGCGCTGCTCGACAGCGCCGGATGGCTTCGTGGTCGCGACGGCATGCGCACGCGCCGCGGCGCGGCGTTCACCTTCGAGCTGCTCACGGTCGGCAGCGCGGACAACGCCGCCGAGCAGCTCATTCAGGCGGACCTCGCCGACCTGGGGATTCGCATGGAGATCCGGCAGCGGGAGATGGGCGCGTTTCTGGCCGAGGCGCGCGCTCGCGACAAGCGCTTCGATGCCCTCATCACGGGCGTTCCTGGCGACCTCTCGCTCGGGTATCTCGCCTCGATGTTCGATTCGCGGCTGGCGGGCGGCGCCCTCGACTACGCCGGGTTCCACACCGATCGGCTCGATGCGCTCCTCGCTGCTGCCCGCACCGCGGCCGGCGACGAAGCCCGGCGCGACGCGTGGCGCAACGTCCAGCGAGAGCTCGCGCGCGAGATGCCAGTCGCCTGGCTGTACCATGCGCGTGGTCTCCAGGGCGTGTCGCGCCGCGTGCAGGGTGTGACGATGGACCTCCGCGGGGAGCTCGCCACCGTCGCGCGGTGGAGCGTCAACTAGTGGATGATCTCCGTGCCTTCGATCCTGAAAGGCGTTTCGCGCGCATGGGCCTCTTTGGAACCGCAGGTGGCCGCAAAGGACCGGAACGGCCACGCCTGGCTACGGTCCTCAAGCGGCCACGGACGGCGGAACTGCCGACTGCCCCGAATAACGACACGAATTGCGCGAATCGCGTCGCGCCCTTTGCGCTCGGCTCCCCACGAACAAAGAATGGGTCGGTGGGCTCGCGCCGAGAATTGCGCGGCGCCGGGAGCAATTCGGGCAATTCGTGTTGTTATACGGGTCAGTTCGCAGTCTGGCTGTCCGTGGCCCCGGCATTCGGACCATTCCCGGAGATCCCTGAAGACCCTTCTTTGCAACGACCCAACGACAGCATCCTGCGAATGCGCGGGGCACGACGAACGGCAATACTTTCGTTCATCTGCGGCTTTCGTAACTCACGACACCGACGTCGAGCCCCAGCCCACCCGTGACTCTCCTCCTCGACCGCGAAGCACTCGCCGCTCGACGCTCGCTGGCCGCCGGTCCGCTCGCCCCCCTCGCGACGTCGCTTCGCGGCGAGCTCGAGCGCTTGCTCGCCGAGGGGTTCTCGGTGCCTCACGAGAAGGCGCTGCTGTCCCGGGAGGGCGGCCGCTGCGTGACCGATGGCGCGCTCCTCCGATTCGACCCCTTTTCGCCGCGCGCCCACAATTGTCCCCGCTGTGGCGCGACATACTCCCGCGAGCGCGACTACCTGTGGTGGGTCATGTCGTATCAGCTGTGGCTCGCGGAGCGCGCCGCGCATGCGGCGACGCTGCACGCGCTCAGTGGCGAGCCGGCGTTGGTGAATCTCGCCACGCGCATCCTCGACGCGTACGCCGACCGCTATCTCGGCTATCCCAACCGGGACAACGCTCTCGGTCCCACCCGTCCCTTCTTCAGCACCTACCTCGAGTCCATCTGGCTCTTGCAGCTGTGCGTCGCCCTGTCGCTGGTCGAGACGGCTGGCGAGGCGCGCGCGCTGGGAGCACGCGTTCGTGAACGGGTCATCGAGCCGAGCGCGAGGCTCATCGCCTCGTTCGACGAGGGAGACTCGAACCGGCAGGTGTGGAACGCCGCCGCGCTTCTCTCCGCGGGACGACTGCTCGACGACGCGTCCCTCGTCGAGCAGGCGATCTTCGGCCCGTCGGGGATCGCGGCGCATCTCGCGCGAGGGCTGCTCCCCGACGGCTCCTGGTACGAGGGTGAGAACTATCACGTGTTCGCGCACCGCGGGCTCTGGTACGGAGTCACGATCGCGGAACAGCTCGGATGTCCGCTCCCCGGTGAGCTCGTCAGGCGGTTCGAGGAGGGATTCGCGCTGCCGCTGGTCACGGCGCTGCCCGACCTCACGATTCCCTCACGGCGCGATTCGCAGTACGCGATCTCGCTTCGCCAGTGGCGATTCGCGGAGAGCTTCGAGCTGGGACTGGCGCGACGTGATGATCCGAGGCTGGCGGCCGCCCTTGGCAAACTGTACGGCGATTCCGTTCCGCGCCGGGACACGGGACGGTGGCGGAGCGCGGCCGATACGCAGCCGCACGAGGAAGCGTCATCGCTCACTCGCGCCGACCTCGGATGGCGCGCGCTCCTGTTCGCGCG
>JAICNG010000088.1 GCA_025931335.1 Gemmatimonadaceae bacterium | reverse complement strand
CGTGCGGCGAGCGACGGGGCGAAGTAGCGCTCGAAGTTGCTCCGCACCAGCGCTTCCTTTCGAATGCGCTCGCCGAACTTGCTGTTCTCGATCGCCACCCCTCCGATGCCGGAGAACGCCACGAGAAAGTCCAGGTCCTCGTCGCCGAACTGGTGCGTCGCCGCTTGATTGTCCACGTAGAGCACGCCCTGCACTTCGTGATCGGTGCCCAGCAGCGGAGCGCACATCGCTGAGCGCACGCTCTGCAGCAGAATCGACTGTCCCCCGAACCGCTCATCTTCCGGCGCGTTGTCCGTGAGCACGGCGACCTTTTCCTGAATCACCTTCCGCGCGATCGACTGCGGCACCGTACGCCCGGCCTCGGTGCCGCGACGGTCGCGCGAGATCTTCGGCACCATCTCGCCCTTGTCGCCGAGCAGATTGATGGCGACGCGGTCCGCGTCGAAGATCTGAAAGACGTACGTCGCGATCTTGTCCAGCAGTCGATCGATGTCCACCGCGCCGGAAAGCCCCTTCGCGATCTCCACCAGCAGCGCGAGCCGACGCTCATCCTGGCTGGCGTCATCGGTCGGGGAGGCCGTGATGTCCGGACCACGGAGACGGCTGGAGAGGATCCCGCGCGTACCCAGGGCTGGGAGCTGCCGCCGGATCGTGCCTCCGGCGCGCGGTCCCGTGTCGGGTGTGGTATGCGCCGGCGACGTTCGCGCTGGGGGCGGGGGAAGGTCGGGCGCCTCCGCCACCTTGAACGACACCTTTCCGAACGTCAGCACGTCGCCCGGGGCGATCGCGCGCTGCGTCACCCGCTCACCGTTCACGTACGTCCCATTGCTCGAGCCGAGATCCCGGATGGCGAACCCGGCATCGCCACACTCGATCTCGGCGTGCCGGCGCGAGATGGTGGGATCGAAGATGGGGATGTCGCTATTTGGCGCGCGCCCCACGACCAGTGGCGGGCCTTCGCGCAGCTCGAAGGACTGCGCGCCATCGGTGCCGACGAGCTTCAGACGCATGAGCGGTCAAATATGGCGTGAGATCGCGCCCGCTTCTAGCGCGCGCCGAGCCATTGCGATGGCGAGCAGCAGAGCGCGAGCCTTGTTCTCCGTCTCCTCCCACTCCCGCTCCGGGACGGAATCGGCCACGATCCCCGCGCCGGCGGAGACCGACGCCACGCCGCCCGCGATCACGCACGTTCGAATCGTGATCGCGAGATCCATCCGCGTGGCGCCAGCGGCGATGTAGCCGATCGCGCCGGCGTAGGGACCCCGCCGCTCCGGCTCGAGCTCGTCGATGATCTCCATCGCGCGCACCTTGGGCGCCCCGGTCATCGTCCCGGCCGGGAACGTCGCGCGCAGCGCGTCCAGCGCGTCGCGCTCCGGCCCGAGCGCGCCGTCCACCTGGCTCACCAGGTGCAGCACGTGGCTGTAGCGCTCCACCCCGAACAGCTCGCTCACCTCGACGGAGCCGAATCGCGCGACACGCCCCACGTCATTACGGCCCAGGTCCACGAGCATGATGTGCTCGGCGCGCTCCTTCTCGTCGGCGAGCAGCTCGGCGGCGAGCGCGGCGTCCTCGTCAGGCGTGAGGCCGCGCGGGCGCGTGCCGGCGATCGGCCGCACCGTGAGTCGTCCGCCGGCGACGCGCACCAACAGCTCGGGACTCGACCCTACCAGCTCCACGTCATCGAGCACGAGGTGAAACATGTAGGGCGACGGATTGAGGGCGCGCAGCGCGCGATAGAGCGTGCTCGGATCGAAATCGAGGGGCATCGCGAGACGGCGCGCGAGCAGCACCTGAAACGCGTCACCCGCCAGGATGTACTCCTTGATGCGCCGCACGCCGTCCTCGAAATCGGGCCGACTGATCGAGCTGTGCGCTTCGGTGAGCGACGGCTGCCCCTCGACGTCGAGCGCGGGCAGATCCACCGGCTCGCGCAAGCGGGCCGAGAGCGTGTCGATCTCTCGCTGCGCTTCGTCGTAGCGGGACTGGAGCTCGTCATCGTCCATCGTCGATTCGACGGGAACCCCGATCACGATGCGGGCCCGGGCTCGCAGGTTGTCGATGATGACGACGGCGCGCGTGAGCACCATGAGCGCGTCGGGGACGTCGAGCCCACGGGCCGGCGGGTGCGGCAGCCGCTCGATGAGGCGCACGACGTCGTACCCGAAATAGCCGACGGCGCCGCCCCAGAACGCGCCGAGCTCGGGCACCGCCACGGGCTCGTATTCGCGAAGCCGAGCGCCGAGATCCGCGATCGGATCCGCGGGGCGGCGCGCGCCATGCCATCCCCGGTCGGGATGCCATTCGTCCACCACGCCGTCGCGCAAGCGCCACGCCCCGCCCGGCTCCGTGCCGAGAAAGGTGTAGCGCGCCCAGGTCTCACCCCCAGCCGGTGCGGACTCGAGCAGAAACGCGAACGGCCCTCGCCTGAGCTTGGCGAATGCCGAGACCGGCGTGTCGGTGTCGAGCAGCACGTCGCGCCACACAGGGATCAGCGCGCGAGCTCGCCCCGCGCCGCGCGCGCGCGCGAGGAATCGGTCCGACGTCACTGTTCGCGCGCTTGCCGCGCGATGCACGCACCGCGATATTCGCCCGTCATGCTCCACCTTTTCGCGGCGATCGCAGCCGCGTGCTGTCTTCTGGGGCCGCTCGTCGTGCCCGCCAGGGCGCAATCTGAGTGGAACGATGCGCGAACGATGACGCTCGTGCACCGCGCCACCGAGCTCCGCGAGCGGCAGCTCGCCGATACCGCGCTGCACGACTGGCGCGCCATCGCGCGCGGATACGTCACCTTCCTCGCCCAACTCGGTGAGGGCTTCACCGAGCCGCCGAAGGTCGTCAAGGCGGACGAACTGGCCCTGGAAGTGTACTGGCGCGCTCCCGGCCTGAGCAAGCAGCGTATCATCGGCCGGCGGGACACGCTCCTCCTGCCGACCGACATCGCCTACCACCGCGATCACCTCGGTATCGTCCAGAACAACTTTCCGGAAGTGATCCGCCTCGGCGACGGCGATGAGGTGCGCGACGTTCCGCATCCGCTCAGCGCCCAGGGGCTGTCGGCGTACGAGTTCGCGATCGGCGATTCGATCGAGATGCGACTGCCCGATCGCACGATCGCGGTGGCGATCGTGCGAGTGCGCCCGGTCGACGACACGCAGCCTCGCGTCATCGGGGCGCTCTTCATCGAGCGGGAGAGCGCCCAGCTCGTGCGCATGGCGTTCAACTTCACCCGCGCGGCCTTCGTCGATCGACAGCTCGAGGACCTGGCCATCGTGCTCGACAATGCGCTCGTGTCGGGCACGTTCTGGCTCCCGCGGCACCAGGAAATCGAGATCCGCCGCTCCGGAACGTGGATGGACTTCCCCGTGCGCGGGATCATCCGCGGACGCTGGGAGATCTGCTGCCATGACGTGAACCTCGGGCTCGATCTCGCGCTGTTCAACGGCCCCGAGATCGTGCAGGCCCCACGGCGCGTGATGGAGGCGCATCGGTGGGGCGGCGCGATTCTCGATTCGCTGCCACCGGATGTTCGCGCTCCCACCGACCCGGAGGTGCGCGTCATCCAGGAAGAGGCGCGGCGTCTCGTGCGCGCGCAGGCGCTCGCGCGGAGCAGGGGAGCGACGGCGTCCGCGCGCGGCGTCTCGGACGTTGCGCGAGTGCGACGCGCCGAGGGGCTGGCACTGGGCGCTGGCGTTGCGCGTGCCCTGGGGAGCGGGGTCCGCGCGGTGCTCCAGGCTCGTTATGGCCTGGACGATGAGCAGCTCAAGGCGCGAGCCCAGCTGTCGTGGCTGCGCGCCAGCGGCGTGGGCGTGACGCTGTTCGCCGAGCGGGAGTATCGCGACGCCGGGGACATCGTCGAGCGGTCCGGGCTCGTCAACTCGATCGCGGCGCAGGAGTTCGGGAGCGACTACACCCAGCCGTTCGACGTGCGCGCCATCGGGCTCGCCGCCGACCTCGGTTCCGCGTTAGGCATGCGGTGGCGGCTGACGGGGGCGTACGAGCATCACGAGCCCGTGCGTGTCGTCGCGTCGCCATCACGGGGCCGGTACGAGCCGGTGATCGACGCGCTGGATGCCAGCGCGCGCCGGCTCGCGCTGTCGTTCGATCGAGCGACGTCGCTCTTCATCGGCGACACGGAGCTGCGCGTGCGGGGCGAGGCCCGCGCGGTGTGGTTTCGAGAGCGTGGCCCGCTGGCACCGAGCGATCCGCGGACAATTCGCGGCGCTGTCGATGCGTCGCTCGAGCGGCCGTTCGGCGCTCACCGCTTCGTCTCGCGGACGACGATCGCCGCCGTTCAGGCGACCTCGCCGGCCGTGCCCCCGCAGGCGCTGGTCTATCTGGGGGGCCCGGTCAGCGGACCAGGGTACAGGTACCATGAGCTGGTGGGGGAAACCGGGGGCAGCCAGCACGTCGAATGGCGCATGCCCGCGCCGTTCGTCGCCGTTCCGCTGGGTCGGTTCGGGGAGGCCCCGCCTCGGATGACGCTGGCGCCCTTCGCCCATGTCGTTTTTCTGGCGCGACCCGCCGGGGGGCGCCACTCGGGCTGGTACCCGAGCGTGGGGACGGGGGCGCTGCTGTTCTTCGACGCCGTCCGCTTCGACGTGGGCCGCGGGCTCCGCGACGGGAGGTGGACGTTCAGCGTGGATCTGACGCCTGAGCTGTGGCGTGTGCTGTGAAGCTACGGAGGCGCCGGAGTAGCTTCAGCGCTTCCCCAGCGCCCATGAACCTCAATATCTCGTTTCGGTCTTCGATCGTCTAAGTTACGGCCGGGTGCCCGTCTGCGACCCCGGCGCTCATCCCCCGCCCCAACCCCTGCCCGATGGCGAAGGCGCCGTCGGTCCGCGATGGAGCCGCTGTGTCGAAGGGTCACGTCCGCGATGATTGGCTGTTGCCCACGCTCGAGACGCTCCTGTCGAAGGAGTCGATCGGCGTGCTGAAGAGCGCCGCCCAGGATAGCTACTGGGAGGCCGCGGTTCGTCGCGGCTTCATCAGCGACGACGAGATTCTCACGGCGCTGGCGTCGCGGTTCCGCATGAAGATCGCCAACGTCTCGCTCGCCGCGCCGCAGGCCCGCGAGCAGGTGCCGGAGTCCCTCGCGCGCAAGTACCGCATCATTCCCCTGACGATCTCCGACTCCGCGCTCGAAATCGCGACCGCCGATCCGCACGATCTCGATTGCGAGCGGACGCTGGCCTTCGCCACCGGCCGCACAGTCAAGATGTCGCTGGCCAGCCCGACGAAGATCGCCGAGCGGCTGGACGAGCTGTATCGCCCGGAGAACGTGGTGTCGAAGATCCTCGAGAACGTCAGCGCGAACTACGACATCCAGGCGATCGCGGACGTGCAGTCGCACGACGACATGGAGCTCGGCGGCGAGAAGGCGTCCGCCGAGCGGCCGATCATCCGATTGGTCGACCACATCTTCGCGGAAGGCATTACCTCGCGCGCCAGCGACATCCACCTGGAGCCGGAGGAAGGCGGAGTGGCGGTGCGCTATCGCATCGACGGCGTGCTGCGGCAGACGATGGTGTTGCCTCGGGCGGCCGGCATCCCGCTGGTGTCGCGCATCAAGATCATGTCCGGGCTGGACATCGCCGACCGACTCCGCCCGCAGGACGGCCGCGCGCGCGTCGCCGTGAACGGCGTCCCCATCGACCTGCGCGTGTCGACGCTCCCCGCCTCGCAAGGCGAGAAGGTCGTCGTCCGCATCCTCGACACGCGGGCGACCGTTCTGTCGCTCGACGGCATGGGCCTGCGCACCGACGAGCTCGATCGCATCAAGCGGCTACTGGAGATGCGGGAAGGCGTCATTCTCGTCACCGGCCCCACCGGATCGGGAAAGACGACGACGCTCTACTCGGCGCTTCGGCAGATTCAGTCGCGCGGCGTCAACATCGTGACCGTCGAGGATCCGGTCGAGTATCGGCTTCAGGGCGTCGTGCAGGTGCAGGTGCATGAGAAGGCGGGGCTCACCTTCGCCGCTGCCCTTCGCTCGATTCTGCGCCAGGATCCGGACGTCGTGCTCGTCGGCGAGGTGCGCGACCGCGAGACCGCCGCGACCGCCGTGCAGGCGTCACTCACCGGCCACCTGGTTCTGACGACGCTGCACACGATCGATGCCGCAAGCTCGATCACGCGTCTCACCGACATTGGCGTCGAGAGCTACAAGCTCGCCGCGGCGCTCAAGGGAATCATCGCCCAGCGTCTTCTCCGGCGGGTGTGCCCGCAATGCCGTGAAGTGTGGATGGACCCCATCCCCGATCGGCTGCGCCCGTGGATCCCCGCGGGCACGCCGCTCTTCCGGGCGGCCGGGTGTGATCACTGCTCGCAGACGGGGTATCGCGGGCGCATGGCGGTCGTCGAAGTGCTCGTGTCGAACCCCGAGGTCGAGCGGCGCATCTCGGCCGGTGAGAGCGTCGATCGCGTGGCCGATGCGGCGCGCGAGGGAGGAATGCGCTCCCTGTGGGAGTCCGGGGTCAGTCGTGTGGTGGGGGGAGAGACGACGATCGAGGAGTTGCTGCGGGTGCTCGAGGTCCCCCAGGACGACCCCGCGCGGGGGACGACCCGAACGACGCCGGCGAGGACCACTCGTCAGGCGGGGGCGGCGCGCGACGGCGCGCGCGGCAGCGCGAAAGGTGCGCAGCCCGAGCCCGCGCCGCTTAGCGCCGGTCACGAGGGGGCGTTCGAGCTGCTCGACGATCTCACCCCCGTCGCGAAGGGCCGCCAGGAGCATGCGACGGTATTGCTCGTGGAGGACGAGGAGCCGCTGCGTCGCGTGCTGCGCGAGCTGCTCGAGCGCGAAGGCTTCACCGTGCTCGAAGCGGGCGACGGCGTGCTCGCGCTCGATGAGGTCGATCGTGGCGCTCCGGACATCGTCGTGCTCGACCTGAACTTGCCCCGGCTCGACGGCTATGGTGTGCTGAGCCACCTCCGGGCTCGCCCCGCAACCTCACAGCTCCCGGTGATCGTGCTGACGGCCAAGGGCGATGAGGACAGTGAGGTGCGCGTCTTCGAGTACGGCGCGAGCGATTTCCTCACCAAGCCGTTCCGCCCGCGCGCGCTCAGCGCGCGCATCAACGCCCTGCTCGGGCGCGCTCGTCAGGCGGATTGAGCGATCTCACGACAGTGCGCGTGGGCGTCGTCGACGTCTTCGTGCTTCGGCGTCGCGGCGACGAGTGGGATGCCCTCGTGCTCGAGCGGGCTCCGGGCGTGCGGTGCGCCGGCGCGTGGGAAACGGTGCATGGCAGCATCGAGCCAGGCGAGCGCCCCGAGAACGCCGCGATCCGAGAGGTGATCGAGGAGACGGGACTCCGCGTGGAGCGCCTCTACAACATCACGGTGCAACCCTTCTATCTCCATCGGCAGGCCGCCGTGATGCTCGCGGTCGTCTTCGCTGCCGTCGTCGCCGATGGACCCCTCACCCTCGGCGAGGAGCACACACGCGCCGAATGGTTGCCGATCGCCGACGCGGAGCGCCGGTTCGTGTGGCCGAGTGAGCGCGCGAACGTGCGGAGTGTGGCGACGCTACTGGGCGGCGGCGACGCGGGCACCGTCGAGGACGTCCTGAGAGTACGATGATTGCGGACTGCGGATTACGGAGTGCGGTTGAACCGCGAGGCAACCCGCAATCCGCAGTCCGCAATCCGCAGTCTATTTCCCTGGCCGCCTCACCGTCTCATACGCGTCCGCCGGAGCATTCGGCTTCACGCGTACGCTCTTCGCCGGAATGCCGACGTTCACGTGGAAGGCGCGGACGTCCTTCGTCGCCACGGCCATCGCTCCGACCATCGCATTCCGGCCGACGCGGACACCCGCCAGCACCGTCGCGTGGTAGGTGATGCGGACATCGTCCTCGAGCACCGTCTCGAGGTTCGTCACGTCCTTCTGGTCGACGATGCTGTGTGTATGGGAGTAGATGTTCGCGTAGTCGGCGATCGACACGCGATTGCCCAGCACGATGCCGCCGCGGTCGTCGAGCAGGACGTTGCGGTGGACGACGACGTCATCGCCGACGTCGAGGTTGTAGCCGAACGAGACCTCGACGAACTGAAAGCACTTGAAGTTCGCGCCCACGCGCTTGAAGATCAGCGGCGCGAGGACGCGCCGCAGCCGCACGCCGGCATCGACGTTCTGCCCCCCGAGCACCGTGCGATCGAACGAGTACCAGAGCCAGAGCAGAGGCTTCACGCGCTGGAACTTCGCATCGTCACATTCGGCGTAGTACTCGGGCTCGAGCGTGATGTTGCGTGGGTCGAGCGACAGCAGGGCGGCCCGCGTCGCGGGCGGGAGCGATTCGTCCTCGACGGCCGTCTCCCAGTTGGCGGCGTAGTCGGGATACGAGAGCTCCGCCAGCGTCCGTCGACAGATGTCGGCGCGATCGGCGTCAGGGCGGCCGAGCGCGTCGGCGAGCTGCTCGAGCCAGGTCTCGACGACTCGCGCGTTGGGTGAGCGAGTGAGGGCGCGGAGCGGGCGGAGGACCATGGTGGTGGACCGGATTTCTCGTTGTTAGGACCGATGGGTGGCGGCCATACTCGCCATGGCCACGTGAAAACTCAGGCTCCCGACCGGGCCGCAGCCCGCGAGCGTACCAGCGCCCGCTCCCGCTCGATGCGTCGCAGGTTCGACTCCCAGCCGGAGCTCGGTATGCCCTGAACGGTCACGACCAGCGGAAGGTTCACGTCGACCCCGTCGTCGAACAGATAGATCGCCGTTTGCACGCCCCGCTGCGCCAGACGCTGTTCGCCGAAGCCGGTCGTCAGCGGCACGATCGACAGCGGTCGGAACACCCGGCCCGCGCTGGTGATGACGACCTCCTCCGGAGAAAAGCGCGCCTCGGGTTGCACGCCGTAGTACGAGAAATACCACAGGCTGGGTCGGCGCACGCCGTACCGTCGAGCGTGCTCGTCGAGCTCGGCCTGCCGGCTCGTCACCAGCTCGTGCAGCCCCCGATACGAATCGGGCGACAGCACCCGGATCACCGATTCGTCGAGCGGGATCGCGCGCACCAGTACCGACGGGAGCTGAATGCGGAGGGCGATGTCCTCCTGGTGCAGCGTCCCGAATCCCACGGGGAGCTCCGCCGTCGCTTGCTCGGGGCGCGTGGGATTGCCGGGGGTGTCCGGGGCGCCGCCGCCGGTCGCGGACGCACACGCGAGCGACGCAGCTCCCAACAGCAGGGCGAATGCTCTCACTGATCTCTCCATGAGGGCTGCGCGAGAAGGGAGACGACCGCGTGCGCGAGCTCGTCGCGCCCCTCGCCCGTCCGCGCGCTGAAGGGAATCAGCTGCTCGTCCTCGATCCCCAGCCGCGCGGCGAGCGACACGAGGGTCTTCGTCCGCTCCGCTTTCGAGAGCTTGTCCACCTTCGTCGCGACCACGATCGTCGGGACTCCCACCGTGGCCAGGAAGTCCATCATCCGGAGATCATCGCCCGACGGCGGGTGACGTGCGTCGATGAGCTGCACCACGCCGCGAAGATACTCGCTCGTTCGGAGGTACCCCTCGATCAGGGGACGCCACGCCTCACGCGCGCTCTTCGAGAGCCGCGCGTAGCCATAGCCGGGCAGGTCGACGAGGTGGAAGGCGTCGTTCACGCGAAAGAAGTTGATCTCGCGTGTTTTGCCGGGCGTCGAGCTCACGCGGGCAAGTGCTTTCCGCTTGACGAGCTTGTTCAGGAGTGAGGACTTCCCGACGTTCGACCGTCCGCTGAACGCGACCTCCGGAAGCTCGCTGGTGGGCTTCCAACCCGCGGGAGACGCCTGTCCGCCGAGGAATTCGAGCCGTCGGATGACGAGCGGATCGGCCTCCCGGGCGGTCGTCATCAGTGTGCGACCTGCGATGCGTGCAGACTCTGCGTGGCCGTCATGGGCGACAGCGCGTGCGCCAGCACCTCATCCATGCTCGACACCACGTGAAAGTGGACCGACGATCGCACCTCCTCCGGCAGCTCGGGCAGCTCGCGCGCGTTCCCGCGCGGAATGACGACCTCGCGAATCCCCGTGCGCAACGCGGCGACCGATTTCTCCTTGAGTCCTCCAATCGGGAGGACGCGTCCCCGCAGCGTGATCTCTCCGGTCATCGCGACTCCCCCACGCACGGGGATGCCCGTCAGAGCGCTCACGACCGCGCTGGCGATCGCGATGCCCGCCGAGGGGCCGTCCTTGGGCGTCGCACCGGAGGGGATGTGGATGTGGATGTCGCGCGTGCGGTGGAAATCGGGCTCGAGCCCGAGCGGCTTGGCCCGCGCCCGCGCGTAGCTGATCGCGGCCGTGGCCGATTCCTTCATCACATCGCCCAGCGCGCCCGTGAGCTGCAGCTTTCCGCGACCGGGCACGACACTGACCTCGATCTCGAGCACTTCCCCGCCGACCGAGGTGTACGCGAGACCGGCCGCGACGCCCACCTTGTCGTCCAGCGTCACGTCATCCTCGTCGAAGGGCGACGTTCCCAGGAGCGTGGGAAGCTCGCTCACCTGCACGCGCTCCTCGGCCGGCTCCGCGTGATGCTCGGCGCGCCCGCGCGCCAGCTTGCGCG
Source organism: Gemmatimonadaceae bacterium (assembly GCA_025931335.1). Taxonomy (GTDB): domain Bacteria; phylum Gemmatimonadota; class Gemmatimonadetes; order Gemmatimonadales; family Gemmatimonadaceae; genus JAICNG01. The sequence continues at coordinate 3,622 of JAICNG010000088.1, read as the reverse complement.
CGATGCGCGAGATGCGGCGCTCGAGCTCGCGCACCCCTGCCTCACGAGTCCATCCGCGCACGATCGCCGGCACCGCCGCGTCGTCCCACACCACCGTGGCGGGATCGATGCCATGCGCGCGCAGCTGCTTGGGAACGAGAAAGCGGCGGGCGATCGCGTGCTTCTCGTGGTCCAGATATCCCGGCAGGCGAATGATCTCCATTCGATCGCGCAGGGCGTCCGGGATGTTCGCCAGCGAGTTCGCGGTCGTCACGAACAGCACCGACGACAGGTCGTAGTCGACCTCGAGATAGTGATCGTTGAAGGCGCGGTTCTGCTCCGGGTCGAGCACCTCGAGCAGGGCGGCCGCGGGGTCCCCGCGCCAATCCTGGCCGAGCTTGTCCACCTCGTCGAGCAGGAGCACGGGGTTGATGACTTCGGCGCGCCGCATCGCCTGCACGACGCGCCCCGGCATCGCACCGATGTAGGTGCGTCGGTGCCCACGAATCTCCGCCTCGTCACGCACGCCGCCAAGCGACATGCGAACGAACCGGCGGCCCAGCGCGCGGGCGACGGAGCGGCCGAGTGACGTCTTCCCGACGCCGGGGGGACCGACGAGGCAGAGGATAGGACCTTCGAGCGTTCCCACGCGTCCGAGCACGGCGATGTAGTCGAGGATCCGGTCTTTCACTTCCTCGAGGCCGTAGTGGTCCTCCTCGAGCACCTCGCGGGCGTGCGCGACGTCGATCGCGTCGTCCGAGCGCTCGCTCCATGGCAGCGCGACGAGCCATTCGAGGTAGTTGCGCGCGACGGCCGCTTCCGGCGACAGCGAGGGCGTGCGCCGCAGCTTGCGCAGCTCGCGCTCGGCCCGCGCCCGCACGGAGTCCGGGAAGCCCTTGCGCGCGATCGCCGCCTCGAGCTCGTCGAAATCGTCGCTCTCCTCCTGCCCGAGCTCGCGGTGAATGGCGCGCAGCTGCTCGTGCAGGTAGAACTCGCGCTGATTCTGGAAGATCGCGCCCTTGACGTCGTCCTCGATCTTTCGCTCGAGCCGCAGCAGCTCCAGCTCCGAGGAAAGCTGCTCGGCAATGCGTGAGAGGAGGTCGGCGCGCGTGGTCGCCTCGAGCAGACGCTGGCGATCCTCGAGGCGCACGAGCAGGTGAGCCGCCATGGCGAAGGCGCGCTTGTCGGCCGTTTCCGCCTCGCGTGCTACCGAAAGCACCTCGGCGGGAAGACGCCGGTGGAGCGCGACGTACTCCTCGAACAGCTCGTCGGCGCGCCGTTCGATCGCCTGCCCGGTGGCGTCGTCACCCGGCTCCAGAGGTATCGGCGCGAGGGTGACGCGCTGGTGTCCTTCCGCCGTGGTAAAGCGCGCGGCGCGGGCCCTCGCGACGCCCTCGACGAGCACCTTGATCGTTCCGTTCGGCAGTCGCGTGGTCTGGACGATTCGGCCGATGACGCCCACTCGGAACAGGTCGGCCGCGGCCGGCTCCTGCACGTCGGCGCTGCGCTGCGCGACGAGGAACACCCACCGGTCCGCCCGCCCGGCCTCGTCGATGGCGGCGAGCGAGGCCGTGCGCCCCACGAGGAGCGGGACGACCATGTACGGAAACACGACGAGGTCGCGGAGCGGCAGGACGGGCAGGCGCTCCGGGACGTCGTACGAATCGGCGTCGCGGGTGATGAGGGGCATGGGGGAGAATCTAAGGGATCGACGGGATCGAGGGGATCGATGGGGTCGAAGGGGAAGGGGTCGACGGGCAATGCCCCTCGACCCCTTCGATCTCTTCGGCCGCCTTCGACCCCTTAGGCTTCTTTCTTCTGCCTCTTCGGCGCGATCTCGAGCAGCGGGGCGGTTCCGTTCAGCACGCAGGGCTCGGTGATCTTGACCTCGACCACGTCATCCCGTGAGGGGAGCTCGAACATGACGTCGGTCATGAGCTCCTCGAGAATCGCCCGAAGGCCGCGCGCGCCCGTCCCACGCTTCAGCGCCTTTCGCGAGATCCCGCGGAGCGCCGACTCCTCGAACGTCAGCTTCACGTCCTCGAGATCGAAGAGCTTCTGGTACTGCTTCGTGAGGGCGTTCTTCGGCTCCTTGAGGATGCGCACCAGCGACTCCTCGTCGAGCGTGTCGAGCGCAACGCTCACCGGCAGACGGCCCACGAGCTCGGGGATGAGCCCGTAGCGGAGCAGGTCATCAGGCTCGACTTCGGCGAACGGGCTCTGCTTGGCCTGGTCCGCCTTGCCACTCAGGATCTCTTCCTTCGTGAAGCCGATCTGGCGGCGTCCCGTACGGGCCTCGATGATCTTGTCGAGACCGTCGAACGCGCCCCCGCAGATGAACAGGATGTCCTTCGTGTTGATCTGGATGTATTCCTGTTGCGGGTGCTTCCGTCCGCCCTGGGGCGGCACCGAAGCGACCGTCCCCTCGAGGATCTTGAGCAGCGCCTGTTGCACGCCTTCGCCCGAGACGTCGCGGGTGATGCTCGGATTCTCGGACTTGCGCGCGATCTTGTCGATCTCGTCGATGTAGACGATGCCGCGCTCGCACTCGGCGACGTTGAACTCGCCCGCCTGGAGCAGCCTTACGAGAATGTTCTCGACGTCTTCGCCGACGTAGCCCGCTTCAGTGAGCGTCGTCGCGTCCGCGATGGTGAAGGGGACGTCGAGGATCCGCGCGAGCGTCTGCGCCAGCAGCGTCTTGCCGACGCCGGTGGGGCCGATGAGGAGGATGTTCGACTTGTCGAGCTCGACCTCGTCGTCCCGGGTGGACGCGGAGTTGATGCGCTTGTAGTGGTTGTAGACCGCTACCGACAACGCCTTCTTCGCGTGTTCCTGGCCGATCACGTACTGGTCGAGCACGTCCTTGATTTCGTGAGGCGACGGAACCTGCGTGATCGCCTCGGCTACCTCGCGCTCCTCGTCCTCCGCAAGAATCTCGTTGCAGAGAGCGATGCACTCGTTGCAAATGTAGACGGACGGGCCGGAGATGAACTTCCGGACCGAGTCTTTCGATTTGCCGCAGAACGAGCAGCGCAGGTGTTTATCGTGGGACATGGCGGTCCGTGATGCGGGAGGCCGGTCCCCGCCCTGAGGCGAGGGGGCTGCGGATAGCTAATAGACGTCCCCGTACGGGGTCAAGCAAAATCCGGGGCGTCCCTTGTGAAATCGTTCACGAGGCGACGCCCCCGTAAGTCACAAAGTCATCGATGGTTGCTTGGTCGGCTCGACGAGCTCGCCGCGATGCGAAATGACGTGATCGACGATCCCGTACGACTTCGCTTCGTCCGCTGACATGAACCGATCACGGTCGATGTCACGCTCGATCTGTTCGACTGGACGACCGGTGTGCTTCGCCATCAGATCGTTCATCTTGCCGCGCAGGTAGATGATCTCGCGCGCCTGAATTTCGATGTCGGCCGCGGTACCCTGGGCGCCACCGGATGGCTGGTGAATCATGATGCGCGAGTGGGGGAGCGCCGATCGCTTGCCGTTGCGCCCCGCCGCGAGCAGAAACGCGCCCATGCTGGCCGCGAGTCCCATGCAGATCGTGTTCACCGGGCTCTTCATCCACTGCATCGTGTCGTAGATCGCGAGGCCAGCCGACACGCTGCCACCGGGCGAGTTGATGTAGAGGTGAATGTCG
>JAICNG010000029.1 GCA_025931335.1 Gemmatimonadaceae bacterium | reverse complement strand
TCCCACGTGCGATCGAGGAAGGTCGACAGCGTGAGCCCGATGATCGTGCGGCCGCCGATCGCGATCGCGGCCCCCGACAGCGGGAAACGCGCGACGGTGGCGGTTTCGCTCGTGTTCGGCGTGGTCACGCGGCGGAATTCAGGCGCGTATTCGAGGACGACCCCGGACCGCTCCCACCACGCGAGCGCCGCGGGATTGAGCGCCGACGTCGGGTCGAACTCGCCCAGCGCGCCCCCCGTCGCACGCGCGCGCGTGCTGATCTGCCCGGGATGATAGCCAAAGCCCTGCGTGCTGAGGGTGCCCTGCGCCGCGAGCGGAGAGGCGAGAGCGAGTAGCGCGAGTAGCCGATGGAAGCGCATCAGGGCAGCGAGAAGTCGACGCGAGGAACGTAGCTGATCTCGACCCGGGGGCGTAGGCTTGCCGGCGCCTCGTTCGAGTAGAAGTGGAACTCCGAAGGGAACCGTCCCTCCCGCTCCGACCGCAACACGATCACGCGAGGCAGCTCCGTTTCCCCCGTCAGACGCCAGAACGGAATCGTGCTCGCGAGCTCGAAGCGAACGAGACCGCTATCGGCCGGCGCTCGTACCTGCTGGAACAGTCCGGGGACCGAGCGCACGAGAAGCGCCGCCCGTCCCACGTCCAGCAGCCCGCGCGCAACCGAGATGTTCGCCTGCACCCCGGCGCGCACCGTGTCATCCGTGCGCCCGCGGACAGGCGCCTGCGTGAGAACGAGTGCCGCCCGCACCACGGTCACCGAGTCGACGAGGCGGCTCGGCAACGCCAGACGGATGTAGGCGCGCTTCGCGGGCAGCCCACCCACGGCGAGCACCTGCGCCGGCGGAGCGGGCGTGCCGCGCAGAATGATCATGTAATCCTCGAGGGTGGGCAGCTCGCCGTCGTCGCTCGATGAGCTCGAAGCGGGAGTCACGGTGCGCGTGACCGTATCGGCGCCAGCGCGCGCCCAGAACCTCAGGAAGAGCGGCCCGCCGACCTCGGTGGCCGAGATCGGCACCTGCATCGAGGAGTCCGAGCGAATGCGAAGCCCCACCCGCAGACGCCCCGCCTGCACGCGCGCGCGGAAGGCCGCCGTATCCAGCCGGACGAACAGGCTGTCCGGAAGGGAATCGCGCCTAACGGTGAACGCCCCGAGCAGCGTGCCCGGTCGAAAGCGTGCGCGCACGGCGGCCGTGTCGAAGTCCGACGCCGTCGTATCGACGTCGTACACCTCGATCGTCACCGGATCGCGCTTGACGGTGTCGCGCCGGCTGAGACTGTCCACGGTGCCACTCACCACGGCGAGTCGCAGGTAGACCGAATCGATCTTCGTCACCGCCGCGGAATCGGTCGATGTCCCCACGGGGACGGTCTTCGGAATGAAGTCGAAGCGCACGACGCCGGCGGTGATGACCGTGTCACCACCCCCAAATCGCTGCATCAGGGTGAGCTGACCGTCATCGCCGGGAAGCGGAAACCCGACTACGGTCGAGTCGAGCGTCACGACGGCGTCCAGCGTGTCGTTGACGATCTCGAACCCGCTCTCCGGGCAGAGCACGGGACAGGCGGCGCCACCGGTGAAGTCCTCGGAGCATGCGCTCACGGCCACCACGACCGAGACGGCGGCGAGGAGCACGGCAATACGTTTAGGCAAGACGAGTACTCCGTCCTTCAAGTTCGAAGCTGTCCATGGCACCACGCGACCGGATTTCATTGATGCGTGAGAGATTGGGGCGTGAACGGAGACGGAAGAAGTGCGTCGAGCGTCCAGCGTGCCTCTTCGCCCGCCGCCGTCACGCTCACGACCTCGATCGCGGGGGCGAACTCCACCAGCACCTGGCGACAGACGCCACATGGAGGAGTGGGCTCGGTCGCTTCGGTCGCGACCACGAGCCGCGCGAACGACCTCACCCCGGCGGCGACCGCCGCCGCGATCGCGCCACGCTCGGCGCAGATCGTCCCGCTGAACGACGCGTTTTCGACGTTACACCCCACGTACACGTGCCCGTTCGTGTCTTCGAGCGCCGCCCCCACCCGGAACCCGGAGTAGGGTGCGTACGCGCGCATCATCGCGCCGAGCGCGGCGGCGCGGAGAATGTCCAGCGTGGTGCCCGTCACGCCAACAACTCGGGCAGAAACGAGGTTCCCCGGCCGCGAAACCCGATCCCCAGCCAGTCGCCGACGGTGGCGCCGAGGTCGCTGAAGGTGGACCGCTCCCCGAGGTCGACCGGATGCAGTCGCGACCCCGCCGCGAGCAGGGGGACGATCTCGCGAGAATGATCGGTCGACGGCGTCGTGGGGTCGTTGCCGTGATCGGCGGTGAGAAAGAGCAGGTCGTCCTCGTGAAGGGCGGAGAGAAGCGTGGGCAGGGCGCGATCGAACGCGCGGAGTGCATCGTGAAACCCCGCCGCATCGTTTCGGTGCCCCCAAAGCTGGTCGAAATCTACTAGGTTCGCGAAGAGGAACCCACTGGGCATCTCGCGCAACGCTCGGAGGATGGCCTCCACCCCGGCGGCGTTGTCGCGCGTGTGCTCCGCCGCGATCGAGCGGAGGGCGAACAGATCGTCGACCTTCCCTACCCCTCGCCGTGGAATGCCGCCTGCCGCGAGCGCGTCGAGGAGGGTCTCCGAGGGGGGCTCGATCGAGAAGTCGCGCCGGTTCGGTGTTCGCGTGAAACGGCCCGCCTCGCCAACGAACGGGCGGGCGATCACCCGGGACACGTCGTGCGGCGCGACGAGCATCGCGCGCGCGGCGCCGCAGGCGGCGTACAGCTCGTCGAGCGGAACCACCCCCTCATGCGCCGCCACCTGAAAGACGGAATCGGCGGAGGTGTAGACGATGAGCTTTGCCGTTCGCACGTGCTCCGCGCCGAACCGCTCGATGACCTCGGTGCCGCTCGAGACGACGTTGCCGAGAACTCCGCGGCCAACGCGCCGGCTGAAAGCCTCGATCACCGCTGGAGGAAAGCCATTGGGGTACGTCGGAAACGGCTGGCGAAGGTGAATGCCGCAGATCTCCCAATGGCCGGTCGTGCTGTCCTTCCCCGCCGACGCCGGACGCATGCGTCCCCACGCGCCGGCCGGCGCATGATTCGAATCGACGCCCTCGAGCGGAATCACTCGCCCGAGTCCCAGACGCGCGAGATTCGGAAGGTCGAGTCCGCCGACGGCGCGAGCGAGATTGCCGAGCGTGTTGCTCCCCGCGTCGCCGTAGGCGGCCGCGTCGGATGCCGCGCCGACGCCCACGCCGTCGAGCACGATCACGATCGCGCGACGCGTCACGTACGGACTCCGTCGGACCGATACACGCGGGAGATGCGCCCGCGCAGCCCCGTCAGCAGCTCGTACGGCGACATCCCCGCCGTCCACGCGACCGCGGCGACGTCCAGTCCTGCGTCGCTCCCGATGACCGTGGCCACATCGCCTAACGCGCATGGAGCGTCGGTGACGTCGACCATGGTCATGTCCATCGTCACGACGCCCGCCACCGGGACGCGCCTCCCACCCAGCATTGCGCAGCCGCGGTTCGACAGCGCACGCGGGTACCCATCCGCGTAGCCGACTCCGAGGGTGGCGATGGTGCGGTCGCCCACGGCGCGGTAGGTGGCGTCATAGCTCACCGTCTCACCATCTCGGACCCTCCGCAGGTCGATGACGCGCGCTCGGATGTACACGACGGGTTCGGGGTTCAACTGCGCTCCGTCGCCACTGCCCACGCCGTAGAGGAAGATCCCCGGGCGCACGCAGCCCCAACCCGACCCGTCGCGGCGAGCGACCGCCGCGGAGTTCTCCGCATGCAGAATGCTCGGCCTCTCGGGGAGACGGGCGAGCGCCTCCTGGAATCTCACTTCCTGCCGATCGATCGAGCCGTCGTTGAGCTCGGCGGAGTGGAAATGCGTATACGCGCCTTCCGGCGGGCAGTGGGCGATGGCGTCGCGGAGCTCATCCACCTCGTCCCACTGGACGCCCGCGCGATTCATCCCGGTGTCGATCGACAGATGCCAGGGACCGCCACCCTCGGCGGCCCAGCGGCTGATGCTCTCGGTGCGCGACAGCGATGGCGTGAGACCAGCGGCGCGCACGTCGCTGAGCTCCTCGAGCGAGAGCGGCGTAAAGACGATCACGGGGCGGGTGATCCCCGCCGCGCGGAGCTCCAGTCCCTCGAGGATGGTCGCCACTCCGTAGCCCCACGGCTCGAGGGGCTCGAGGACACGGGCGACGGGGAGCGCCCCCAACCCGTACGCGTCGGCCTTGATCATGGGAAGAAGCGGCGCTCGCGCACGATGCGCGATCGCGGCTGCGTTTCGCTGCAACGCGCCCAGATCGATTTCGACCCAGGCGCGCTTCTCGGATGCTTGCATTGACGCGTCTCGACTTGGGCGGGTAGTATAACCGGCTTCGGAGGAGCCATGCAAGACAAGACGACGCTTGAAGATGCGCTCGCGCTCATGCGCGACTTGCGAGCGCGGTGCGAGTGGGATGCCGCGCAGACGCACGCATCGCTGCGTCCGTATCTCCTGGAAGAGGCACACGAGCTCGACGACGCGCTGCGTGCGGCGGCCGACGATCAGATTCGAGAGGAGCTCGCCGATGTGCTGCTCCAGGTGCTCTTCCACTCGATCATCGCCGAGGAGCGAGGCGCGTTCGCGGCGAACGACGTTGCGGCGGCGCTGGTGACCAAGATGCGCGCCCGCCATCCGCACCTGTACGGCGGCGGTGAGCGCGCATCATGGGAGCACATGAAGGCAACGAAGCGCGCGTCGATCGTCGATGGGCTACCCGTCGATCTCCCTGCGCTTCATCGCGCCCATCGGCTTCAGGATCGCGCCGCTGGTGTGGGATTCGACTGGCCCGATGTGGAGGGGCCGTCGCAGAAGGTCGATGAGGAGCTGGCGGAAGTTCGCGAGCAGCTGCGTGAGAATCCGGTGACGACGGGCCCGGGCGGAATCCCCGTGCTCGACGAGCGCCATCTCGCACTGGAAGAAGAACTTGGGGACCTTCTGTTCGCGTGTGTTAACATGTGCCGGAAAGCCGGCGTGCACGCGTCGCTCGCGCTCGATCGCGCCAACGCGAAGTTCGCGCGGAGGTTTCAGATGATGGAGGAGATGGCGGAGGCGCGTGGACAGCGCCTCGCGGACTTGGGCCTCGAGCGCCTCGACGAGCTATGGGAGCAGGCCAAGAGGCAGGGTCGAGGGTCAGGGGCTAAGGGCCGGGGCGGGTGAAGGGTCGGGGTGGTCGCACCCGTGGCCCTGGCCCTGACCCAGCGCGCCGGCCCTCGGCCCATGGCCCCTGACCCACTCAAGGCGCGAGCCGATTCATGAGCCGCGGAAAGGCGATGACCTCGCGGATGTGCGGCGTACCGCAAATCCACGCCACCGTTCGCTCGAGCCCGAGACCGAACCCGGCGTGGGTGAACGTCCCGTATTTCCTGAGGTCGAGGTACCACCCGTAAGCCGCCATTGGCAGCCCCTCGGCCTTGATTCGCTGAACGAGCTTGTCGTAGTCGTCCTCGCGCTGGCTCCCGCCGATGATCTCGCCGTACCCCTCGGGCGCGAGGCAGTCATCGCACAGCACTGTGCGCGGATCCTCGGGATTCTCCTTCATGTAGAAGGCTTTCGCCTCCTTGGGGTAGTTGAAGATGAAGATCGGCCGGTCGTGATCCTCCACCAGCAGCGCCTCATCCTCGGCACCGAGATCGTCGCCCCACTGGATGGTGCTCCCTTTCTTTTTGAGAATCTCGACCGCTTCTGTGTAGGCAATTCGCGGGAACGGGGGCACCACGCGCTCGAGTGGCGAGGTGTCGCGCTCCAGCTCCTTGAGCTCTTCCGCGCACCGGTCGAGCGCGCGGCGCACGAGGTACGCGACGAACTCCTCCTGGAGGCGCATGTTGTCGTTGGAGTCGTTCCACGCGACCTCCGGCTCGATCATCCAGAACTCGGTGAGGTGCCGGCGCGTCTTCGATTTCTCGGCACGAAAGGTCGGGCCGAAGGTATAGATCTTTCCGAATGCGGCCGCGGCGGCCTCGCCGTACAATTGACCCGTCTGAGCGAGGAACGCGGTGCCCTCGTCGAAGTACTCCGTCGCGAACAGTCCCGATCGCTCGCCGATCGCGGCGGTCAGGATGGGCGTATCGACCCTGAGGAATCCACGCTCGTAGAAGAAATCGTGAATGGCCTGCTCCACCTCGTTGCGCACTCGCGCGATCGCGCGTTGACGCCGGCTGCGGAGCCAGAGATGGCGATGATCGAGCAGGAAATCGACGCCGTGCTCCTTCGGCTGGATGGGGTAGTCGGTGGGGCTCGGACCGATGATCTCCAGAGCCACGGCGCTCATCTCCACTCCGCCGGGCGACCGCGCGTCCTCGCGCAGCTCGCCGGTGACGGCGATGGAGGTTTCGACGGTCAACTGCTGAAACCGCTCCCAGACTTCCGGCGCGACGTTGTTCTTGACGATGACGGACTGGAGCACACCGGTGCCGTCGCGGAGCACGATGAACGCGACTTTTCCCGACGAGCGCAGGTGCGTGACCCAGCCTCGCACCGAGGCGACGCGACCGACGTGCGCTCGCAGCGCCTCGATACGGACGAATGACGATGTCATTGATATTGCGACGGTTACCGACGTGGATCGGCAAGCTATTTTCGGCCTTGATCGGAGTCAACGTCGCATGCGCCGGCGCGTCGCGCACAGTGCCGGGCGATTTGCCGGTGGAAGCGCGCGAGTATCTGCTCACACCCACACGCGCGCCCTCCGTATTCGAGACGCTCGATGCCGAGCCGCAGCCCGTCTGGCGCGCCCATGCCGGTCGCGGCGTGACGAGCCTCCCCGCCGTTTCGTCTCGAGTCACGCTCGTCACGTCCACCGACCGGTGGATCTACGCGATCGATACCCGAAGCGGCGCGACGTTCTGGCGCCGGCGCGGGGACGGCGCGTACTCGACCTCTCCCGTCGCCGCGGGAGGGCGCGTGTTCGTTGCATCGGAGGGAACGGGCGGGCGGGTGACGGCACTCCGGCTCACCGACGGCGGACGCATCTGGCAGACCACAGTCGGCGACGTTTCCGCGCCGCTCGCATTGCGCGACTCCGTGCTGTATGGCGTGAACGACGATGGCGAGACCTTCGCGCTCGGGGCCGCGCGCGGACAGGTGGTGTGGAAGCGCAACACCGGACCGTCACGATCGGGACCGCTGGTGACGGCGCGCCGCGTCGTCGTCGCCACGCTCCGTGACTCACTCATCCTGCTCGATCGGACGAGCGGAGGAATCGTCGGCGCCTTTCGCCTTCCGGCGCCGACCGCGGCGCCACTCGCGCTGCTCGATGACAGCACCGTCGTGGTCACCTCGCCTGATGGGTGGATCGACGCCATCCACCTTGCGAGCGGGCGCCCGCAGTGGCGGACCCGCACCGAGGAGCCGATCCCCGGATCACCAGTGGTGCACGGGGACACCGTCTTCGCCCTCGGAAGCTCCTGCACGCTCTTTCGTGTCCCGCGTCACGCTCCCGATGTGGTGCGACGCGATTCGCTGCCGAACTGTATTGCCGCCACCACACCACTCCTGCTCCGCGACGGCGTGCTGGTTGCAACGGTGTCCGGTGACATCAGGTACCTTTCACGAGAGACGGGGGCGGTCGCGTGGACTCGGCGGACCGGCGGCGCCATCCGGCATCCCCCGGTCGTCCGCGATCGCCTGGTGGTCCTTGCAACGCTCGGGGGGGAGATCTTCGGCTTCCGATGACGCGCGCCTACACCTTCTTAGCCATCGCCCTGGTCGCCCTCTCATGCCCGCTGCATGCGCAGGAGTCTCAGTCGTCGCGGGATTGGCGGGGTGTCGCGCGCGTGGGGAAATGGGTGCTCGCCGGGGCGACGGTGGCCCTCGGCGTCTACGCGTACATTGAGCACGACGCGGCGGAGCGCGTACACGGGCGTCTCCGCGAGCGCTGTGACAGCTCCCCCGAGCTCTGCACGGTGGTGGACGGCCGCTACGGCGACGCGGAGTCCGAGGCGCTGCACCAGCGCGCGGTGCGTCACGATCGGCGCGCGCACACCGGGATCGTCGCCGGGCAGATCACCCTTCTCGGCGGTGTGGCGCTTTTCCTCTACGATTTGCGCGGAGATGGTCGCCCTGACAACATTCCATATCCCTCACCGCAACGCCCTGCCCTGGGGGCACCCACGCTTCGCTACCGAACCGTGACCTTCGGCGCTCGAGTTCCGTTCTGATCGTGTCGATCCGCACCCGTCTCGCGCTCGGCTTGTTCGCGATCGCCGTCGTGCTGCTGCTCCCGCTCGGTCTCACGCTGCGGTCGCTCGATCGCGTGCACGACCAGACCATGGCGCTGCGCGACAACGATTTCGCGGCCTCGCTGCTGCTCGGCCGGATGCGCGCCGCGGCTGAGGATCTGCGCGGCGCCGAGATGTCGCTGCTGTTCATTCCCGAGATCGCGAGCCGCGATGCGATGGCGCTTCAGATCTCGCGGCTCGACAAGATGCTCGACACGCTGGAGACCTATCAGCTTCGCGAGGCCGCCGATCAGATCGACGCGGCGATCGCGGCAGTCGTGCGTTACGCGCCGCTGGAGTATCAGGCCGCTCTCGCCGGCAGGACCCGAAGCGCGGATACCCTGTCGAACCGCCACGTCGTGCCGGCGATCAACAGCGTCGATCGCGCCATCGGTGCCGCACAGCAATCACTGCGAGAGCGCACCCGAGAGAGAGTACAGGCCACCGCCGCGCTCACCGAGAAGGCACAGCGGGTTTCGGCGGGCGCGCTCGCGCTCGCGCTCGGACTGGCGCTCCTCATCGCGTTTGCCCTCTGGCGATCGATCAGCCGGCCGGTGCACGACCTCGCGCAGGGGATGGCCGCCGTCGCGGACGGCAACTTCGGCCATCGACTATCGGTGTCGCCCGAGCGACGCGACGAATTCGGCCGGCTGTCCGGGAGCTTTCGGACCATGGCGGCGCAGCTCGCGCAGCTCGACCGGCTGAAAGCCGAGTTCATCTCGGTTGCGTCACACGAGATCAAGACGCCGCTGAACGTGATTCTCGGCTACCTGCAGCTCCTGGACGAGGGCGTGTACGGGCCGGTGTCCGCACGGCAGCGCGACATCCTCAGAACGCTCGACACGCAAACGCGCTCACTGGCACGCCTCGTCCATCAGTTGCTCGACGTGAGCCGCTTCGAGGCCGGCGGCGGCAAGATCTTCCCGCGCCCGATGGACTTGCGCCGGTTCCTGCACGATCTCGAGGGCACCTTCCGCGTGCTGTCCCTTCAGCGCGGCATTCACTTCGAGGTCGAGCATGGCGACGACCTGCCGAGCGAAGTGCACTGGGATGCCGACCGGATGAACGAGGTGCTCGGGAACCTGCTGTCGAACGCATTCAAGTTCACCGAGCGCGACGGCCACATTCGGCTGCGCGTCGAGTCGCTCGACGATCACCTTCAGCTTTCGGTGATCGACACGGGCGCGGGGATCCCGCCGTCGCAGCTGCCCCACATCTTCGAGAAGTTCTTCCAGGCGGACAACCAGGGACCATCGTCCCTCGGAGGGACGGGATTGGGGCTGGCGATCGCCAAGCAGATCGTCGTCGCGCACGGCGGAACGATCGTCGCCGACAGTACGCTCGCGGTGGGCACCACCTTTACGATCACGATGCCCGTGCACGCCGGCCGCCCGTCGATGGCGCTGTCGAGCGAGCTTACGGTGGGTGAGCCGGCGTGAAGCGGCTGCTGCTGGTCAGTGCAGCGGCCCTGACACTGGGGTGCGTCGCGCGCCATCAGCGGCCGCCGGAACCCACTGTGGCCGAACAGCTCGTCGCCGTGGTGACGCGTGCACGCATTGCCGCCGCCGCGGGGCAACGCGACGAAGCGGATCGCGTTCTCGCCGAGTTCGTCGAGGCCCATCCGGCAACAATGGAAGCCCGCGAGGCGGCGTACTGGCGCGCCATTCTGCGACTGGAGTCGGCGACCTCCCGCGCCGACCGCGATGAGGCGAAACGCAACCTCGACGCGTATCTCGCCGACACGGCGATGACGGCCCACATGTCGGAAGCCCGAATCCTCCGACACCTGCTCAACGCGGTGGACTCCGCATCGCAGGCCAGCGACAGCGCCAACGTGGCCGCGCGTCAGGCGGCGGTGGCGCGTGAAGAGGCGTTACGAAAGGAAATTCAGACGCTCAAGGACGAGCTCGTCAAGACGAACGAGGAGCTCACGCGCATCAAGCGTCGCCTCGGCTCGAGACCGTAGGCCGCCCAGCGCGCCCTACCCTACCCGAAACAGCTCGATTGCGCGCCCGTAGCGCTCGCCGAGGACGCGTCGCATTCCGGTGTGCTCCGCGCGGGAGAGCTCCGGATCCTGCTCGAGGATCTCCGATGCCACCTGCTGAGCCACGAGGTTGAGCTCCTCGTCGCGGATCGGATCGGCCACGCGGAAGGTCGGCACTCCGCTCTGTCGCTGACCGAAGAGATCGCCCATACCGCGCAGGGTCAGGTCGGCTCGCGCGATCTCGAAGCCATCTTCAGTGCCGGCGAAGATCTCGAGGCGCTGGCGTGCCTCATCGCCAACGTCGCCCAGGAGGATGCAATACGCCGCGTCGGCGCCCCGCCCCACGCGCCCGCGGAGCTGGTGCAGCTGCGACAGCCCGAATCGCTCGGGATGCTCGATGAGCATGACCGTCGCGTTCGGCACATCGATGCCGACCTCGATCACCGTCGTCGCCACGAGCACATCGATCTCCGCATCGCGGAATCGCCGCATCGTCGCGTCCCGCTCGGCCGCGGCCACCCGTCCGTGGAGAAGCGCCAGCCGGCGGTGCGCGAATGGTCCCGAGGCGAGCGCCTCGTACATCGTCGTCGCCGCCTTGAGATCGGTCTTCTCGGACTCATCGATCACCGGATAGACCACGTACGCCTGTCGCCCCTTCTCGAGCTCGCGGTCGACGAACTCGAGGATGCGCGCGCGCGCCGACTCTGGTCGAAGCGCGGTGCGAACGGGAAGGCGGCCGGGAGGCCGCTCGTCGAGCGTACTCAGATCGAGATCGCCATAGAGCGTGAGGGCGAGCGAGCGCGGAATCGGCGTCGCGCTCATGAGCAACACATCCGGGCGCTCGCCCTTTTGTCCGAGGGCAGCTCGCTGCTCTACCCCAAAGCGGTGCTGCTCGTCGATCACGGCCAGCCCCAGTCGTCCAAACGTCGTGCGCTGCTCGACGAGGGCGTGCGTTCCGACGGCGATGAGCGGTGCGCCTGACGCGAGGCGCTCCGAGGCGGCGCGCCGCTCGCGGGCGCCCAGACTTCCAGTCACGAGCACCGGGCGAATGTCCAGCGGCTGAAGCATGCTCTCGAGCGTCCGCGCATGTTGCTCGGCGAGGAGCTCCGTGGGTGCCATGATCGCGGCCTGATAGCCGTTCTCTACCGCGAGAAGCGCGGCGAAGAGCGCCACGACGGTCTTGCCGCTTCCGACGTCGCCCTGCAACAGCCGGTGCATGCGCCGCGGCGATGCCATGTCCTCCACGATTTCGCGGATCGCTCGCGTTTGTGCGCGGGTGAGCTCGAACGGAAGCGCGGTCTTGAGCGCGGAGGTCAGCTCGCGCTTGTTCGCGAACGTGATCCCCGCCCGGCGCTCGCGTGCGAGGGCGCGCGCGCGCAACTGGAGAATGTGAACGAACAGAAGCTCCTCGAAGGCGAGACGCACCCGGCCGCGCATCGCATCGGCGATCGACGTGGGACGATGGACGGCGCGCAGTGCCTCACCGAGCGGCGGCGATCCCACGCGAGCGAGAACGGACGGGGGGAGATACTCGGTGACGAGCGCGAGCAGTGCGTCGAGGTGCTGGTCGACGAGGGCGCGGATCTGCTTGAACGACATCCCCTCCGTGGCCGGGTACACGGAGAGGACGCGTCCTTCGTGGGTACCCTCCGCTTCTTCACCGAGGTTGACGAACTCCCGTGGGTGGAGCTGGCGTCCGTGGAAGAAGCGAACGGGCCCGGTGAGGAGGAGCACGTCGTTCTTCCGGATGGTCCGGTCGAGGAATGGCTGCCCAGGCCACGAGACCTCGATCATTCCGCTGTCGTCGCGTACGACCGCCTGAAAGATGCGGAGTCCCTTGCGCGTCGGGATCACGCCTTTCGAGACGACCGTGCCGATGACCGTCGCGTCCATGCCCGGCTCGAGCGATGCGATCGGCGCGACCGTGCTCGCGTCCTCGTAGCGATGCGGCAGGTGATAGAGCAGATCCTCGGCGGTGATGATGCCGAGTCGTCGCAGTGCTTCGGCGCGCGCTGGGCCAACGCCCTTCAGGTACATCGCGGGGGTACTCAGGGATCGAAGGGTCCGAGGGGATCCGGAGGGCTGCGCCACCCCTCGATCCCCCCGATCCCCACGATCCCCGCGATCCCCTCGGCTCATTCTTCCAGCAGCTCCCGGGCGTATTCCTGCGCGTCGAACTCGAGCAGATCATCGGCGCTCTCGCCCACTCCAACGAACTTGATCGGCACGTCGATCGCTTCGTGCACGGCGATGACGATCCCGCCGCGCGCGGTCCCATCCAGCTTCGTCACGATCACGCCCGTCAGTGGCATGGACTGCGCGAACGAGCGCGCCTGCGCCACCGCGTTCTGCCCGATCGTCGCGTCGAGCACGAGCAGGGTCTCGTGAGGTGCGCCAGGGAGCCGCTTGCCGATCACGCGGCCGACCTTCTGCAGCTCGCTCATCAGATTGTCCTGGGTGTGGAGGCGGCCGGCGGTATCGACGATCACGATGTCTGTGCCGCGGGCGATCGCCGCGTCGAGCGCATCGAAGGCGACGGACGCCGGATCTCCCCCCGGCTTTCCGCCGACGAACTCCGCTCCGGTGCGATTCGCCCAGATGCGCAGCTGATCGATCGCGCCGGCGCGGAACGTGTCACCCGCGGCGAGGAGCACGGAGCGCCCCTCGGCGCGAAAGCGAGCCGCGAGCTTGCCGATCGCGGTCGTCTTCCCGGCACCATTGACGCCGACGACGAGGATGACCGCGGGGCGCTCGTCAGGCAGGCGAAGCGAAGTGTCACTGTTCCCGCTGCGCAGGGCCTGCTCCACGCCGATGCGGAGCGCCCCGAGGAATTCGTCCTGCGTACGCACCTGACCGCGCGTCGCCTTCGCTTCCACTTCCTCGACGAGCCGCAGCGTCACCGGCACGCCAAAGTCCGCTTCGAGCAGCAGCTCCTCCAGGCGCTCGAGGGAGCCGGGAGCGACGCCTCCGCGCACGAGCACGCCGACGTCCATGAGCGCAACGTCCTTGACACGCTGCCAGAGCGACTTGCGCGGGACGTCACCGGCGCGGCGGATGATTCGAGCCATCGAGTGTGAGCCCGAGTTGAGTTAGCGCAGCCCGCTGCGGCGGCGCAGCAGCCATTCCGCGCACAGGGCAACGAGCGCGAGGAGGAAGGGCCACCCGCGATCGCGCAGGCGCGGCCGCTCGCCGGTCACCGCGCCTTCGCCGATGCTCCCCGACTGCACGGTGGGTGCGCGCGGCAGCAGCTCACGGGACCCGTTCACGACGAGAATTGCCGACCCTCCCGCCATCGCCGCGTCGTAGACCCCGGCGCCGAGTGGCGCGCTCTCCGCAATGGTGGCCGTCGAGCCGAAGCGCAGCGTCACCGAATCGGTGCGCGCGGGGGCGCCGCGCCGCCTGAGCACCACGGTCACCGACGTGTCTGTGCTGCTGCCGCGCACCCACCGCACGTCATCCCCCTCGCGGATGATGGCGTCGGCGGGTACGGCCGCGCGCGGATCGGTTCGGTGCGCGGCGAGCCAGTCGAATATACTGCCCCAGAGCGCGTCGTACGCGTCGGCGCTGCGGCCGCCTCGAAACCGCCAGCGCCAGAACCCGGCCGCGGCCACCGTGACGACGCGCCGCGGCCGCTCCACGCCCGCGATCACCCCGCGCCGGTCGAACTGGCGCGCACGCGCGACCACCAGTCCCTCCCAGTCGCCGCGCGGAATCCCGGCTCCCGCCACGAGCGGCGGGAGTGAATCCCACGCGATGCCGCTCAAGGCGCTCGAGATTGGCGATGCCGGGGCCGCCACCGGATACCACTCGCCGACCGTGTCACGAACGTTAGGCACGAGCGCCAGCGCTCCGAAGCCGGCGGCCCGCGGCGCGCCGAAGTAGCCCGTGTCGCCGTGCACGACCAGGAGTGGGGCGTCGCGGACGGCGCGACGCACTTCCGCCTCGGAAATGGGTGTCAGCGGCCCTTCCAGGCGCCACTCGTCAGGCGCGACGCGAAAGTAGGCGCGCGTCGGCAGCGAGATGGCGCCGCGAAGCACCGTCGTCATGAAGCGGGCGTCCAGGTCGGGGCGCGTGGACACGAGCACCGCGCGCGCGGCGCGCGCGACGTCGATCACCGTCGCGAGCGTATCATTCCCCGGCTCGGCGCCCCCCCCGGAGAGCGCGGCCGCGAATACCTGCCCGCCATCAGGGGCCGTGATGGCCACGCGCGCGGAGACGGTGCGCTCGCCGCGCGGAGGAAGCGGGTCGATCGGGAGCGTGGCCAGTGCTCGGCCGTTCAGCGCGAAGGTGAGCCGCGCGCCGTCGGGCGTCGAGTCGGCGGCTCGTACCGTCGCGCGGACCTCCACCGTGTCGCCACCGACGGCGGCGCGTGGCGCATCGAGCGCGATCACCGCCAGATCGGTCGAGGGTGCTCGGGCGATTACCTCGATGCGCGACCCGGCGGGAAGGGCGGGTAGCTCGGCCGGGTCATCGAGCTCGCCATCGGTCACGATCGTGAGTGGTCGTCCCGCAGCGAGTGCGCGCTCGATCGCCGGTCGCGCACGCGACGCGAGGTCACTCGGCTGGTCGGGCGCGTCCCCCACGCGCGCGCTGTCGCCGAAGAGGTAGAGCGAGTCGTGCGGGGCGACACGCACCTGGCGGAGGGCGGCGCGCCACGCGGTCGTGTCATTGCCCCGACGCCAGCTCGCCGACGCGTCGAGGGCGACGAACGCGGCGACCGGCCGTGCCGCGCCGGCAGGGGCGTCGAGGAGCAGCGCGATGACGAGCGCGAGCGCAAGCGCCCGCAGCGCGATGAGCGGTGCACGACGCGCGAGCCCACCGGGCTCGCGCCAGCCGTACAACACGATTGCGAGCGCGAGCGCCGCGACCGCCGCCACCACCCATGAACTCATGGGCGACAATTTACCTGCGCCGCGCGTGTGTGGGGACTGCGCGGGGCTTCAGGAGCGACGACAGAGGGGTAAGGAATTCATTTCCCCGGTCGATCGGCGTGTTCCCGTGTCCGGACATTGTCGCGAGTGCAACGAGCCATCGGGCTGGCCTCCAAGTTCAAAGTGGGGAACGCGGATGCGACGGATGGCAGCGGATCCGGCGGATCGCTCCTGGCGGCAAAAACTCTCCTCGCGCAACCCAAAGAAATTTGCCGTTTGCTCCTGAGAAGAGGGATCGATGCGCCGGGAGCAACCCGCAGAATCCGCTGCATCCGCGTCCCCCCTTTGAACCTGGATGCCAGACGCGTCACAAAAAAAAAGAGTGAGGAATCGATTCGATTTCCTCACTCCTCACTCCTGCCTCCTCGTTGCGACCGACTACGGCGCCTCGCTCGATGCGACGTCGAGGGGTTCCGGGGCCCCGTTGTCGAGCGACGCCACGAGCATCGCACGGCGACCGTCGAACTCGGCGCGTTCGCGCTTCGGGATCGGGTCACCACCCTTCTGGTTCAGCGCCACTCGCGGATTCCGGTGCACGCCGTTCACCAGCACCTCGAAGTGGAGATGCGGGGCCGTGGACAATCCCGTGGAGCCGACGTAGGCGACCGTCTGCGCGATCGTCACGCGTGAGCCGCGGCGCACGCTCTTCGCGAACCCGCGCAGGTGGCCGTAGCGCGACACGAAGCCGTTGCGGTGGCGAATCTCGAGCACGTTGCCATAGCCGCCCTTCCGCCCGGCGAAGAGCACCACGCCGTCGCCGATGGCGCGCACGGGCGTGCCCGACGAGGCCGCGTAATCGATCCCCTGATGCCGTCGCATCGTTCCGAGAATCGGATGGCGACGCATCCCGAAGCGGCTCGAGATCCGGCGGAATGCCACCGGCGTGCGCAGGAACGCGGCGCGAAGCGAACGACCACTCTGATCGAAGTAGTCACCGCCCACGCTCGCGCTCGCATACCGAATCGCCTCGACGGCCTCACCGGAGAGCACGAAGCGCGCGGCGAGCACCTTGCCGACGCGCACCGCCCCAGCGGGGCCCACGGAGCGCTCGAAGAGCACGCGCAGCTCGTCGCCTTCCTGAAGCTCGCGACTCATGTCGACACGGTACTCGTAGATGTCGGCGATCGTCCACGCGAGCTCGGCGCGCGCCGCCTGCGGGAGCTTGTCGCCGGCGCCCGCATCGATCGCCTCGTACAGATTCGACCGAATCGTCCCGCTGACGACCACCGTGTCGGTCGTCCACGGCAGACGCACTTCCTGGCTCGACCACCCCTGATCGGAGCGGCGCAGGTGCAGCAGCCGGTCGATCGCGAGCTGGAAAATGAGCTCGGAGGGCGTGCTTTCCGCGGCGAAGGTGCGGACCGTCACCGGCATGCCCGCTCGTGCGCGACGGGTGTCGAAGCCGACGGCCGCCTCGAGCGCTCCGACGATGTCCGCGCCCGGCAGGCCCGCGCGCGCCAACAATCCGGATACGGTCTCGCCACGCTCGAGGGTGTCGACCTGTTGCGTCCAGGCGGGCACGGTGATCGGCGGAGCGAGAGAGAGCGCGGCGACCGGCGCGGGAACCGAAAGGTCAGGGAGCCCGTACGCGAGAATGCCGGCCGCAAGCGCGCCAGCGACACAGAGCGTGGCGACGCGCGCGAGGAATGGGTGCGTCTTCAATCCATCTGTCTCCGAATGAAGGTCGGGATCTCCATGTCGCTGAGATCCTGTGCACCGCGACCTTCACCCGGCTGGCCGGGACGCCGCTGGCTGCCATCGTTGACGACTGGCCGGGGCGTCTGCAACGGCGTGCGCGGCGGACGCTGCGCCGGGAATGGAATCACCGGCGCGCCCTTGGGGGCCATCGGCTCCGGCTGCTGCGCCTGCATGGCACGATCAAATCCCGTAGCGATCACCGTGACGCGCACCTCGCCCTGCATCGCCGGCTCGTGCACCGCGCCGAAGATGATCTCGGCGTCATCCCCGACCGCGTCGTGGATGATCTCGTTGATCTGGTGCACCTCGCCGAGCGTGAGATCCTGCCCGCCCGTGATGTTGACGAGCACGCCGGTGGCGCCGGAGATCGAGACGTTGTCGAGCAGCGGGCTGGAGATCGCCTGCTGCGCCGCCTCCATCGCGCGGTTGTCGCCGCGCCCGATGCCGGTGCCCATCAGCGCCGCGCCGCCCGCCTGCATCACCGTCCGAACGTCGGCGAAGTCGACGTTGACCAGACCGGTCACGTTGATGAGCGCCGAGATGCCCTGCGTCGCATGCAGCAGCACCTCGTCGGCCTTCTTGAGCGCGTCCTGGAACGGGATGCCCTTCCCGACGACGGCGAGGAGCCGCTCGTTCGGCACGACGATGATCGTGTCGACGTGCTTGCGCATTTCGGCGATGCCCATTTCCGCCTGACGCATGCGCTTCCGGCCCTCGAAGAGGAATGGCTTCGTCACGATGCCGACGGTCAGCGCGCCTGCCTCACGAGACATCTCGCAGATGATCGGCGCCGCACCGGTACCGGTGCCGCCGCCCATCCCGCAGGTCACGAAGACGAGATCCGCATTCGTTAAGACACGCGCGACCTCGTCACGGTTTTCTTCGATCGCCTGCCGACCGATCTCGGGCCGCGCGCCGGCGCCAAGCCCGCGTGTCAGCTTCTTCCCGATCTGGATCTTGACGTCCGACTTCGAGTTGAGCAGCGCCTGCGCGTCGGTGTTCACCGAGATGAACTCGACGCCCTCGAGGTGCTCCTCGATCATGCGGTTCACGGCATTCCCGCCGCCGCCACCGACGCCGACCACCTTCATCCGGGCGTTCTGGGAGGCGTTCTCTTCGAACTCGAAGATCATCTGGTGGAGAGCTCCACTAGGCGTGAGACGGGACGTGCTGGAGGCGGGACGTACAGGGCCGTGATTCCTCGCGGACCCGCTGGCGCGTCCCGCGTACTATCCGAATCAGGCTCGGCCAATATAACGCTTTCGGGCAATGGCCGCACCCTTTGGTAACCGGCAATCTACGAGCAGCTCAGAAGAAGTCCTGCAACCAATTCCGGACGCGCTGAACCAACTTATCCACACCGGGACTGCTCATCCGCCGGCCCGACGCCGACCCCCCGACGCCGATGGCCATTCGGTGCGCCCCGTAGTGGGCGAGCCCGACGACCGTCGCGAACCTGGGCGCCTCTACCGCGTCGGCCAGCCCCTTCACCCGCTCGGCCGGCGAGCCCACGCGAACGCCCGTCCCGAACACGTCGGTGGCGAGCTCCGCCGCGCCGTGAATCGCCGCCGCACCGCCCGTCAACACGATTCCCGCGCTCAGGCGGCCGGAGTAGCCGGCCGTCTGAATGTCGCGCTGCACGAGATCGAAGACCTCGTCCATGCGCTGGTGGATGATGTGGCTGAGGAGCTCTCGGGGAACCTGGCGGTCCCCCTGCGCGACGGTGCTCGGTAGAACGATCGGCTCGTTCATCTGCCGGGCGAGCGGCTCATACGCGCATCCATAACGCTCCTTGAGACGCTCTGCATCGGCCTGCGTCACACCCAGCCCATGCACGATGTCGCTCGTGACCATGTTCCCGCCGAACGCGACCGTGCCGAGATGCCGGATCTTCCCCTCGTGGAAGATCGCGAGGTCGGTGGTGCCGGCCCCCATCTCCACCAGCGCGACGCCAAGCTCCTTCTCATCCTCGGTGAGCACCGCGAGCGCGCTGGCGAGCGGCTCGACCACCAGCTCGCGCACGCCGTATCCGGCCTTCTCGACCGAGCGCCGCAGATTCTGCGCGGGGGATGCCCCGATCGTGACGAGGTACATCTCCGTCTCGAGACGCATCCCGATCATCCCCACCGGATCCCGGATGCCCTTGTTGCGATCGACGTGATACTCCTGCGGGATGGCGTGGAGCAGCTCCCGGTCGGCGGGGATGGCCAGCGCGCGCGCGACCTCGTTGGCGCGCTCGACGTCCGCTCGTGTGATCTCATCGCCATTGACGGCGACGACGCCGGTGCTCGTCATCGCCTGCACGTGCTCCCCGGCAATGCCGGCGTACACCCACTCCACCTCGGCGCCGGCCATGCGCTCGGCGTCCTGCATCGCCTTGCGAATGCTGCGCGTCGTTTCCTCGATGTCGGAGACGACGCCTTTGCGCATCCCCCCCGTCTTCGCCTGGCCGACGCCGAGCACCTTGATGGTCGGGTGCTTGGGCAGGTCGCCCTCGACTTCGGCGATGAGCGCCGTGGTCTTGGCGGAGCCGATGTCGAGTCCTGCGACGAGACGGTCGGGGTTCATTGCACCCTGGCGATCACCTGATCGCGATAGCGGAGGTCGAGCTCGATGGCGCGTGCCTGACGACGCGCGAGGTCGGCTTCGACGGGGAGGATGTCGCTCAGGCGCTCGACGCTGACGTCGTCCATCGCGCGCACGCTGACGGCGCCGAGCTCGAGGAGGATCTCGCCGCGGCCGGCCCGGCGGGCGGCACTCACGCGCCCATAGAGCTGTGGCGCCTGTTCGCGGAGCTCACCGAGGAGGCGCAGGACCGCCGTGTCCCGTCGTGCAAGCACGGGAAGATCGACGTTCACGCGGCTGGGGTCGATTGGGAGAACGCGCCCGGCGGCGTCAAGCGGCTCGAGGCCGCGCGCGCTGGGTACGAAGGCAACCGGCACGCGCTCAGTAACCGTCACGACGAGCGTGCCGGGAACCCGGCGCGCGATGTCGACGTCGCTCACCTGAGGATGCGTGCGGACTCGCGCCGCCAACTCGCCGGTCTCGTCCCATATCGATCGGGTGGTATCGACTCCGAGCAGGGCCACGATGGTGTCGGCGTGGACATACCGCGCGCCGACGACCTGCACGCGGCGCAAACGAAAGAACGACATCTCCGCGAGCACTCGCGGTCCCCACCACGGCGACGTCGCGAGCAGCGCGAGTCCGCCAATCACGAGCGCGAGCCGCTGCCACCGGCGTGGGCGACGCTCCTCGCGGTCTCCGTCGCTCACGCCTCGAGCCGCGCGAGCAGCTCCGGCCCGGTCTTCGTGATGTCTCCCGCGCCGATCGTCAGCACCACGTCCCCCTTGTGCACCGCTCCGGCCAGCGCCTCGGCCAGTGACGGTCGCTCTCCGCGCCAGGCAAGTATGCCGCCTGCTCCCTGCAACGCGCGCTCGATGAGATCGGACGTCACCCCGGCGATCGGCTTCTCGCGCGCCGGATAGATCTCGGTGAGGAACACCGCATCGGCCGCCGCGAGGGCCTGTCCGAACTCTCCCGCGAAGTCGCGCGTACGAGAATATAAGTGCGGTTGGAACGCCGCCAGCACCCGATGCCCGGGAAATGCCGCGCGCGCGGCCGCGAGCGTGGCGCGAATCTCGGTCGGATGATGCGCGTAGTCGTCGATGACCATCACGCCGCGCGCCGACCCGAGTCGCTGAAAGCGCCGCTCCACCCCGGTGAACTCGCGCAGCGCGCCGGCCATCGCGTCCACCGATGCCCCGAGCGCGAGCCCGCTGGCGATGGCCGCCAGCGCGTTGAGGACGTTGTGCCGCCCCGGCACCCCCAGCTCGACCTCCCCGAGCTCCTCACCGTCGTAGACGACCTCGAACAGCGAGCCGCCCGCCTCGCTCCGCACGTCGACCGCGCAGAGGCGTGCGTCTCGCGAACGGAATCCGTACCGAATGATCTCAGCATCGCTCGGCGTGTGCAGCGTATTCGCACCGGCGTCCTCGGCGCACAGGATGATCGTGCGTGCCCCGCGCACGAACTGTGCGAACGTCGCGCGAATGTCCTCGAGGTCCTTGTAGATGTCGAGATGGTCGGCCTCGACGTTGGTCACGACGGCGACGGTGGGCGCGAGCGCGAGAAAGGACCGGTCGTACTCGTCCGCTTCGACGACGTAGAGCGTCGGCGAGCCCGGCCGCAGGTTCCCCCCCCACGCGGCGACGCGGCCGCCGACGATGCCGGTGGGGTCGACGCCGGCGCCGGCGAGCGCGAGCGTCGTCATCACCGTGGTGGTGGTCTTCCCGTGGGTGCCGGCTATCGCGACGAGCTCGCCGCCGGAGACCGCTTCGCCGAGGGCCTCCGCTCGCCTGACGACGGGTCGTCCGAGCGCGCGGGCGCGCTCGAGCTCCGGGTGATCCTTCGGCATGGCACTGGTGACGACGAGCGCGCGCGCCGAGTCGACGTGGGAGGGGTCGTGGCCCTGCACGACGGCGATCCCGAACCGTGCGAGATCAGCGGCATCGGTGATGTTCGCGTCGCATCCCGTCACCCGCACGCCGCGCCGAACGAAGAGCTCGGCCAGTCCACTCATCCCCGCGCCGGCGATGCCGACGAAGTGGACAGGGCGTGGGTCAGCGGTGTCGAGGAGGGACGACGTCGTCACAGTCCGGGTGCGTTCTCATGTCAGCACGAAGACATTGCGACCCGCAAGATACCCGGCCATGCGCACGACTCAAGCGCGCGCAAGCGCGAGCACGCGTCGCGCGATGGTCTCTGCCGCCTCGGGGCGACCGCGGGCGAGGGCGGCGCGTTGCATCGCCTCGAGCCGCGCCGGATCACCGAGCAGCGTGCGCACTTCGCGATCGAGTCGCTCGACGTCGAGATCTCGCTGCGGCAGCTCACGCGCGGCCCCGGAGGCGGCCAGAGCGCGCGCGTTGGCGGTCTGGTGATCGGCGGCCGCAGTCGGCAGCGGGACGAGAATCCCGGGAATGCCCCACGCGCACAGCTCCGCGAGCGTGAGAGCACCCGCGCGAGTGAGCGCAAGATCGGCGGCCGCGTACGCATCGGCGATCGGCGACAGATACGGGCGCACTCGCACGCGTGCGGACTCGAGGGGCGCGTACTGCTCGTACGACGCCTTTCCCGTCGCCCAGATCATGTACAAGCCATCGGGAAGCTCACGCGCGATCCACGCCGCGACGCCTTCGTTGAGGACGCGTGCGCCCTGGCTGCCGCCGGTCACGAGGAGCACGCGAGCCGATGCGGGAAACTCCCATGCGCGTCTCGCGGCGTCGCGCGGCGGACGTGGCGAGGGCGGCGGCTCGATCGGGTTGCCGGTCTCCTGCATCCAGGCGCCGCGCCGCGGGTGCAGCGATCGCGCGGCTTCCCCGTAGCCGAGGTAGATCTCCCGCGCGACGCGCGCGATGAGGCGCGCGGTGATGCCGGCGAAGGAGTTCTGCTCCTGAAGCGCGACCGGGATGCCGTGGGCGGCCCCCCAGGCGCACGTCGCGGCCGCCGCATACCCTCCGGTGCCGACCACCGCCGCCGGTCGCTCCTCGCGCGCGATGACGCCGATCTCACGCCATGCCCGCGCGAATCCGAGGATCGTGCGCCAGTTCTGCCACGGGCGGCTGCGATAGAGCGGATGGAGGTCGAGCAGTCGATGCGGAAATCCGGATGCCGGCAGCACGTCGCGCTCGATGCCACGACGCGCCCCGATGAAGTACGGGCGCGCGCTCGGATCGAGCCGCTGCACCGCGCGAGCGATCGCGAGTCCCGGGTACAGGTGGCCTCCGGTCCCGCCGCCCGCGAACAGGATTCTCATGCGCGCGCGTGCGCGAGCGTCACCGGATCGCTGGCCGTGGCGCCGACGACGCGCTCATGACGGCTGGCGATGTTGACGAGAATCCCCGTGATGAGGAGCGAAAGGACGAGGTTCGAGCGACCGTAGCTGAAGAACGGCAGCGTCAACCCCGTGGTGGGCAGGAGTCCGATCACGACGCCAACGTGGAGATAGGCGGTGACCACCGTCGTCGCGGTGAGCCCGAGCGCGAGCAGCTGCTGGAACTTCGTGCGCGCCATCGCCGCAATACGGAATCCCAGCACGCCGTAGATCGTGAAGCCGGCGACGAGCACGAGGAGGCCCAGGAAGCCCCACTCCTCCCCCACGTTGCTCGCGATGAAATCGTTGAACGGATACGGCAGAAAGCCTGTCTGCTGGCGTCCTTCGCCGTATCCGACACCGAACAGCCGACCCGATCCGACCGCGATCAACGACTGCCGCAGCTGATAGTGCGCCTCGGCGGGTGCCGCGCCCGGGTCGAGAAAGCTCGTGAGGCGAAGCAGCGCGTACTGCACACGCTCCATCTCGCGCCACAGGACGGGAATCGCCAGCACGCCGAGCACCACGAAGTGGCCGATCCGAACGCCACCCGCGAAGAGCACGAGCCCCATGAGCATCGTGAACATCATCGCCATCGACAGGTCGGGCTCGAGGATGACGAGGAGGTCGAGCACGCCCACGACGAGGAGAAACGGCAGCAGCCCTTTCGTGAGCCCGCGGAGCTTGTCGCCCTTCTTAACGACGAGCATCGCCGTCCACGCCACCACCGCCAACTTCGCGAGCTCCGACGGCTGCACGGTGGCGCCGAGCGTCAGCCAGCGCCGCGATCCATTGAGGCGCGGCGCGATGGCTTCCGTGAACGGCAGGATGACGACGAGGAGCAGGAGCATGCTCAGACCCATCAGCGGCCACGCCCAGATCCGCCATTTCTCCGCGTCCGTCTTTGCCGCGATGGCGAAGACGACACACCCCGCCGCCGCGCCGATCACCTGGCGAATCAGGTAGTGAGCGCTCGAATGTCCTTCCTGCAAGGCCAGCACCGCGCTCGAGCTGTACAGCACGACGAGGCCGAACGCCAGAAGCGCCGCGGTGACGAGCACGAGCGCTCGGGCCTCGACGCTCATGCGCCAGCGCGTGCGATCGTGCGCGAATGCTACCGCTCCCATTATTGCCATCCTCCCACCGCGAGTCGCTTGAACGCGGCGCCTCGCTCCTCGTAGTTCTTGAACATGTCGTAGCTCGAGCACGCCGGAGACAACAGCACGACGTCGCCCGGCGTCGCGAGACTGCGCGCGCGAGCGATCACGGCGTCGAAGTCGGAGCCGAGTCGCTCGAGCGGGACGACGCCACGCAGATCCTGCTCGATGATCGGCGCGGCTTCCCCGTACGCGAGCACCGCTTTGCCGGTCTTCCGCAGCGGCTCGGCGAGCGCGCGATACGGCTCTCCCTTGTGACGTCCCCCCAGCAACAGAATCGTCGGCCTGGTCATTCCCTGGATGGCCACGAGCGTCGAGCTGATGTTGGTGGCCTTCGAGTCGTTGATCCACATGACGCCATTGGACTCGCCGGCGATCTCGAGCCGATGCTTGAGCGCGTGAAAGGTGCGCAGGCCGTCCCCAATGCGGGCGCGCGCCTCCGGGGTCGCGTTCCCCTTGTCGGCGATCATGACGGCGAGCGACGCCGCCAACGCGTTGGCGACGTTGTGATCGCCGAACAGGTTGAGCTCGCGGCGCGGCAGCACCGGCGCCCCCCCGACGACGAGCATGTCGTGCGCGCGATCGTACGTGGCATCCGCGTCGGCCTGCTTCAGCGAGAAGTGCTTGTGCGCTCCGACCGCCTCACGAGCGAGATCGATCGCGGCGCGATCGTCTCCGTTCACCACCCACTTCGAGATCGTCCGCGCGTTCCGAAACAGCAGCTTCTTGTCGGCGTAGTACTCCTCGACCGTCGCATACCGGTCGAGATGGTCGGGGGCGAGGTTGGTGAGCACTCCGACCGTCGGGGCGATTCCGGGCGTGTCGTGCAGCTGGAACGACGACAGCTCCAGCGCGACCCACCGTGGCGGCTTTCGATCCATCGCCACCGCGGCGAGCGGGGTCCCGATGTTGCCGGCATCGATCGCGTCGAGCCCGATCGCGCGCAGCAGGTGCCCGACGAGGGCGGTGGTCGTCGTCTTCCCGTTCGTGCCCGTCACGGCGATGACCTTCGCTTCCGGCAGCGCACGCAAGGCGATCTCGATCTCGCTGACCACCGGCACCCGCGCCTCGCGGGCGCGCTCGAGCGGGGGTGCGTCGGGGGGAACCCCCGGGCTGGCCACGACGAGCGACGCGCGCGCGATGCGCTCGAGATCGTGCGAGCCGATGTCGGCGTCGGCCCCCTCGGCGCGAAGGGCCTTCGCCCCGTCGCGCACCGCATCCGATGATCCGGCGTCGGACGCGTACACGCGCATGCCCTCGCGCCGCAGCAGCCGCGCGGCGGCGACACCACTCTTTCCCAGTCCAATGACGGCGATCTCACCGCCGCGCCATTTGTCCGGGAGGCTGATCATCGCAGCTTCAGGGTGCTGAGCGCGATGAACGCGCAGAAGATGCCGAGGATCCAGAACCGCACGACCACCTGCGTTTCCGGCCATCCGAGCATCTCGAAGTGGTGATGCAGCGGCGCGCGCCGGAACACCCGGTGCTGCCGCGCATACTCGACGCCGTAACGGCGCTTCCGATACTTGAAGACCGTCCGCTGCAGGATCACCGACAGCGTCTCCGCGACGAAGACGCCCCCGATGAGCAGGAGCAGGAACTCCGACTTGAGGAGGATGGCCACCGCGCCTAACGCCCCGCCGAGGGCCAGCGCACCCGTGTCGCCCATGAACACCTGCGCCGGCTTCGCGTTGTACCAGAGGAACCCGACACAGGCGCCGAACAGCGCGACGCAGAACACCGTGAGCTCTCCGGCCCCGCGCAGGTAGTAGATCCCGAGGTACTGGCTGGCGTCGATTCGGCCGATGAGGTAGGCGAAGAGCGCGAAGGTCCCGGCAGCGATCGCGACCAGGCCCGACGCCAGACCGTCCAGCCCATCGGTGAGATTCACCGCGTTGCTGGTGCCGGTGAGAATGAACGCGACGAACGGCACGTACATCCACGCGAACCAGGGGACGATGAGGATGTACTTGTAGAATGGAAGCGTCGTCGACGCCCCGGGGAGCGTCGACAGCGGGAACAGCCACAGGTACAGGCCGAGGATGGTGCCGAGCGACAGCTGTCCGATGAGCTTGTACCGCTCGACCAGCCCCTCGTTCTTCTTCCCTTCCCGCTTCTGCTTGAGCTTCAGGTAGTCGTCGAGGAAACCGATGCCACCCATCCAGGCCGTCACGAACAGCGCCAGCCACACGTAGCGGTTGGTCAGCCGCGCCCAGAGCAGCGTCGGGACGATCGCGGCGAGCAGGATGATCAGCCCGCCCATCGTCGGCGTGGCCTTCTTCTCCTGGTGCGAGTCCGGCGTGCCCTCGCGAATGACCTGGTGGATCTGCATCCCCCGCAGCCGGCGGATGATCGGCGGTCCCACGAGGAACGCCATCACGATCGCCGTCACCACCGCGCCGGCCGCGCGGAAGGTGATGTAGTTGAAGAGGCGCAGTGCGCCCCAGTACTCGGTGAGCGGGGTGAGCAGGTGGTAGAGCACTAACCGTTGGCCCAGGCAGTGAGGTGAGGAACGAGTCGCTCGAGCTTCACGCCCCGCGACGCCTTGAGGAGAATCACCGCATCGGGAGCGAGTCGTGGCGCGAGGGTCTGCCACAGCTCATCGATGTCCGGCGCGGCCACCACCCGCGCATCGTCCCGCCCCGCGCGACGCAACGCGTCGCCCATCTCCCCCACACCGGCCACGACTTCTATGGACGAGCGAAGGGCTCGATCGGCAATCTCCGCGTGCAACCGCTCCGCATGCGCGCCCAGCTCCCGCATCCCGCCGAGGACGGCAACCCGTTGCCGTCCTCGCCCGACGGAATCAAGAAGCTCGATCGCCGCCCGCATCGATCCCGGGTTCGCGTTGTACGCGTCGTTGATCAGCGTCGCCCTGCCGAGCTGTTCCCACGCCAGGCGCATCGAAGGCACCGGCATGGCCGCGATCCCCTCCGCGGCCAGCTCCAGCGCCACGCCGCACTCCTGCGCAACCGCGAGCGCGAGCATGGTGTTGCGCAGGTTGTGAAAGCCGCGCAGCGGTGGACGAACCGTCACCCCCTTCACGGTCAGGCGGCCCAGACCACTCTCCTCCACCGTCCAGTCGTCGGCGTGGAGGTCGCCGGACTCGAGCCCGGCCACCACCAACCGACGCGCGCGCCCTTTCGCGGCGTCGGCGATCTCGGGCTGCGCGGCGGGCACGACGCCGACGCCCACACCGTCGAAGATGGAGACCTTCTCGCGCATCACGCCCTCGAGGCTGCCCAGCCCCTCGAGATGCCCTTCGGCGACCGAGGTCACCACCGCGATGTCGGGCTCGGCGATCGCGCGCAGCGTCGCGATCTCACCGGGAATGCTCATCCCCATCTCGCAGACGGCGATGTCGGCTTCGTCGCGAAGCGCGAGGAGCGTGAGGGGCACGCCAATCCGGTTGTTCAGGTTGCCGGTGGTGGCGTGCACGTCGAGCGCCGCGCCGAGCGCCGCCCGCGTGAGGTCCTTCGTGCTCGTCTTGCCATTCGTGCCGGTGATGGCGACGAGCGCCTTTCCCCACGCGCGGCGCCGGAACCTGCCAAGGGCTCCGAGCGCGACGGTCGTGTCAGACACGGCGAACACCGGCACGCCGAGCCCGGCGGTACGCTCGGGCCTCGACACGATGAGAGCGGATGCGCCCTTGGCGACTGCGTCGGCGAGGAAGTCGTGCGCGTCGAAGCGCTCTCCGGCGAGCGCGACGAACAGGTCTCCCTTCGCGATCTGGCGCGTGTCGGTGGACACGCCCTGCAACATCGTCTGCCCGCGCGGCCATTGCGTGCGCGCTCGCTCGGAGGGAAAGGCGTCACCGAGGGCGGCGGCGACGCGGTCGAGGGACCAGAACGAGGCCGTCACTGTCCGGGACCCGCGAGCTCGCGCACGATTTCCCGTTCGTCGAACGGCAGGCGCGCCGTCCCGCGAATCTGGTAGGTCTCGTGTCCCTTTCCCGCGAGGAGAATCACGTCGTTGCGTGAGGCACCGCCGAGCGCTCGCGCGATGGCCTCGCGCCGATCCTCGATGCGCTCGTGGTCCCGCTGCATCCCCGCCTCGATCTCGTCGAGGATTCGCTCCGGATCCTCCGTGCGGGGATTGTCGCTGGTGAGGATCACGTGATCCGCCAGGCGTTCGGCGATGCCACCCATCACCGGCCGCTTCCCGCGGTCCCGATCGCCGCCGCACCCGAAGACGACGGTGAGGCGTCCCTCCACGAACGGCCGCACGGCGTGCAGGGCACGCTCCAGGGCATCCGGCGTGTGGGCGTAATCGCGAAGCACGGTGGGATGCTCGAGAACGATCTCGAGGCGACCGGGGACCTGGGGCAGCGTCGCCAGCCGTCGTGCGACGACATCGACCGACAGGCCCATCGCGATCCCCGCGGCAGCGGCCCCGAGCGCGTTGACGACGTTGAAGTCTCCGATGAGCGGGAGGGCGACCGCCGCGCGCTGCGTCTCGCGCCCGGTCACCTGGGACGGCTCGACGACGAGCGTCCACGCGCTACCGCGCGGCGTATAGCGAACGTCATCGGCCCAGACCTCGGCCCCCTGTCCGCGCGAGCCGAATCGCAGGCGCCTCGGCGCCGGCGGCAGAGCGGTCCACGCGACGTCATCGGCATTGACGACGGCGACGCCCTTCGGCGACAGGTGGGAGACCAGGCGCGCCTTCGCGGCAAAGTACAGCTCCATGGTCCCATGATAGTCGAGATGATCGCGGGTGAGGTTGGTAAACACCGCCGTCTCGAACCGCATTCCCTCGATGCGGCGCTGCTCGAGGGAGTGGGACGACACCTCCATCGCGACCGTGCGCACGCCGCGCGCGCCCAGGGTGCGCAGAACGCGTTGCAGCTCGATCGGGCCGGGAGTCGTGAGGCCCGCGCCGCCGTCGAGGGGCACGCCCGCACTTCCGATGAGCACGCCGATGGTGCCGATCGAGGCGCTCGCGGCGGTGGGCTCGTCGAGCAGATGGCGAAGCATCCCGACGGTCGTCGTCTTCCCGTTCGTCCCGGTGACCGCGACCCCGCGAATGGCCGAGCCCGGCTCACCGAAGAAGGCGGCGGCGGCGATCGCGGCCGCTCGGCGGCCGTCGCTGACGACGATCGCCGGCAGCTCCCGGCGCGCCGCATCCTCGACGATCGCCGCGGTCGCCCCGCGCCCGCGCGCATCGGGCAGATAGTCGTGTCCGTCCCGCTCGGTGCCCCGGACGGCGACGAACAGAGCGCCCGGCCGCACCGCGCGCGAGTCATCGACGATGTCCGACACGTTCGGGGGAAGCGTTCCGGCGGTGTCGATCAACAGGTCGGCGCGGCGCAAGGCGGCGACGATGGGCGCGAGCGCCGTCGAGCCGACGTCCTCCGCGCCGGCGACCGACCTCACCGATCGCTCACGAGCCTGACGAGTGATCCCTCGCGCAGCAGCGCGCCCGCGTGCGGCCAGGTTTCCGATGCCGCGCCCGTCGCCGCGGCGAGCTGCACGCGGAACCCGGCGCGGTGCAGCGTGCGCACCGCTTCGCGCAGCTGCATCCCGCGCACGTTCGGCACCGCGCGTGCAGGGGTGCGCTTCGCGCGGGCGTGTCGCGCGAGCGGGAGATCGACCAACTGCGCCGGCGGCTGCTCGTCGAGCACGCGCTCGGCCTCACGCAGATCCTCCGCATGCGGACCTGCCTTCGCCAGCGCCTCGAGCGACTCGCGCGAGGCGAGCGCGCGCCGATCGAGCGCGGCGTCGCGCGCCGCGATCGCGGCCTCGAGCACCGCACGCGTTACGGGCGCCGCGGTTTGCCCACCGTAGTAAGCGCCCGTGGGCCGGTCGATCTTCACCAGCACGACATACTGCGGAGCATCGGCGGGGAAGAACCCGACGAACGACGCGGTGTACTCGCTGGCGACATAGCGGCCGCCGCGAGCGACGCGCGCCGTCCCCGTCTTCCCGGCGACCGAGAAGCTGCCCAGCCCGGCCCGCCCCGCGGTGCCGTCTTCCACCGCGCCGACCAGCATGCGGCGTACGGTCGCGGCGATGTCTTCGTCCATCACGCGCCGCACCACGCGCCGCACGTGGCGAAACCGGACGCCGCCGCTCGGATCCCGAATCTCGCGGACGATGGTCGGCTCGAGCAGCTCGCCGCCATTCGCGATCGCCGCATACGCGACCGCCAGCTGGACGGGGGTGACGGCGATCTCGTAGCCCATCGCCAGGGACGCGGGAGAGACGCGCGTCCACTCGTCAGGCGGCATCAGCGTGCCGCCCGCCTCGGAAGGAAATGGAACTCCGGTCGGCGTGCCGAAGCCGACGTCGCGCAGCACCTCGTACTGCTCGCGAGGCGCGAGCCGTGAGGCGAACTTCACGATCCCGATGTTGCTCGAGTAGCGGATCACTTCGGCCAGCGTCATCGACGGTTCCGCGTGCACGTCGGTGATCGTGCGGCCGGCCAGCGTGTAGACCCCGTTCTCCGTATCGATGCGCTCGTCGGGCGTGGCGCGACCCGCCGCCAGCAGCGCGGCGGCAAAGAACGGCTTGAGCGTCGACCCCGGCTCGAAGGGCGCGCTGAGGGCCGGTACACCGGAGAAGGAGCCGTCGGTGCGATGACTCGCCAGCGCTCGGAGCTCGCCGGTGTGCGGATCGAGAATGACGACGTCGCCTCCCGCCGCACCCATGCGATCGACCGCATCGCGAAGCGCACGCTCGGCGATGTCCTGGAGCTCACGGCTCAGGGTGAGGACGACCTCGTGCCCGCGAACAGGGGCGCGGCCCGACTCCGCGCGCGACGCGGCGCGACGGCCGCGGGCATCGCGCGCGATGAGCAGCGTGCCTTCCTGGCCGCGCAGCAGCGAGTCGAGCGCGAGCTCGAGCCCGTCGATCGGCTGATCATCCGCATCGACGCGACCGACGACGCGACGCATCGCCTCCCCGTGGGCATACACGCGGTCAATGGCGATCTCGGTGTACACCCCGCGCATCGCGGTGACCGGAGATGCGTCGACCGGGAGGTACCGTCCGGGAAGGACCACCCATTTACGCCTGGCATCGGTCGCCCGAGCGACCCAGCCGGCCGGCACGCCGAGCTTGCGCAGCGCCTTGCCGAGCACGCGGCGGTCGCGCACCTCCTGCGGCGCGATGGAGAGCTTGACCAGCTCGCGGCTCTGCGCGAGTGGAACTCCCCGCGCATCGAGGAGCGTGCCGCGCGGCGCCGGGATTTCCTTC
The DNA here is from genome assembly GCA_025931335.1 of Gemmatimonadaceae bacterium. Taxonomy (GTDB): domain Bacteria; phylum Gemmatimonadota; class Gemmatimonadetes; order Gemmatimonadales; family Gemmatimonadaceae; genus JAICNG01. The sequence continues at coordinate 7,789 of JAICNG010000029.1, read as the reverse complement.
GCGCCGTAGTGCTGCTTGTGAGCGCGCGCAGCCCACGCGCGACCTTCCCACAGCTGGACCTGCGCGGCACGGATGACGAGCAGCGCGGCGAATGCGCCGAGCGCGCCGTGGACGACCTGCGAGCGAGTGAGGCGAGGCATCTACGTGCCGGAGCGGGGGGAGCGCGGAAGGATCACGACCTGCGTGTCACTCGGGACTCGCATCCCGAGCCGCCGCTCGGCAATAGGGGCGAGCGTCGAGCGGCTGGAGGCCTCGCGAATCTCGTTCTCGAGTCGTGCCTGCTGCGCCTCGAGCTGCACTACCTGCTGCTCGAGTGCTCGCAGGTCCGCCGCCTGCGAGATTCCCGCGGCCCTCCGCCAGATGACGCCTGTGGCGATCAGAACGAAACCGAGGAGTCCGAGCGCGACCAGGGACCGGCCCCGGAGCGCTATCCTGCGCTTCGCCATGCGCGCAGCCTCGCCGATCTCGCCCGCGGGTTCTCCACCACTTCCCCCGGCGTCGCCGTGATGGCTCGGCGGGTCACCAGCTCTCCCTTGGCTCGACCTCCGCAGGTGCAGAGGGGCTGCCGCGGGGGGCAGGTGCACGCCGTGCTCCAGTCGCGGAACGCGGTCTTCACGATCCGGTCCTCCCCCGAGTGGTACGCGATCACCGCCATGATCCCGCCGGGCTCGAGATGGTCGCGCAGCGCCGGCAGCGCGTGAGCCAGGCCGACGAGCTCGTCGTTGATCTCGATGCGCACGGCCTGAAACAGCCGCGCAAAGTCCGGGGGTCCCGACCGCGGGCCGAGCGCGCCTCGAATCGCGCCGACGAAATCGTCGCTGATCGCGAACGGCCGGGTGGCTCGGCGCCGGACCACCTCGCGCGCCAGACGCGCTGCCCGGCGCTCATCCCCGTACTCGCGGAACACGCGCAGCAGCTCGAGCTCAGGCGTTTCGTTGAGCCAGTCGGCCGCAGTGAGTGGCGCGTCGCCACCCATGCGCATGTCGAGCGGCGCACCCTCCCGGAACGAGAAGCCACGGCGTGGATCATCGAGTTGATGTGAGGAGACGCCAAGGTCGAGCAGGATACCGTCGAAGCGAGCGCCGGCGAGCTCCGGCACCGCGTCGAGATCGGCGTAGTTGCCCAGAAGCGCGCGGAAGTGGGAGGAGTTTTCGTACTCGTGCAAGCGGGCACGCGCCGCGGCAATCGCCTCCGGATCGCGATCCAGCGCGGTGACGCGCGCGCCCCGCTCGAGCAGCAACAGCGCGTGCCCACCTCCGCCGAGCGTTCCGTCGAGCACGTGCGCAGATCCACGCAGGAGGTCAGCGACCTCCTTGGCGAGAACCGGCGCGTGGTATGCGCTCGCCCACCGCGACTCGTGCGTTCGCAACGCGGTCATTCTAGCGGCGCATGGCTCGCGTGGTCAAGCTATGCACATCACAATCGGCACCAGGAAAATCGGCGCGGCGTGGTGCTTGCTTGCACTCGCGATCAGAATGCCCCGCACGGTCAGAAAAGAGCTCATGCTCATCATGCACGGCCAGCGCGCTGACAGCGACGCGCTGCGTCATCTCGTGTCGTGGGTGCGGGAGAAGGGACACTCGGTCGATCCTCGCGTGACGTGGGAGAGGGGGGATAGCATCCGCTTCGCGCGCGAAGGCGCCGCGCGCGGCGTCGACGCGGTGGTCGCCGTGGGGGGTGACGGTACCATCAACGAGGTGCTCAACGGCCTCGACGGGAGCGACGTCCCACTGGGCATCGTTCCGCTCGGCACCGCCAACGATTTCGCGCGCCAGGTGGGCATTCCCGAGGATCCCGATCACGCGATGGACGTCGTCCTGCGTCGCGCTCCGTGCACGATCGACACCGCCGAGCTGAATGGGCGACGGTTTCTCAACGTCTCCAGCGGAGGCGTCGCGGCGGAAGCGACAGCCGAGACCCCCACCGAGGCGAAAGAGCAGCTCGGGCCCCTGGCGTACGCGATCACCGGTGTGCGCAAGCTGGCCGATCTGCAACCGCGGCGCGCGCGAATCACCGGACCGGGGGTGAACCTCGACTGCGAGTTTCTCATCTTCGCCGTCGGCAACGCGCGCTGCACGGGAGGTGGCACGCGCATCACGCCGCGCGCCCTGGTCACGGATGGCTTGATCGACCTGTGTATCGTCGAGGCGATGCCGCGCGGCGACTTCGCAAAGCTGCTCATGCGCATCAAGAAGGGCGAGCATCTGGACGACGCGCGCGTGCGATACTACCAGCTGCCCGAGGTCACGATCGCGGCCGAGGGGCCGGTAACGGTGAACGTCGACGGTGAATCGTCCGAGGCGACGACGCTGTCGTATCGCGCTCGGCCAAAGGACCTGCGCATTCACATTCCGCACTTGCCGGAGAACGGGGACGGATGACAAACGGCCCGACACCGCGGTGTCGGGCCGTTTCGAACGCGCCACCTGCCGGCACCTAACCTCGGCTGCCCTTGCAGTAGTTCTTCTTCTGCCCTTCGACGGCCCGCGTGTACTGCGGGATCGCGTTGAGCAGCTGCGTCGACGCCTCCTGCTGGACCTGGGCGCCACGCGGCAGGTGAATCATCGCCGTGGTGAAGGAATCCTCGGCGAGGATGGCTAGCTCACAGCTCTTCGCCTTCTGGTTCTCGCGTGCCGCCTGGTCGCCGACGCTGAACGCCGACGCGCCGAGCAGGAAGCTGATGGTCGGATTCGGGGCGATCGAGTCGGCCTGCGTCAGCAGCCGGACCGCTTCCTGGTAGTCGGCGCGCTGCTGGGTTTGCCGCGCGGCGCGGAACTTCTTGTTCGCCTCGACCAGCATGAGCTGGCCAACGAGGTTCTTGTCTTCGCCCGCTTCGACGGCTCGCTTGGCCGACGCGAACGCGCTGTCGGTCTGCCCCAGCTCGACCAGCACCTGCGCACGCCGGAACCAGCCATGCTCCACCTTCGGATCGATGCTGATCGCGCGATCGATTGCCGTCAACGACTGCTGCAGCTGGCCGGCGTTGCGGAGCATTTGGCCGTACGTCGACCACAGCGCCGCGTTGTTGGGGAACTTGGCGACGCCGCGCGCCAGCGTCTCGGCCGCCTTTTGTGGCTGGCTGTCCGAGTCGTACGCGACGGCGAGACGAAGGAAGAAGGAGGTGTCGGCAGCCGCGGTGTCGACCCGAACCAGGTCTTCGCCGGTCTGCGTCGCGCCCTTCCAGTCCTTCGACGCGAGCTGAATCAGGAACAGGAGGTTCGTCAGCGCGGGGTCGCCCGGATTCTGCTCGACCGCCTGCTCGATGATGGGCTTGGCGATCTCAGGACGACCGCTGGCCGCGATCTCATTCACGACCTCGGAAACGAGCTTGGCGTCGTTCGGGTAGTAGCGAATGAGCCGGCCCCACGTCTGGACGGCCTTGTCGATCTGGTTGCTCTGCTTGTACGCGACACCGAGGAGCTCCAGCGCCGGACGGCTCGTGGAGTCCGCCGCGAGCACGCCCTCGAGCACGGGAATCAGCGAATCGGGCGGCGCCTTCTGCGAGATCAGCGCCCGCGCCATGCACACGCGGGCCATCGTCGCCCGCGGATATTCCGCGACGCCCGCCCGGGCAGCCGTGATGGCGGCGGCCGCGTTCCCCTCACGCATGGCGTTCTCGCAGGCGCGCACTTCATCGAGCTGCTTGCGTGCTTCCTGGAGGGACGCCACCACGGCGCGCGCGGCGTCTTCCACCTTCGGGGCTTCCGCGGGTGGGAGCGGCTGCACGATCGTGTTGTCGCGCGTGAGCACCATGCGCGTATCGAGACGATACCCGGTCGGCGTGCGCGTCACGCTGCCTTCGAGGTATTCGTCGCCCCGCAGCTGCGCGGCGAGCAATCGAGCGGTGATGGGATCCGGCGCTTCGTCGGGCGGGAACCCGGAGCCCTGCAGAATCGCCTCGACGTCCGCCCGCGGGATGACGTACATGTCGCGAATGCGATATGCCGATGTCAGACGCGAGCGGATGGCGTCGGCCGCCTGGACGGCGACCTTTTTGTCCGCTCCCTTGAGCGGCAACACGGGAAAGCGGGGGGCATCGGGCGGAGGCGCTACCGTACGGCGCTGCGCCTCGAGCGTCGACACCTCGGTCGCCCCGAGCGCGGTAACGAGGCCGATCACCGTCGTCGCCCCACGAACCAATGGCTTCACAGTCATAACCTCCAAGACGTTAACTCCTTAGTACCCGATCAGCCACACGAGGGTCCGCGGGACGGCCGCGGCCATGGGCGAAGAGGGACTCGAACCCCCGACATCCTGCGTGTAAGGCAGGCGCTCTAACCAACTGAGCTATTCGCCCGAGCGCGCGAAACGCGGAACGTCCCTCCCGCCCGGCCGCCGCGCGCGACCCGCTATTTCAGAATCGCCAGGGGAACGAGCACGCAATACCCGAGCACGAGCATCACTGGTGCCACGGTGATTCCGCCACGCGCAAGATCGGCATACCCGATGCCAAGCGCGAGCAGCGCGGCGCCCCACCAGAGTGCAGCGCGCCGCCGCGAACTCGTTTCTGAATTGGACATAGGCGTTTAGTGTACCCGGGCTCACAAATGGTGTCAAGAAAAACGGAGGTGCTCGAGGGAGTCGACGTGCTCGAGGTGCTCGAGGTGAGGTGTCAGGGAGTGGAGGCTCCCGGTTCGTCAGCCCCTTGAGCACCTCGAGCACCTGGAGCACCTCGAGCACCTTCCTCCTCTCCCAGCAGCGCCGCCAACGCGCTCTCGCGCGCGGCGCGCTCCGCGGCGGCGTCGGCGGCCCGCATTACCTCCAGTCGCCGGCGGTCACGCCGCCGGCGCGCCAGGTACAGCGGCACCACGATCGTCATGAGCAGTGCCGCGGCGAGCGAGAGGTCGGCGACGATCGCCAGCGCACCGTATTGACGGCGTGTCCGCTGGCGCCATCGCTCCTCGAACTGCGCCTGGGTGACGCCGAACGCGCGCCGGATCGCGACTTCCATCGACCGCGTCTCCAGCCAGTAGCCGACGAAGAGGGTGAGGCCGCGCTCGGGATCGAGCGCCGCGAGCTCGGCCACCGCGCGATGGGCCAGCGCATACGCGGCATCGGCGCGCGGCGCGCTGCCGTCGAAGGTCGCGTTCAGCGAGTCGAGCGTGGGCATGCCGCGCAGCAGCAGCGCGACGCTCGTCGCGAGAACCTCTTCCCGCCCCCACTCGCCCGCCGCAACGCTGGCGTAGCCCTCGTGGAACCAGCGGGGAGGCAGGTCGCCTAACACCTCCTCGAGCGCGAGGTGCGCCAGCTCGTGCCGCAGCACCACGCGCGGATCGCCCGCATCGGAGCCGGCGGCGCGCCCCTGCATGATGATCGTGCGCTGCGCCGGAAACGCGATCGCAGCCCCCCACTCCGGCGCCGCCGGGCCAATCCACTCGCGGAACCGCCGCTCATCCGGCGCGACGGCGATGACGACGCGGGCACGGGGCCGGGGCAGCCATGGGAAGCTGTCGCGCTCCACCGCGGCGCCAAGGAGCGACCGCATGAGCTGCTCGTCGGAGGGATACCCGATGACGGTGAACCGATCCCGATCCAGACGAAGCGGAGCGTTCGGTTGGGCGACGGCGGCCGGGGCGAGCACGGCCGCCGCGATCAGGCAGTCGCGCGCGACCGCGAGAGCGACCCTCCACCCTCGACGTGCTTGAGCATTTCTCCGCAGCGCTTGCCCCATGGATTGAACTTGTTCGTGCGATGGCCGTCGCGCCACGCAGTCATGGCGTCATCCTTCTGCCCGTCGAACCACAGGGCGCGCCCGAGCTCGAAGTACGCTTCGATGAGATTGGGCCCGATCTGCAGCGTCTTGCGAAAGAACGTCTGCGCGTCCTCGTACATCTCGCGCTCGAGATACACGAGACCGAGATAAAAGTGCGCGTAGAGCGTCGCCTTGCGATCGTTGTCCAGGCGAATCGCCTTCGACAGGTGCTCGATCGCCTCGCCGAAGATCCGCTTCTTGAGACAGATGTACCCGACGTTGATCCGCGCCAGCGCGTTGGCGGGCTCGCGCATGAGCACTTTCTGGAAATTCATCAGCGCGTCGTCGTATTTCTCCTGAAGCATCTGCGCCCAGCCAAGCAGCGATTCCGACTGCGGATCATCGGGAGCGAGCTGGAGGGCGCGCGTGAGCGCCTTCTCCGCGCCATCGTACTCGCCAAGCGAGATGAGGCTCCAGCCCTTCTCGATGAACGTCGAGGCGCCGAGGTGGTCCGCCATCGGCTTCGGCCGTTCCGGCGCGAACTGAGGCGCGGCCCCCGGCGAGGTCGTCGTGGCACTCACCGGGGCTGACGCCGCCTGGGCCGCCTTCCACTTCTCCACCAGGCGCTTCACATCGTCCTTGAGCGCGGAGAGATCGGCAATCTGCGCCTCGACGTCCTTGAAGAGCGCGACGATCTCGCCCTTCAGCGCGTCGCGCTCCGCCGGCGTGGCCGCCGCCTCGAGGCGCGCGTTGATGGCCGCGTGACGGGATCTCAGACCGGTACCCGCATCAGCCATCGTGAGTCGCTCCGTCGGCCGCACGCTCGAGGACCAGCCGCTCATCGGTCGTGAGCAGCTTGGTCACTTCCAGAAAGACGATGAGCCGGTCGTTCCGCCGCACGACCCCGCGTAAAAACTCCGCCGACAAGCCGCGAAAAAGCGGCGGCGGGGGGGCGAGCTGGTCCGACGTCGGGCTCGTCACCTCGAGCACCGCGTCGACGATGGCGCCGATCCAGTCGTTGCCCACCGAGAACACGAGAATCCGCGACTCGGGACGCGGCTCGACGCGCTCGAGCCCGAACCGCAGCCGGAGATCGATGACGGGGATGATCCGTCCTCGATACTCGATCACGCCATCCACCCAATCCGGCACGTTCGGGATCGCCGTTGGCGGCTGATAGCGAAGCACGCGCTCCACCGAGTAGATGTCGGCGGCGAAAAAGTCGTCACCCAGTCGGAAGGTGACGAGCTGTTGTACGAGGGACGTGGTCATATCGTCTCCGTGAGCTGATCCGCCAGACAGGCGAGCGCGAGCGACTCCGCGTCGACCAGCGCCAGCAGGTCGGCGCCGCGACGGATGACACCGAGGAGCACGTTGTCCTCGTTGTCGGGAATGGGAGCCCGCCGCACCGCGGCCCCGTCAATCGTGAGCACGTCGTCAACATCGTCCACCGCGAGTCCCAACCGCTTCTCCTGCGATCGCAGCACAAGCACCGCCGCCGCATCGTGCGTCAGTGCCACTCGCAGCACCCGCTGCGGCGAGTAGATCGGCACGAGCCGGCCGCGCAGCTCGAAGACGCCGAGCAAATGCTCGGGCATCTCGGGGAGATGATGCACCGAGGGCAGCTCGATCGCTTCCTCGACGGCGCCAAGGTCGATCGCGAACCGCTCGGCGCCCACGCGAAAGACCAGCGTATCGGACTGGCCGTCTCGCGTGGCGATCGTCTCGCGAAGCGGGCGGCGCGACAGCGCCCCGCCCTCGTCCCCCTGATCTGCATCGAGCGCGGGGACCGATGCCGGGATCAATGGACCGATCGCCGCCGCGGGGACGGCGACGGGTGTGGCCACCGGCGGCACCGGCGGCGTCGCGTCCACCCTGCGCTTGCGTGGAGCGCGGCGCGCCACACGCGGCTTCTCCGACTTTTTCTTCCTGGTCATAGCGGTCAACTCGCCTTTGGCTGAGACGCGGCCCGGCTCGGGCGAACGGATTCGTCCTCGATGAGGGACAGTTCACGCGAAGGCCGGGTCACATCACGCCGCTCCCCTTGAACGTCAATAAATCGGTCACCGCGGCCGCGATCGCGTGCAGCGGCAGCAC
>JAICNG010000132.1 GCA_025931335.1 Gemmatimonadaceae bacterium | reverse complement strand
TATGCACTCGCTCTGCGTGCGGGTACCCGCCTCCTCGAGGAATCCGGCGTCGACCGCGAGAGCATCGGCCTGCTGGTCTACGGCGGTGCCCCGGGCGGACTCGCGTTCGCCCCCGCACGCGCGCTCGTGAGCGCCGTCGATGACGTCGTGACGACCGCTCGCTTCCGGTATCCGTCGACCCGCCTGCAATACGACCTGGGCCTCGAGCGCGCCACGGTGCTCGCCGTCGACCAGCTCGCGTGCACCACCCTCTTCGGGGCGGTGCGCGTGGCGCGTGCTCTCTGTCTCGCCGAAGGCATCGAGCGGGCGCTTTGCGTGTCGGCGGACATGTATCCCCCACGCGCCGGTCGCGAGGCCCTGTTCAACTGCACCGCCGACGCGGCCTGCGCCGTGCTCGTCGAGCGCGACGGGAGGCGCAACCGGATCGTCGGCGCGCGCACCATCACCAAGGGCTACTACTGGGACGCGGACGCCATGCGCGACGAGATCGTCGCGTCGTACTTCCCGACCGCTCGGCACGTGATCACCGAGACGGTCCGCGACGCCGGCTGGTCGAGCGCCGATGTCGACTGGGTGATTCCGCACAACGTCAGCCGGCGAAGCTGGGAGATCCTCATGGGGCTCGTTGCCCTCCCCCGCGCTCGGCTGTGGGCCGACAACATCGCGCGCGACGGGCACACGCTCGCGGGCGACAACTTCATCAACCTGCGCGATGCGCTCGACGCGGGCGCCATCACGCCGGGCGAGCGGCTGCTCCTCTTCTCCTACGGCTACGGCGCGCACTGGACCGCGCTGGCACTGGAGGCCTGACGTGAACACGCATCGTTCCATCTTCGTCACGGGCGCCACCGGGCTGATCGGCCGCCGAGTCGTCGAGTCGCTGCTCCGGCGCACCGATGCGTCCATCGTCGTCCTCGTGCGCGATGTCGCACGGTGGCGGTCGGTCGCCGCCGCGATGGGCGCCCGCGTCACGGCCGTACGCGGCGACATCACGCGGCCGGCGCTGGGCGTGGACGACATAGCCGTTAGGCGTCACCTCGACGGATGCACGGCGCTCGTGCACTGCGCCGGCGACATCGTCTTCTCCCGCTCGCTCGCCGACGCTCGCCGGGTGAACGTCGACGGAACGCGGAACGTCATCGCGCTCGCCGAGTCCCTTCCGGTTGCGCGATTCGTCCACGTGAGCACGGCGTTCGCCGTCGGGCGCCGCACGGGCCTCGTCCTCGAGAGCGATGATGCCGCCGGCGCGGGCTGGGTGAACGCGTACGAGCAATCGAAGCACGAAGCGGAAGAGCTCGTTCGCGCGAGCGGTCTCGAGCACGTGATCGCGCGGCCGAGTACGGTCGTCTGTGACGACGTGGACGGCGGGGTGACGCAAGTGAACGCGGTGCACCGCGCGCTGCGTCTCTATCACGCCGGGCTCGCGTCGATGATGCCGGGCACGGAGGACACGCCGGTCGACGTCATTCCAGCCGATTGGGCTGCCGATGCGATCGCCCAACTGGCGCTGATCGCGAACGGGGCCGGCCGCACCGTTCACCTGTGCGCGGGCGACGGCGCCCTGCCTCTCGGCACGCTGCTCGATCGGACGTACTCGCTGTGGTCCCGCGATGCGGGATGGCGGCGCCGGGGCATCGCGCGGCCCGCCCTGTCGACTCTCGCCACCTACAGCCTGTTCGAGCGCTCGGTCGAGCTGGTTGGGGATCCGCGTCTCAAGCGCATCACGCGGTCGCTGTCGCACTTCGTCCCGCAGCTCGCGCTCCCCAAGCGCTTCGATACATCGGGCGCGCACGAGCTGCTCGGGACGGTCGCGCCGCCGGTGCGCACGTACTGGGATCGCATGCTGGAGCGGCTGCTGGACTCGAACTGGAGCGCCACGCTCCGGGAGGCCGCATGAACGCCCGCACCCGATTCGAGACGGCGATGCTGGCGTGGCTCAACAGCCGCTTCGCATCCAGGGGAGTCGTGATCACGCCGGACACGCCGCTCTTCGCCCGTGGCGTGATCGACTCGCTGGGGATTCTCGAGCTCATCGCCTGGACGGAGGTGAACACCGGTCAGATCGTGCCCGACGAAAGCATTCGGATGGACAACTTCGGGACGGTCGCCCGGATCGCGCAGATGTTCGTGCGGGAGGATGCGTATGCGAACGTCTGAGAGCGTCGTGGCGGCACTCCTGGCGCGCGGCGACCTGTGGGAGGTCGCTCCGGGGATCATCGCGCTCCGCGGCCATTCACTCATGCTGCTGCGCCGCCTGGAGCGGGAGATCGCGATGCTGGCTCACCGCGATTCCCCGGAGGAGTGGTCATCGCCGCCCGCGCTCGCGATGCGCACGCTGGCGCGCGCCGACTACTTCACCTCGTTTCCGTTCTGGCTCACGGCGGCGTCGCACCTGCCTGACGACGAGGCCGCGCTCGAGCGCATCGCGACCGCCGATGACTCGGCCGCGGCGGCACGCGCCGCCGCGCAGGCGACCGACGTCGCGCTGCCGCCCGCCCTGTGCTACCACGTGTTGGAGCGCTTCGCCGGACGTCGTCTGACCACGACGCGTCTCGTCACGCTCGATGGGACTTGCTGGCGGCACGAAGGCGCACGGCTCGCCCCACTCGAGCGCCAGTGGGCATTCACGATGCGGGAGATCGTCTGCCTCGGCGACGCCGAGGCGGTCGAGGACTTTCGCCAGCGCGGAATGCGACTCGCCGGCGCCCTGGCGTCTCGCCTCGATCTCGACGCCGGCTTCCTGGTCGCCACCGACCCGTTCTTCGCCCCGACCGCGCGCGGCAAGGCGATCGTGCAGCGGGTGAAGGCGCTGAAGCACGAGCTCGCGCTCCCCATCGGAGGCGAGCGGAGCACGGCGGCCGCGTCGTTCAACAATCACGAGCAGTTCTTCGGCGAGGCATTCGACATCACACTCGCGAACGGGGAGCCCGCGACCACCGGCTGTGTCGCGTTCGGTCTGGAGCGGTGGCTGCTCGCGTTCCTGGTCGCGCACGGTGTGGATCGCGTCTGCTGGCCGCCGATCGACGTCAGCCTTGCGGAGGTGGAGTCATGAGTACGTCCGCCCTCATCCGTCCACATCTATATGCGCGCTTCGCATCGGCGACGGAGCGGGGTGCTTGGTCGATCGACCGAGACATCGCCTGGCACGCCGTCGACCGCGAGCGCGCGCTCGCCCAGCCGGACATTCTCGCCGCCCTGCGCGACGCGGCGCTCATCGAGTCGTTCCACCCGGTGAACCTCGCGCGCTTCCTCCGCGTCGTGTGGGATGACGTGGACGGGTGCGCGGCGGTTGGCATCGAGATGTACGAAGGCTTCAAACACTTCCACGCCCTTCGCATGTATCTCGACATCGCCGGCTTCGAGCCGGCGATCACCGACGAGGAGCTCATCGAGCTCCGGCGTGCCGGCGCGGCGCGCGACTTTCCCGCGAGCGAAGTGCTCGAGCACCTCGTGGAGTTCATGCTCAGCGAGCATCTCGCCGCGTACTTCTTCCGGCGGCTCGCCGAGCGCGCCGAGGAGCCTGTCCTCGCCGAGCTGCTCCGATACATCGCGGCCGACGAGGTGCGCCACGCGCAGAGCGCCTCGGACCTGATCGCCAAGCGACTCGCGCGCGATCCGGCGCTCGCCGACCGGGTGCTCGCGGCCGCCGTCAGCTTCCATCACTACGGCGAGGAGGCGATCGGGCAGGTTCCCGTCGCCATGCCGGGCGATTCCATCGCCATACGCACGTTCGCCGAGCGCATCGAGCGCCTGTGCGGTCGTCGTCTGGTCGACCATCTCAAAACCACGCTCTGACCGGGAGCCGCCCATGCTCGACGCCAATCGTGAGCTCGAACTGCTCAACTTCTATCGCGCCTCGGAGCTGCACGGAGGCCTCATCCTCGCCCAGATCGCGCGACGGGTGCGAGACCCGCGGCTCGTGCTCGCCCTCACGCGCCACGCGGCGGAGGAAGTCGTTCATGCCCAGTGCTGGACGGAGACGATGATCGCCCTCGGCGGTGTTCCGCGTCCCGTTCGCGACACCTATCAGGCCCGTTATGCGCGCGCGTTGCGCGCGCCCGTGTCGCTCTTCCACGTGCTCGCGCTCACGCAGGTCTTCGAGCGCCGCGTGTTCCGGCACTTCACGCTGCATCTGCGACGCCCCGGTACGCACCCGGCGATCTGCGCCACGCTTCGGCGTCTGCTCGACGAGGAGCGCGACCACCTGTCCTGGGTGAAGACCTGGCTCGAGGAGCAGGAGAAGGTGCGCGGCCGGGAGCTCGTCGCTCGCACGATGCGGGAGTTCGCGGATGCGGATGAGACCATCTACGCGCAGCTGTGCGACGAGTACGGCTTCGCCAGGGCGGCATGACGACGGCCGAGTTGGCGCTCCCCCCGCGCACTGAGCATCAGGTGGCGCGGCCGCTGGCGCGCACCGGGCTGGCGGATGCGACCGACGGCCCGCTGATGTTCGCGCAGGTGCGCGAGGACCCCTGCCTCGAGACGCAGGCGCTCGCGCCCGCACTCGGCGGCACGATCGTGATCGTGAGCTCGGGCGGCTGCACCGCGCTGTCGCTGCTCGCCGCCGGCGCGTGCCGCGTGGTGGGCGTCGATCTGTCGCGCACGCAGAACCACCTCGTGGAGCTGAAGGTTGCCGCGATCCGCGCCTTGCAGGGAACCGACGTCGTCGCGTTCCTCGGCGGCCAACCAATGCCGGGTGTTCGACGCCGCCGCCTGTACGGCGTGCTCGCTCCGTTGCTCACCGCTCCGGCGCGGGCGTACTGGAACGCGCATCTGCCAGCGATCGAGCGCGGAGTACTGCGCGCCGGCAAGAGTGAACGCTTCATCGCCCTCGTCGCTTCCGTGGTGGCGCGCCTCGTCGTGCGGCCGGGCGGTGTACCGGCGCTCCTCAATGCGTCATCACTGGACGCCCAACGAGAGATCTTCACCCGCGCGTGGGCGGGATGGCGTTGGCGCGCGCTGTTCGCCCTGCTGCTCAACCGCTGGACCATGTCACGCGCGTACCACCCGTCGTTCTTCGCCCATGTCGATAATCCGAGCTTCGCGGGTCACTTTCGCGCGCTCGCTGAGCGAGCGCTCACAGAGCTGCCGGCGCGAGACAACTACTTCCTCCACGAGATGCTGACGGGCCGCTATCCGGTCGGCGAGCCGAACGGAGTGCCTCCGTACCTCACGCCGAAGGGACTGGCGCGCGCCGCCGAGGCGGCCGACATGCTCTCGCTCGCCGACGGATCGATGACCGCATACCTGCGGTCGTGCCGCCCTCGCTCGATCGACGGTTTCGCCCTCTCCAACATCGCCGAGTGGCTCGATGCGGGCGCGCTCGATGCCCTGCTCGGTGAAGTCGTGCGGACGGCGCGGCCGGGCGCTCGCGTCGTCTTCAGGAATTTCGTGGGGTGGACCGACGTGCCCGAACGGTGGAGGGGCGTGATCGTGGAGCGGCCCGGCTACGGCCAGCGGCTCATCCAGCGCGACCGAAGCCTCGTGCAACACCGCGCCGTCGTCTGCGAAGTGAGAGGCTCGGCGTGACCGCCGGCGCGGTGGCCACTCCGGCCGGCCTCGTGAGGCTCGCGACCGAGAACGACAACCAGGCCCTCATCGCGCTGGCGGCCGCCTGTCCAATGGAAGGCGATCTCTCGCTCCGCATCGACCGCGCACCGGACTTCTTCGCGCTCAACCGTCTGGAGGGGGACCGGTGGAAGGTCGGCGTCATCGACGGCGAGCACGGGCGGCCCATCGCCTGCGTCGCGACGGCGGAGCGTCGCGCGTGGATGCACGGGCGGCCCGTCACGCTCGTCTATGCCGGCGACCTCAAGGTGCATCCCGAGCATCGCGGCACACGCGCCGCGGATACGCTCGAGCGTTTCGTTGGCGAGACGGCGCGCGAGACGGCGGGCGAGTCGACACCGATCCTATTGACGGTGCTCGCCGGCAACCGGTCGATGGAGCGCCGTGCCACCGGGCCACGCGGCCTTCCTCGCCTTCGTCGCTTCGCGACGCTCCGCTCCTTCGCGATTCCGCTGTTGTGGCGTCGGGATGGCGTCAGTCCGCCCGACCTGCGCATCGCGATCGCCGCGCAGCGCGATCTCGAGGAGATGGCCGATCTGTGGACGACGATTGCCCCGACGCGCCAATTCTGCACCGCGCTCGACGCTGAGAGTCTGGCACGCTGGATTCACGCAGCGCCCGGGCTCGAGATCGAAGACTACCTGCTCGCGCGCGACCGCCAGGGCCGGCTGCTCGGCTTCGTCGGCATGTGGGATCAGCGCGCGATGAAGACGCTTCGCGTCCTTCGGTACTCCGCCACGCTTTCCGTACTCCGCGGCGTGGTGAGTGTCGTCGCTCCCTTCGTCGGGGCAACGGCGCCTCCGGCGATTGGGGAGCCACTGCACCACGCCAGCGCCGTCCACCTCTGCGTTCCGCTCGACCGCGCGGACGTCCTCCGCGCGCTGGTGCTCGCGGCGTACGATCACATGCGCGGCGCGGAGCGCGTCTTCGTGAGCGTCGCGCTGGATACCCGCGAGCGCGTCATCGCCGCGCTCGACGGCCTCCTCGCCGCCCCCACGGACATTCACGCGTATGTCACCATGCCGAGCGGCGAGTGGGCCGGTGCCGCACTCGATGATCGTCCGCTGCACTTCGAAACCGCACTCGTCTGAGGCGCGCACATGCCTGAGAAGCTCACCCGGCTCGGCTACCAGATGCGCTTCTATCGCGCGCTTCGGGCCGCCAATCGCCACTATTCGCCGACTCACGACATGGCCGCGCGGCCGTTCCCCGCACTGATCCAGCTTCAGACGATCAATGCGTGCAACGCGTCGTGCATCATGTGTCCGTATCCGCTGTTCAAGAAGCAGTTCCCACGCGGCCGCATGGACGACGATCTGTTCGAGAAGATCATTGCCGAGATTGCCGAGCGGCCCGAGGTCGACACCTTCGTCCCGATGCTCCAGAACGAGCCCTTTCTCGACAAGAAGCTGTTCGACCGCATTGCGCGGTTCAAGCAAGTGACGCGCGGCAAGGTCGAGGTCGAGCTGGTGACCAACGGTGCTTTCCTCACGGCCGAGGCGATCGAGCGGATTCGCGAGGTCGAGCTCGACGTGCTCGACATCAGCCTCGATGCGGTGAGCAAGGCGACGTACGAGCGCATCCGCGTTGGGCTCGATTTCGACGAGGTGATCGCCGGCGTCGAGCGCGTGATCGACGCGCGGCTCCCCCGGACGAGTGTATTCGTGCGGATGGTCAAGCTCCGCGACAACGCGCACGAGGTCCGTACCTTCGCCGCGCGATGGCGGGCGCGGGGCATTCCCGTGTTCGTGTACACCGCGAACAACCGCGTTGGGGCGCTTCCCGAGTTCGACGACACGCTTCGCCTCACGAGCGAGCAGGTGCCCCTGCTCCACCGACTTGGCCGCCGGGCCGCCCGGGCCTGGCTGGGCCACTGCCCGGCGCCCTTCGCGGCGACCGACATCCTCCACGACGGAAGCGTGCTCCTCTGCACGCACGATTGGGCGCGCAAGGAGATTCTCGGCAACGTCCGCGATCAGACGATCGCCGAGATCTGGAACGGGGAGCGGATGCGTGACATCCGC
>JAICNG010000131.1 GCA_025931335.1 Gemmatimonadaceae bacterium | reverse complement strand
TCCTCGAGGTCATGCGAGTCAATCAGCCCGACCAGGCATGGATTCACGGTCTGCTCGGCGAAGCGTACGCCGGGCTCGAGCGGTCCGAGGAGGCGATCAGATCCGCGGAACGGGCGGAGCAGCTACTCCCGGTGTCGAAGGACGCGCTCGATGGGCCAGAGTGGGTGATCAACCTCGGTCGCGTTCATACGATGCTCGGCAACGAGGCGAGAGCGATCGCGTACTACGGACGGGCGCTGTCGATTCCTTCGTGGGTCTCGGCCAACTCCCTTCGTCGCGACCCGCTTCTCGCGAAGCTGAATCGCAATCCCGAGTTCCAGAAAATGCTTGCCGCTCACCCCTGACGGGGCGGCACGCGGTGGCGCAGGCAGAGTGTGCGGCCGACCGCGGCGAGCTGCGTCGCCACGAAGTGCACCGTCGCATTCCGCCGCCGGCTGTACGCCACGTAGTCCGCCCAGGCGTGCAGCTCGTGTCCGATCCTCGCCATCCCCGAAATGTGGCGACGCCGGAGTGCCGCGCGGCGCGCGCGCCACGTGTTGCGCGCGCCGATCGCGCGCTTGCGCGGATCGTGGCTCTGTGAATCGGGAAGGTCGCGATAATGGTAGAGGATGGCGTCGATGAACACGGGACGCGTGACCTCCTCCAGCTTGTAGACGAGGTCGCGATCCTCGGCGTAGAGCATCGTGTCGTCCAGCCCAGGCGTCCGCGAATACGCCGAGCGCCGAAAGCTGCGAATGGCGCCCACGACGCCGTCGAGCAGCGCGGTTCCTCCCTCGGGAATCGCGCTGCCATGCACCGCACCGCGCGACTCGAGCGCCGCGTCGTACACGGCGAATCGGGAGTAGACGAACTCGCGGCGGGAATCGGCATCGTACGCCCTCAACAGCCGTTGGGTGGCATCGGGCGAAATCGCGTCATCGGCGTCGAGGATCGCGACGATGTCCGTGGACGCTTCAGCGATGAGCCGCTTCAGCGTCGCGATGTAGCCGAGGTTGCGCGGGTTGACGATCAGCCGAGTACGCGCATCGACAAAGGGTGCGATCGCGTGCAGCGAACCATCCGTGCTCGCATCGTCGGCGATGACCGCGAGCCACCGCTCGCTCGTCTGCGCGCGGACCGAGCTCAGGCACTCGGCGATGAACGGGCCGCGATTGTGATTCGCGATCAGATACGTGATGCGCTCGCCGGCCCCGCGAGCGTCAGGCACGCGTGTGCTGGGGCTGGACGACCGCCGCGGCTTCGGTCATGCGCTTGACGATGTCCCCGGCAGCCGGCACGGACTCCGCGTCGTGGACCGCATCGATCCCGCTCGTCCAGGTCGCGCGGAAGCTCGAGAGCTTCCCATAGCTGTTGTCGAGCACCACGTGGGGAATGCCGAGCAACAGCGAGAGAATGTGGCCGTGCAGCCGATCGGTGACCACGACCCGGCCGCTGGCGAGTATGCCGAGCCCGCGATGCAGCCGCTGGCGCGCGAGCGGCTCGTAGACTCGGGTCAGCAGCGAGCGAGCCACGCGCTCCAGCGGCCGACGCCTAACGGCGCCCGCCAGCGTGTAGCTCAGCGCGCGCAAGCGTGTGGACGGCTCGCTCAGCCAGTCGGTTTTCACCCCGATGGGTACGGTGCCGGGCACCGTCGCCGACTCCTTGTCGGTGCGGAGGAGCCACAGCGCGGCGTGAGCGGGCTGCGCGGGGCGACGGAGCGGTCCGAGCGCGAACGCCATGTCCGGGCAGAGCTGCGCCCGGGCTCGGAACTCGTTGCCCGCGATCTCCAGGCTCCGCCCATCGCGAACGAGAAGCGTGACGTTCTCGTGCCCGTCGAGCGTGGCGCGCGCACGCCGCAGCGACTCCGGTTGGTCGAAGTGAATGGTCTGCGGGAGCTGGACGATCGGATTCCCGGGAAACGCTCCAACGATCTCCTCACGCAGCCGCTGCGCGGTGGGCCACAGGTCGCCGAAGCTGCCCCCGCCGGTGAGCACGATCGTACCGGCCCGTCCGATGCGGCGCGCCAGCTCAGCGCGGTCGTACGTACGAAAGTCGCAGATGAACCGCGGGCGCGGTGCCCCGAGCACACGCAACGCCTCGAGCTGGCCGAGATAGATCGCGCTGTCCCCCACGTTCGGGTAGTTCGGGAAGTCGATCAGCGCATAGGCTTCGAGCGGCGCCAGTACGGGGCGGAGCGTGTCCAGCAGCTGCGCGCGCAGCGCTCGCACCGCGCTCGCGATGTCCATCACGCGCGCAGAAAGCGCATGCGCGGCGCCGCAAACACGGTCCCCGATGCGGACGCGTTCGCACCGACGCCAATGAGCGTCGACGGGCCACGGGCGATCTCGCGCAGGTCACGAAGGTCCCACGCGGCTGCCTGCGCCCGGTAGCTTCCCGGCCCCACGTTCATCTGCAGCTCGATCTCCAGCTCGAACGGCCCGGCGTCGGGCAGCGGAGCTCCGCACCCCGCACTGTGCGCGACGAAGAGAAGCTCCTCGCGCGGCAGCATGCGCACGCGCACGCCAACCGTCGGGCGCGCGCCGTCCGCGGCTCGAAGCACCGTGCCGCGCACCTGAAGACGCACCCGATCCCCGGGGGCGACCTGCGACGGAAACGGCCCGGCGATCTCGCTCAGATGGATCGGCGCATCGCCTTCTTCGCTCGGCGGCGTTCCCTCCGAAACGTACCGGGCCACGCACTCGGCGGCCGTGCCCGCGCAGACCACCGTCCCGTGGCTCAGCAGGATGGCCTGATCGCACAGCTGCATCACCTGGTTGAGCTGGTGCGACACCACCACCGCCGGCACGCCGCGCCTGACGAGCTCCTCGATCCTGGCGAACGCCCGCTGCTGAAATGCCAGGTCGCCAACGGCGAGCACCTCGTCGATGAGGAGGATGTCGGGCTCGAGATGCGCCGCGATCGAGAACCCCAGGCGTGCCACCATCCCGGTCGAGTAGTGCTTGACCGGAGAATCGATGAACTCCGCCAGCTCCGCGAACGCGACGATCTCGTCGAACTTCTTCGTCACCTCGGCGCGACGCATCCCCAGCAGCGCACCCTGGAGGTAGATGTTGTCGCGCCCGGACAGCTCGTAATGAAACCCGGCCGAGAGCTCGATGAGCGCGCCAATGCGTCCGCGACCCTGCCGAGGGGCGCGCACGATGACGCGACCCGCATCGGCGCGGAGTATCCCCGTGATCAGCTTCAACGCGGTCGACTTGCCCGATCCATTGGGGCCGATGATGCCCAGAGCGTGGCCCGCGTCGACGGAGAAAGAGACGTCGCGCAGCGCCCAGAACTCATCCCGGCGAGCTCGCTCGCCGCGGACGACGCGGCGAACGGCCGCGGGGATGACCGCGCTCAACGACGTGTGCCGCTTGCCGCGACGAAACCGCTTCGAGACCCCCTCGAAAGCGATGAGCGCGCTCGCGGTCGACGTCACGGACGGCCGCGCATCGCGCGCAGAAGGCCGCCAAGTGGGCGACGAATGGCCGCGACACCAGCCCGAAGCCGCGTGCGCCGCCGCGTTCGCGCGAACGAGCGATCGATCGCGCGCGCGGCGTCGACGCGGCCCTTCGACAGCGCGAGCTTGCGAATGTCCTGAAGCTCGCGAAAGTCGAACGGGTGCGAGCAATCGAACCGCTCGACGTCCCGCAGATCGATCGTCTTTCGCGGGAAGGCGTCACAGCGGGCGAGGGCTCCGCAGAGGTCGAGCACGAGCATCGTCCGGCGGCACTTGTTGCACCGTCCGCAGTTCTCGTCCGATTCCGACTCGTAGCACACGTGCAGCGCACGCATCGCCGGCGCGCAGTCGACAATACTCTCGATCTTCTCCGTTCTGAGGTAGGCGATCGCATCGTAGACGATCGCCGTGCGCACCGTGGAGAACAGCGGATCGGTCGCGGGATGGGATCCCCACGAGTGGAGGTCGCGGTACGCGACACTGCCGGCGATGTACGCCGTGTGGAACCGCCGCTCGAGGATGAGCGCGATACATGCGAGGCCGGCACCGTGGGCGAGGTAGGACCACTGTGCCTCACGCCACCGAGTCGAGCGCAGGTTCGTCGCGACGTCGATGAAGTGCTTGCCGAGCTCGCGCGCCGCGATTTCGTGCCGGTCGCGCAAGCGGGCAAAGGCATCGGCGCGGTCGAGCGGGACGTCGAAGCCCCACACCGTGATGAGGTCGTCGATAGGCACGCGCTCCCCCGGCGCCGCCAGCGGACGACAGCGGACGGCCGTGAAGAAGGAGTCCACGCCTCCGGAGAAGAACGCAGCCGCCCTGCTCGGATGCAACGCGGGGGCCTCGCCCGACGCCTCGACAGGCACGACCGACACGCCGGGATACCACGCCGACCAGATCCGCATCAGCCGCGTCGCGTTCGCGAGGAGGGGGGCATCTACGGGGAACGGAACGCGAAGCGCCTCGCCGGTATGCGCCGCCAGTGGGAGCAAACACGCCACCCACGGATTCCCCGACGTCGACAGCTCGGCCGCGTGCGCTTTCGGCACGTCGAACCAGTACTCCTCGCCCGCCATCGATCCGGTGTCGTAGCGCACTTCGGCGCGGAGCCGCGCGCGATCGGCACCCAGCGGAGACGCATCGACGCCGACGTCGCGGACTTCCATCGCTCAGATCTCCTCCGCGAAGCGGAATTCGGCGCGATGAAAGACGATCCAGCTCACGATGAACGTGAGGATGGCGATGGCCGCCGCGGCAGCGAACGGACCAGCATCGGGAAGCGTGTCTCGCAACAGCACGCTTCGATAGGCGTCGATGATCGGCGTCATCGGGTTCAGCTGGAGCACGCGTCCAACCGTGCCGCCGATGCGCTCCACCGGATACAGGACCGCGGTGGCGAACATCCACACCGTGAGCACGAGCTCGAAGATGTGCTTCACGTCGGTGTAGAACAGGTGGGCCATAGAGACCAGCAGCGCGAGCCCGGCGGTGAAGGCGAGCTGGACGACAACGATCACCGGCAGGAATGCGAGACTCCAGCCCACGTCGATCTCGTAATACCACATGAGCAGACCGAGGACCGTCGACGCGACGGCGAAGTCGAACAACGAGACCACGACCGCCGAAAACGGCAGGATCTCCCGCGGAAAATAGACTTTGGTGACGAGATTGGGGTTCGCCGTGAGCGACGTGCCGGCGAACCGCAGCGACGCCGCGAACAGGTTCCACGACCACAGCCCGGCGTAGGCGTAGACGGGATACGGGATCCCGGTGTCGAGCCGGACCACGCGCGTGAACACGACGGAGAAAATGAGCATCTGGAGCAACGGCGCGAACACCGCCCATCCGAACCCAATGAACGAGTTCTGATAGCGGAGGCTGAGATCGCGCCGCACGAGCGCGTGAAGCAGCTCGACGTACTCGCGCTGCTCGCGCACCATCGTGACGACCTCGGCTCGCAGGCGAGCTCGGCGCGTTAGGCGGGGCACGCTGCCGGGAAAAGAAAAGTCGGGCAGCTCGCTGGGATCACGATCCGCCCGACTCTTGTCCATCGGTCCAGCCTAGGTGATGACGTCGCCCGACATGTGACCCTCCTGAGGACGTGGATTCACATCTGTTCACGCCTCCCCTTGAACGCTAAACTATGCGCCCCCGGCGATCCGTCAATGGGATACAGACGAGGCGATGGCGAACTTCCTGGTGATCGTCGACCCGAACCGCGCCCGGAGACACGCGTTCATCCGGCAGGCGCGCGAGCGATTGGCGCCGGTCGACGGGCTCACCGTGTCCCAGCTCGAGCTCGGCGACTTTAGCGCCGTTTGGGCGGCGAGCCCCCGCGCGCCAGTCGACCAACATGGGGACGCCGAGTCCGCCGCTGTCCTCTGGGGGTATGCGCTCGAGCCGGAGGGGCCCGTCACCGCGCAGCGCCTCGCGCAGCACTGGACAGGGCCGGCCGCCTCCCCGCCCTGCGCCTTCGATGGGTACTTCGCATCGGCCGCCTTCCACCAGGAGCGCGGCCTCGTCGTTGGAGCAGACGTCCTCGGTCTCTTCCCCGTGTACTTCGCCACGTCGGGCGACGTCTGCATCGCGAGTGCCAGCCCGGAGCCATTTCGCTTCCACTCGCTGTTCCCGCCGGCCGTCGATCTCGAAGGCCTGGTCGGCCTTCTCGTCGTGCGCGCGCCCCTCGGCGGAAAGACACTGCTGCGGGGAATCTCGCGCCTCCCGGCCGCACACGCCCTCGTGTGGCGGCCAGGCTCGGCGCCGAACGCAATACGGCAGTACCAGATTCCAGTCTCCGATCGGGGGGATCGCTCATCGTTCGCGGATCACGTCGCGGCGCTCGACGGCGCGCTCGGCGACGCGGTGAAGCGGCATGCGCTGCCCGGCCCACAGGGCCTCCTCCTCTCCGGCGGTCGTGACTCGCGCATGTGGGCCGGATACCTCGCGGAGCACGGTTCCCCACTTCGCGCACTCTCCCTCGGCGAGCGTGGTGATTTCGAGGTCGAGTGCGCCGCGCTGGTCGCGACGGCGTTGGGCGCTCCGCAAGACATCGCGTCGGTCGATGACGCCGCCTATCCCTGGGCGGCCGACGTTCAGGCGAACCACGAGCATCTCGTGGGCGGCTTCGGCAACATCTTCATGTGGGGGCTCATGGAGCCGCTTCGCCGGCTTCCTCCGACCGTCGTGACCGGCTATCTCACCGATTCGATCATCACCGGCAAGAGCGTGACGCCCGGACTTCACGACTTCGACGTCGTGCTCCCCAAGCTCGTCCAGCGATCGATTGCACCGGAGCAGCTCGCGCGATTGCTGCGTCGCGACGTGTTCGGGTCGACGATCGATGCGGTGATCGCGGGTCTTCGCGACGCATGGGAGGGGGCCGCCGCTCCCGCGCTCCAACGCCCATGGCAGTTCCAGCTCGCGCACTCCGAGCGGTGTCACGTCGGAGCGATTCCCTGGCGGCTGGCGTTCGGCTCCTGGCCCATCACGCCCGTGCTCGATCGTCGCGTGCTCGACACCGTCGGCGCCATCCCCGCCGCGAGTCTCGCGAACCGCCGCGCACAGGACGCGATCCTCCGCACCCGCTTTCCGCGCCTCGCGCGCCTCCCGCACGTCGCCGCGAACGGCGACGTCGCCGATCCACTCCTCCCGTCGGTGGGCGCGCGGCTTTCGCGGCTCGCCGCCCGCCTAACGCGAGGTCGCGGGCGCCCGGCGCGCACGACCGGAGCGCAAGGGGACGATCGAGAGCGGCGCTTCAATTATCGCATGTACGACTTCAATTCCCGAGGCTGGCGCGCGATCCGTGGCCGGGCCGAGCCGGAGCGTGAGCGCCTGGCTGGCCTGTTCGACATGGACGAGCTTCGCGCGTTCCTCCCGTCTCCCGACGCAACCCTCCAGGTGGCCCACCCGATCTTCGATTCGGTGGGCCGTAAGCTCATCGTCGGCCTCATGCTGTGGGCACGGGAGCACCTGCCCTGACCCATCCACCAGTCGCCTCGACGCGGCCTCACGCCCTGTTCCTGATCAACGATCTGCGCATGGGCGGGGCGGAGCGCTCGCTCATCAACTTCGTGAACCACGCTCAAAGGGTTCGCCCCAGTGTCGTGCTCATCGAGAGCGCGGCGGATTTGGTCGGGGACCTTTCCGAGGACCTGGATGTCTACTCCCTCGAGAAGAGCGACCCATCGCCGCTCTCGCCTGCCGAGCTCGTAGCGGCGCGGGACGCCGCGGCCGGACCACGCCGGGGCCGACCGGTGGGACGAACGGCGCTCGAGCTGCCGGCGCTGATGCGCAAAGCGTGGGTGCTCGCGCACCTCGCGCGCCGGACCAATGCCGCGATCGTCTCGACCTTTCTCAACCGGTCGCACACGATCGCCCTTCTCGCGAAGATGGTGTTCGCGCCGCGGATGCGGATCGCGATCAACGTGCACGAGATGCTGTCGGACCACCTCGG
>JAICNG010000090.1 GCA_025931335.1 Gemmatimonadaceae bacterium | reverse complement strand
CGGTTCCCGCTCTCCCTCACGACGCGCGGCACCGGGCCGCTGTTCTTCGACCGTCTCTCCGGATCTCTCTTCGCCGATGCCGGTGCGGGCTGGGATCCGACGCCCGTGGCCTGGATCGCATCCGTGGGCGCCGAGCTCGCGCTCGACATCGCGTGGCTCTACGATGACGCGTACCGTTTGCGGGTCGGCGCCGCGCGACCAATCGCTGGTTCCGGCAGGGGGAAGGGAAGCGTGTACGTCCTGTTGGGGACCTCCTTCTGATCACTCGCTGGTTACAGCCAACACTCGTGACGGGGACAACACCCAAAGACGTGAGGCGTCAGACGTCAGGACGCAGAAGTCAGAAACGGCGCTGCTGTATTCTGAGTACTGATACCTGACGTCTGACGCCTGACGTCTTTGGGTGTTGCTCCCCCCGCTCCCGTTGCCCCTATGCCTCCGACAATCCACCCCACCGCCTACGTCCACCCCGCCGCCGTCGTCACCGGCGACGTCACCCTCGGCGCGCGCGTGTCCGTCTGGCCGACGGCCGTGATTCGCGGCGACACCGATCGCATCACCATCGGCCCCGACACCAACGTGCAGGACGGCACCATCATCCATGTCGACCACGGGGTGCCGACGACGATCGGGGCGCGAGTTGGCATCGGGCATCGCGCGATCGTGCACGGGTCGACGATCGAGGACGACGTCCTCATCGCGATGGGCGCGGTCCTCCTCAACAACGTGCACGTGGGGACCGGCTCGATCGTCGGCGCCGGCGCCGTCTGCACCGAAGGGATGCGGATCCCCCCGAACTCGCTGGTCCTCGGCGTACCGGCGCGTGTGCTCCGCCAGACGACCGACGTCGAGCGTGAGCGCATTCGCCAGACGGTCGAGAGCTACCTGGACCTCCAGGAGCTGTATCGAAAAGGCGCGGAGTGATGAAAACGTCAACGTTCACGCGGGCGTAAACCTCCCATGAGATCGGGGTGTCGCAGATGCAGTGATCCGTGATGCGGGTCACACCTCTCCTCAATGTGAGGTTCGTATGACTCGTCGTGTCGGCGCCGGCACCGCGTCGGCCAGGTGCTGCATCGTCGCCATCGGCGCGCTGCTCACCGCGCCCGCGGCCTTCTCGCAGACGGTCGTTCCCCGGTACACGCTCACCCCCGAGCAATGGCGAGAAGACCTCCGCGTGATGATGGAGGAGCTGCCGCGACGACACCGGAATCTCTACCACACCACGAGCGCGGCGGCGTTCGACAGCGCGGCGAACGCCTTGCATGCGCGCATTCCGACGCTCGGCCGACACGAGATCATCCTCGAGATGGCGCGCATCGCCGCATTGGCCGGCGATGGTCACACCAACGTTTCGCCGACGCGCGATCCCGCGATCGGATTTCGAGCGCTGCCCGTCGCGCTCTACCTCTTTCGCGACGGCCTCTACGTTCGCGCGGCGCACCGCATTCATGCCGAGCTCGCGGGCGGTCGCGTCATTCGCATCGGTGAGGCCTCGATCGAGGAGGCGTACGGGCGCGTGCTGCCCTATATCGGGCGCGACAACGAGATGGGCGCGAAATTCCTGGCGCCCCAGCTCCTCGCGATGCCCGAGGTCCTGCACGCGGTGAGGCTCGCGCCGAGCGCTGACAGCGCGCTGTTCGAGATCGAGCTTCCGGCGGGCACGCGATCGGTCTGGCTGCGCCCGGTGGGACCGGTCGAGCTGATGCCAGCCGACGCCGACGCGAGCTGGCGTCGCAGGACCGGCTGGGTGGACGCGCGAGATTCGGCCACTGCGCCCGAGCCGCTCTGGCTCAGTCGCGATCCGGCGAAAGCCCTCTGGTGGTTCACGGTGCTCCCCGGTTCGCGCACCGTGTACGCGCAGATCAATCAGGTTCGGAACGGCGCGACCGAGACTTTCGCCGACTTCACGCAGCGCCTGCTGTCGGCCATCGACAGCGTGCACGCGGACCGGCTCGTGCTGGATCTCCGCCTGAATCGAGGAGGCAACGGCACGCTGCTCCGGCCGCTCGTGAATGGCATCCTCAAGCGCCCATCGGTCAACGAGCGTGGGAAGCTGCTCGTGCTGACGGGGCGAAGCACGTGGTCGGCGGCGCAGTTCCTCCTCGACGATCTCCAGAAGTACGCGGACGTCACGTTCATCGGCGAGCCGTCGGCGTCGAAGGGGAACCACTACGGCGACTCGCGCCGGATTACGCTGCCCAATTCCGGGATCACCGTGCGCGCCGCCACGGTCTACTGGCAAGCGTGGACGCCCGGCGATCAACGCCACTGGATCGCGCCGGACGTCGCGGCCGGGCTGTCGTCGCGCGACTACGCGCGAAACGAGGATCCTGTGCTGGCTGCGGCGCTGGCGTTCGTGCCCGGTCCCCGGCTCTCCGAGACGATTCGCCAGGCGATCGCGACAGGGGACACGGCGGCGGCCCGCGAGCAGCTGGCCGCCTACCGAGCGGACACGACGCACGCGTACGCCGATGCGCGCCTCTCGCTCGACTCCGCCGCCTTTCATTTTCTGGAGCGCCGCGACTACGACCGCGCGATCGCCATCCTCGAGCTCGCGGTGATGGAGTATCCGGACGTGCCGCGGGCGTACGTGAACCTCAGCGCGGCGTATCGGGCGCGGACGCGGGCGCAGATGCCGTCGACGGTCGCGGAAAGGGCAGAGCCAGAGCCCTAACGACAAAAGGGGTCGAGGGGGTCGAAGGGATCGAAGGGATCACGGGGCGCGCGCCCCTTGATCCCCCTTGATCCCCTTGATCCCATCGATCCCTTGGTTCCCTCCCACGTGTTTCCAGGCAAGGCTCCCGCGAGAGGCACCCGAGGTCGGCGCGACGACCGGTCAGGCATCGGATGTGATGCCTCTCGGATGGGCTGCGGCTGCCCCCTGCACAAGCCGTTGCGCGACAGGGAGATCGGGGTTCTCCGCGCGGCGCCCGCCCATCCCCTCCAACTCCGGACCCACATCACATCGCGCGACGGTTACGTCCGGCACCAACCGAGTGGAAAAGCGCGACCGGGGGTTCGATTCGTGATGTTGATAGTTTAACTTGTTGATGGTTACAATCTTACAAAACGCTTGCGCGGAATCACGAACCCGGGTATGCTGCGCGCCCACGTCGGTCCCACGCGGGATCGCTGGCCTGCGATCCCCATCTCCGCGTAGCTTGCAGGACTCTCACCTGGGAGTGCAGTCAATGTCGCTGTCGTCGAAGCCGCCCATCCCCGCGGGAGCGCTCAGCCAGAACGCGCGCACCGTGCTTCAGAAGCGCTACCTCGTCAAGGACGAGCGCGGGAAGCCTACCGAGTCGCCCGAAGAACTCTTTTGGCGCGTGGCGACGGTGGTGGCCGAGGCGGATCGGCGGTATGGGGCGAGCGATGGGGCGGTCGAGACGGTGGCGGAGGAGTTCTATCGGCTCATGACCGAGCGGCGGTTCGAGCCCAACTCGCCGACCCTCATGAATGCCGGCCGCCCGTTAGGCCAGCTGTCCGCCTGCTTCGTGCTGCCCGTGAGCGACGCGCTCTCCAACGGGCACGACGGGATCTACGACACGCTGAAGGCGATGGCCCTCATCCATCAGTCGGGCGGGGGAACCGGCTTCTCGTTCTCGCGGCTGCGCCCCAAGGGGAGCATGGTGCGCTCGACGACCGGCGTCGCCAGCGGCCCCGTGTCGTTCATGAAGCTGTACGACGCCTCCACCGAGGCGGTGAAGCAGGGTGGCACGCGGCGCGGGGCGAACATGGGCATCCTGCGCGTCGATCATCCGGACATCCTGGAGTTCGTCACCTGCAAGGAAGACCTCACCCAGATCACGAACTTCAACATCTCGGTCGCCGTCACCGACGCGTTCATGCGCGCGGTGAAGGAGCGAACCGACTACGCGCTGATCGATCCCCACAGCGGCAAGGAGGTGGGGCACCTCGACGCGAACATGGTGTGGGACAAGATGATCGAGGGTGCCTGGCGCACCGGCGAGCCCGGGGTGTTCTTCATCGACGAGGCGAACCGGTACAATCCCGTTCCCACGTTAGGCTCCTACGAGGCGACCAACCCCTGCGGCGAGCAGCCACTGCTCTCCTACGACGTCTGCAACCTGGGCTCGATCAACGTCGGGTACTACGTGCGCGACGGCCGGATGGACTGGGACGCGTTCAAGCGCGACATCCACCTCAGCACGCACTTCCTCGACAACATCATCGACGTCAACAAGTACCCGCTGATGGAGATCGACGCGCTCGGCAAGCGCATTCGTCGCATCGGCCTCGGCGTCATGGGCTTCGCCGACGCGCTCGTGCGGCTCGGCATCCCCTACGACAGCGAGGAGGGCGTCGAGTTCGGCCGGACGGTGATGGAGTTCGTCGACGTCGAAGCGAAGCGCGAGAGCGAGCGGCTGGCGGTGGAGCGCGGTCCGTTCGCCGAATGGGCGCGGTCGATCTGGGGTCCGGAGGAGACGGCGGCCAAGGATGCGCGCGGCCAGCGCATCCGACCGATGAAGATGCTCCGCAACTGCAACGTCACCACCGTTGCGCCGACCGGGACGATCTCGATCATCGCCGGGTGCTCGTCGGGGCTCGAGCCGCTGTTCGCCGTTGCGTTCATGCGCAACCAGGCGGGTGTGCTCATGCCGGACGTGAACGAGGATTTCGTGGCGATCGCCAAGCGCGAGGGGTGGTACTCCGACGAGCTGATGGAGCGCATCGCCAAGCAGGGGACGATCAAGTTTCCCGAAGTGCCCGCCAAGTGGCAGCGCGTCTTCACGACCGCGAACGAGATCGCTCCCGAGTGGCACATCCGCATGCAGGCCGCCTTTCAGCGGCATTGCGACTCGGCCATCTCGAAGACGACGAACTTCTCGCACGCCGCCTCGGTGGAGGACGTCCGCACGATCTACGAGCTGGCGTTCGAGC
Source organism: Gemmatimonadaceae bacterium (assembly GCA_025931335.1). Lineage (GTDB taxonomy): Bacteria > Gemmatimonadota > Gemmatimonadetes > Gemmatimonadales > Gemmatimonadaceae > JAICNG01. Next base: position 9,128 of record JAICNG010000090.1, on the reverse strand, counting down.
TCCGCTGCAAGGGGGTGACGGTTTACCGCGACGGCTCGCGGGACAACCAGGTGCTCTCGACGGGGGCCACCGAGCAGGCGAAGCAGACGCGCGATCAGGCGACGGCGGACAAGCGCCGCATCGGCGAGCTCGAGGGCACCACGACCGAGCTCCACCACGAGATCGAGCGGCTCCGCAAGCAGCTGTTCGAGGCGGAGGCGGAGACCCTGCAGCGGCGCGCGAAGCGTTCGCGCCCCGACAAGCTGCGTGGCACCACCATGCGCAAGGAAACGCCGTTAGGTACGATGTTCGTGAGTATCAACGAAGACGACCGCGGGCAGCCGTTCGAGGTGTTCGTGACGTTGGGGAAGGCTGGCGGCGCCGCGATGGCCGATGCTGAGGCACTGGGACGACTCATCTCGCTCGCGTTGCGCTCCGGCATCCCGCTCATGCAGGTGCACCGCCAACTCCGTGGCATCTCGTCGGATCGCGCGGTCGGGCTTGGGCCGAACAAGGTGCTGTCGGTGCCCGACGCGATCGGTATCGCGCTCGAGGAGTGGTGGCGCGACAAGAGTCAGGGCGTGCAGCAGGAGCTCTTGCCGCCCGGTCCTCGTGAGGCAGGCGTGCCCGCGCTGGAGCAGGTGGTGGTCGTGAACCCGGGGTCCGCGGGAGCGGAGGGATCAGGGGGATCGGGGGGCGCGCCGGAGCCGCTCCAGCTCGGGTTCGACATGAGCGGGTACACGCAGTCGTTCATGGGCACCTGTCCCGACTGCGGCTCGCAGCTCGAGTTCGCCGAAGGGTGTGTCAAGTGCCACGTCTGCGGATTCTCGGAGTGCGGGTAGCCGCTCCAGTCTCGACCGCGAAACGAAACGGCCCGCGAAAGCGGGCCGTTTGCGTTGACGGCTCATCGCACCGGGAGCCAGTAGCTGATCTTCACCGCGAAGAAGCTGTCGCCGCTCGTGTCGAGCGCATCCCATAGGTCGCTGGGGCGCACCCTTCCAAAGGGACGGTCACCTTCCTGATCCTGTTGCCACACCAGAAAGAGCGTGCTTCCCGGGTGCCACTCCCATCGCAGCACCACGTTGCTACGGAGCGAGCGCACGTTGAAGTCCTCGTTGTCGATCTCGAAGCTCTCCGCGCCCGCCGTGACGGTGTGTGAGCCGTCTCCATTCCTGACGATGGCCGTTCCGGCGGTGCCGTACTCGAGCAGCTCATGCGACCTCGGCGCCGGCAGCTCGCCGAAGCGGTGATAGCGCCCACTCGACGCAAACGGCTCGGCGTACGTCTCCAGGGTGAGGTTCGGGGTAAAGGTGTAGTTCACGCGGAACCGCGCCGCGACCTCGCTGCGGTCGACGTGCGCGAACACGTATCGCGATCCGAACGTCTCGGGCCGGCCTCCCGCGACCGTCATCACATACTGGCGCGGGTCTTCGCCGAGCTCCCAGCTCGGGCTGATGCCGATCTCCCATTGCGTGCCCGGATGGAAGAAAAAATCGCCCTGCAGCTCGGCCGACCACCCATCGAATTCCTCACGCTCGCCATCGGCCTCGACGCTCCACTCCGTCCGCGCCCCATCGCGACCCTCGAGCTCGACGGCGGCGCCCCAGCTGCGGGCCGTGCCCATGAGCGGACCGCCACGCGTGAGGTCGTCCGACTGTCCCCGCGGGTTGTGCCAGAAGGCGCTGCTGAATTGCAGGTAATTCGCGAGGGTGGTGTTGAATTCCAGAGCCACCTCCGACGCGCGATGCACTCCGTCGAAGTTCCACTCCGTGGTCGACTCGATCGCGACCGAGTACGAGCGGTACCATCCCTGCGGCTTGGTTTCCCGGTACACGAGGTCCAACGCGAATCCGCGATCGTCTACGCTGCCGAACGCGCCGATGTCGTTCGGCTCCAATCCCGGCGACTCCTGCCAGTAGTCGATGTCCCACAACCAGTGCTCGCCGGCGACCTTGCTGTGGTTGATCCCGAACATCGTGCCGCCGAGCGATCGACGTCGCGGATCGAGCCGCACGTGCGATGCGTCAGGGCGCTGCCAATACCGGCGCGACGATCGCTGCAAGCCGAGAATCGCTCCGGAATCGCCGCGAACGTGCGTGAAGCCGAAGTGCGCGCTCGCGTCGTACGCGCCGCCCGCCCAGCGGAGCCGCCCTTCGACGATGCCGGAGACCGCGTTATGCGGCACGACGTCGGCGAGCGGTGACCCGGCGTCGATGTCGCGCGCGACCGTGGTGAGCACTCCGCCAAGGGTCGAGCCGCTCGCGCCGAGCTGCTGCTGCGCACCCACGACCGCGTAGCCCGTGAGCGGCGCGACGACAGTGTTGCCGAAGGTGCGCGTCGCCGCGTCGAACGTGCGCACCCGCTCGCGCTGAGTGACGGCCGCCAGGGCGGAGACGGCCAGCTTCCCCGGTGTGCGGCCGGTGAGCTTCGCCGCTCCCAGGATCGACGTGTGCTCCAGACGCTCGGCGTAGTCGGCATTCGCATCGCCCGGCGGCGGCGCGCCGATGCGTCGTGAGTAGAAGAGGCCGCGGCCCTCGAGCAGCTCCGCCCCCTCGGCGAAGAACGGACGGCGCTCCTCGAAGAACGTCTCGAAGGCGGTGAGGTTGACCTCGGCGGGATCGGCTTCCACCTGGCCAAAATCCGGATTGAGCGTCACGTCGACCGTGAAGCTCGGCCCCAGGCCAACTTTGAGATCGGCCCCCACGCGCGCGTGCGTTTCCTGCTCTTCCGAGAATGGATCGGCGCGGTCGATCTCGCCGGTGCGTCGCGCATCGACGGCAACGTAGGGGAAGATCTCGATGCGCCGCGACGGGCGGACGTCGCGAATGCCGACGAGCGTTCCCATCCGCGATGCCCATCCCGGTTCGTCGCGCCGCACGAGCATCCAGTAGCTCCGCTCGTTCTTCGCCGGCACACTGCGCACGACGTTCACGCCCCAGACCTGAACGTCGGCGGCGGCAAACCGAAGCTGGGAGAAGGGAATGCGCATCTCCGCCGTCCAGCCGAGCGAGTCGCGCCGCGCCTGCGCCTGCCACACCGGGTCGAAGCCGTCGTCCTCGCTGTCCTCGTCGTCCGACGGATGGTAGTAATCGATTCGAACGGACGCGGGTGTCACCGCGAAGGTGTATGCGGTGCGCCGATCGTGGTGCGTGTCGAGCGAGACGATGAGCTGCTCCGAGGAGCCTTCGCGATCGTGCCGGGTGACGAGTGCGCGAACGGCACCGGGATCGGTGCTGAACATCCGCGCCCCGATCCAGAGTGCATCCTCATCGTACGCGAAGCGTACCTCGGTCCGCTCGCGCGCGGGCGCGCCCTCGTCAGGATCTCGCTGAAGGAAGGTGTCGAGCGGCTTTGCCGTGGCCCACAGCGTCTCGGTGAGGCGTCCATCGAGGCGGGGGGCAGCGCCGGCGATCCGCGTCGCCTCCACGGTTTGCGCGTCGCACGGGCGCGGGACAACGACGGCGGCCAGCACCAATGGCACGATCGCGTGGGCCAGAGCGGTCCGAATCCGCCGGACGGCGCCTGACGAGCACTGCTCCTTGACACCTCCGGCGCGGGCCGCCGTAATGGGCATCAGGCAACGACTTCGCGAGGTTCTCATGAATGGCGAGCAGGTCGCGGCGGTCATCATGACCGCGCTCATCGCAATCGGCGTCACGATCTCCATGGTGGCCCTCGCCTGGGCATCACGCCGCACGGATCGCTTGAAGCCGCAGCGGCTCGAGGCGCTCGAGCAACGCCTGGAGCGCGTGGAGCAGGCGATCGATACGGTCGCGGTCGAGGTGGAGCGCATCGGCGAGGCGCACCGCTTCACGGCCAAGCTCCTGACGGAGCGGCTCGACCCGCTCCCGGTCGACGCGAAGGCCGACCGGGAGCCTAACGGGTAGCTGGGCGACGCAGCCCGGCGGGACGGGCTCAGCTCCAGGGCGGCGCGATTCCGTTCGTCCGTGCGTACGCGATGAGCTGGCCGAGGTGCTCGTGCAGGTGGGTCGTCGCGAGGATCCAGGCCTTCTGCGACGTGAGGCTCATGCCGAACATCGACACGGGGGCGCCAAGCTTGTCGGCCGGGGTATCGGAGAGAGACTTTTTCAGGAAGGCGAAGGACTTCTCCATCTCGGCGATCGCCTGCGCCTTGTTCACCGTGCGCTTCTCGAACGCCAGGGCCGTGTTGTAGTCATCGCCCTTGACGCCCGTCGCCGGATCAGCGGGGAATCCGATCGCCGCCGGCAGGAGGTAGTTGTCGGCCGCCACGTGCATCAGAACCTCACTCACCGAGCGGACGCCCGCGCCCGGCCGCCAGCCGAACTTGTCTTCCGGAATCGCACGAGCGAGATCGACCATCTTCTTCTCGAGCTGCTCGACGTCCTCGCGGAGATCCGCGGTGAGTGATGATCCATGCGGATGTTGCGCCTCGGCGGGCACGGCGAGGGCGACGAGCAGGCCAATCGCGGGAACGGTAGCGCGTAACAGGGGACGCATACACGGCCTCCAGTGGTCTCGTGATGGGAGCAGGATGATACGCTGCGGGCCGCCCCGGCGTGAAGTGGCCCTCCATGCGACGCGCTTTCCGCGGTTCGCGTCCATCCCTACATTCGAGCGAGGACCCTTTCCGACGGTATGCCCGCGGATCTCCGATCGCAGCTGCAAGCAAGCCTGACTGGCTACTCCATCGAGCGCGAGCTCGGCGGCGGGGGCATGGCACGCGTGTTTACGGCGGTCGAGAAGTCCCTCGGGCGCACGGTCGTGATCAAGGTGCTGATGCCCGAGATGGCCGCGGGCGTTTCGAGCCGCCGATTCGCGCGAGAGATTCGGCTCGTCGCGTCCCTCCAGCAGGCGAACATCGTCCCCGTCCTCACGAGCGGTGAGGTGAACGGGCTGCCGTATTACACGATGCCGTTCGTGGAGGGACTGTCCCTGCGCGATCGGCTCCGCAGCGGTGGCGCGCTCCCTGTCGCCGAGGCAATCGGCGTCATGCGGGATGTGGCCCGCGCGCTGGCGTACGCGCACGAGCGAGGGGTGGTTCACCGCGACATCAAGCCGGAGAACATCCTCCTCTCGGGAGACGCCGCCGTCGTCGCCGACTTCGGCATCGCGAAGGCGATCACCGACGCGCGCACCACGGACGCGGCCGGCCGTTCGACGACCGTGACCCAGGCGGGAACCGTCATTGGCACGCCCGCCTACATGGCTCCCGAGCAGGTTGCGGCCGACCCGGGGATCGATCACCGCGCCGATCTCTACTCGTTCGGCGGCGTCGCGTACGAGCTGCTCACGGGTGATACGCCATTCGCGTCGCGCGAAGGGCACCAGATGCTCGCGCACCTCACCGAGCGTGCGATCCCGGTGGATGAAAAGTGCCCGGCGTGCCCGCCCTCGATGGCGGATCTCGTCATGCGGTGCCTGGAGAAGGATCCGGCGGCGCGGCCACAATCGGCGCGGGACATTCTCCGCGCGCTCAACGACGCCACGCGGCCGAGCGGACTCCCGCCGCGGCTGCGGCGGCTGGCGCGCCGGCGGTCGACCGCGGTGGTGGCGACGACGCTGGCGGTGGCTGCGGTCGCGGTGCTGAGTGCTCGCGACAGCGCGGCGAGAGAGCTCTCCGTCGCGGTGCTTCCATTCGCGACGATCGGGAGCGACTCGGCCCAATACGTCGCGGATGGACTCGCCGATGAGCTCGCGACGTCACTCGGGAAGGTGCAGGGCATTCGCGTGGTGTCGCGAACGCTCAGCTACCGCTACACGGGAGGTGACGTCGATGCCGGGGAAGTGGGACGCCTGCTGTCCGCCGACTACGTGCTCTATGGCAACGTTCGCCGCGTCGGGGAGCAACTGCGGATCTCGGCGCAGTTGACGAACGCGGAGGACAACCGCGAGTACTGGTCGGAAAGCTATCGGCGGGATTCGAGCAATGTGTTCGAGATGCAGAACGAGATCACCCGGGCGATCGCGACGGCGCTGCGCGAGCAGCTCGAGCCGGGATCGTCGGACACGGCGGCGGTCACCGCGAATGCGGGCACCAGCGACCGCCAGGCGTATGATCTCTACCTGCGCGGCCGGTTCGCGCTCGCGCGGCGTTCGGAGGGGGTGCGTCAATCGATCGAGCGGTTCGAGGAGGCCATCGCGCGGGACAGCAGCTTCGCGCGAGCGCACGCCGGCCTCGCCGTGGCCCTGGAGCTGCTCCCGTATTTCTCCGACGCGCGGGCGCGCGATGTGCGCGACCGCGCGATTGCTGCCGCGCGGCGCGCGCTCGCGCTCGACAGCACGCTGTCCGAAGCCTACACGGCGCTCGGGCTCGCGCATCAGCACGCCTACGAGTGGGACCTCGCGGCCCAGGCGCACCGTCGCGCGGTCGAGCTCGATTCCACCGATGCGTCAGCGCGCATTCAGTACGGGCGGTTCCTTCACTACACGGGGAACCAGGCGGAGGCGCAGGCCCAATTCGCGCGCGCCCGGGCGCTCGACCCGTACTCGGCGGTCGCGTCGGGATGGCTGGGGCATTCGCTCGGGCTCGCGGGGCGGCCGCGCGAGGCGATCGCCGAGATCACGCGAGCGCTCGAGATCGATTCGCTGAGTCCCCCGGTGCTCTTCATGGCGACACAGGCCTATCTGTACCAGGGGGACACGGCGCGCGCAAAAACCTTTGCCGATCGCCTCACCTTCCACGTGCCGTCATGGCGCGTGCCCGCCGCGCAGCTACACGCGTTGCTGGGCAATCACGAGCCCGCGCTGCGCCTGTCCCGCGCGATGGAGGAAGGCACCGGGTCGCCGGAGCCGCCGCGAATGCTCTTCATGCTTCTGCTGGGCATCGGCGACACGGCGCGCATGCTCGATGAGATGGAGCGGGCCACCGACGCCGGGGAGATCTGGCCGACCTACATCTCACTGAGTGAGCCCTTCTTCGACCCGGTGCGCCGGAATCCTCGGTTCGCCGCGATCGTAAGGCGCGTTGGCCTCGACGAGCGTATCTTCACCTCACCCACCGGCGGCCGGCCGCGGTGAGGCCTCGGCAATCACCTAACCACTCACTGTGAGCGTGACCATGACAGCAGGCGCAGCGGCCGCTCATGCGGCGACGGTCAACGCGCTGAAGGCGTCGGGCGTCGTCGTGCGCCTGGAGGTCGCCGATTGGCTGAAGATCCTGGAGCGAACGGAGCGCCCGCTGGTGGTCATCGGCACCGGAGGCGTGTTCAAGAAACACAACCAGTATCTCACGTCGTATCGCGGCCTGGCGTTCTTCACCACGTCGAAGGACACCATCGTTCTGCCACCACGCTGCGAGATCGTGCAGGCGAAGTCGATCTCCATCCCGGACGTCTGACTTCGAGGCGAGCGCCGAGGTGACGCACCGGGCACACGCGGAGTGCTCGTTGCAGTGAGACGTTGCTGTGGGAGATCCTCTTTCGAAGGAGGCGTCACCATGCGTCGCGTCAATCGGGCAGTATTCGCGCTGATTCCCTCCGTTCTGCTCTTTGGCGGATCCGTCGTTCACCGACTCCATGCCCAGGACCTCCCACCCCATCTACGCGATCGGGGCACTGGCGTCGCTACGTCCATGTTCGGCACGTACGTGCGCAGGGGTGAGCTCTTGTTCTATCCCTTCGCGGAGTGGTATGCGGACAAGGACCTCGAGTACAAGCCCAGCGAGCTGGGATACGGTGTCGCGGAAGACTATCGCGGCCGGTACAGCGCGTCGGAGGCACTGCTCTTTCTCGGCTACGGCTTGACCGACGACATCGCGCTCGAGCTGGAAGGAGCGGTGATCAGTGCCGAGCTGGAGAAGGCTGCGAACGATCCGTCGGCCATGCCGAGCGAGGTCGAAGAGCATGGACTGGGTGATGTGGAAGCGCAGATCCGCTGGCGTTTTCGCCGCGAAACCGCCTCCCGGCCGGAGCTGTTCACGTACTTCGAAACGGTGTTTCCGCTGCAGAAGCATCGAAAGCTGATCGGCACATCGGCGTGGGAATACAAGCTCGGGTTCGGAATGACGCGAGGCTACGAGTGGGGGACGATGACCCTTCGTGCAGCGGGCGAGTATAGCGGCGAGGAGGGGAAGTTCGAGGCGGGGGAGTACGCTATTGAGTACTTGCGGCGGTTGTCGCCGCAATGGCGAATCGCGTCGGTCGTCGAAGGCAATCAGCTCGATGAGGTCGCGCTGATTACCGAGGTGCAGTGGCACCTGCTGCCACGCGCCTTCATAAAGGTGAACAACGGTTGGGGAATCACGAAGAACGCGACCGACTTCGCACCCGAAGTCGGCATCATGTTCTCGTTCTGAGACGGTTACCGACGGGGCGCGGCCGGACGCAGCCGCGGGTCCGACCGCGCCTCGATGGAGGCTTTCGCTTCCTCGGCGAGTCGGAGCGCCATTCCACTCAGCTCCGCCTGACGAGACCGCACGATGCTCTTGTACACGGACCGCGAGCCGAGGTACGCGGTTCCAAGGATGGACAGAGCGGCCGGGATGGCGAGCTCGATCATGTGCGTCATGCCCATGACGATCCCGAGAGCCGGTCCCCCAAAGCCACCACCGAACCCCCCGACTCCACCGCCGAACACGCTTCCCATGAGGTGCCGGAGGGTCTCGGAGACGCGAATCGTGGTTCGGCCGCCGCGCGTCTGCACAGCGACGTGCACGCGCCGCTTGGGATCCGATGCACTCCAGGTGAAGGACCGCCCCATTGATCCAACGATGCCAACGTCGGACAGCGTTCGACGGATGATCTCGGCGAGCTGATCGAAATCGTTTTCCGGGACCTCCCCGTCAACGACGACCTCGTACTCGATCGAGGCGGGCGCGCCGGCCCAGCGGGAGATCGGCCGCAGGCGCAGGTCGCGAACCTCCATCGCCGGCGCCGGCGGCGTCGGCCCCGCGCCGCGCGGGGCGGGCGGCGATGACTGACCGCGTTCGGCGAGTCCCCGCTCGGCGAGCGCGCGATCGACGTACTCCGTGCTGATGCCGGCTTCTCGTGCCGAGTCACGCACCACGTCGAGCCGGTAGGAGGACGAGGGTGACAGCGGTTGGCGCTCGTTCCCGGCCGGCGTCTGCGGCGGCATCGGCGTCACGGTGCCGGTCTGCTGGGCCTGGAGGCTTGCCGCCCGAGCCCACACTTCCCGCGCCTCGCGGTCCGAGAGCCTAAGGTCGCGCGCCG
>JAICNG010000039.1 GCA_025931335.1 Gemmatimonadaceae bacterium | reverse complement strand
GCGAGCGCCCACGCCATGCGGTCAGTCGACACCGGCCACGACCCACCCGTTCCGGTGTCCTGGATGATGCGTCCGCTCGAATCGACCTTGACCAGGAGGCTCCGTCGCACCTCGTCAGGCGCCACCACCGCCATCCCGAGGATGGCGCCCCATGACACGTCGCGCGTCCAGATGCCCTCCCACTTCGCGCCACCCATGAGCGCCCCGTCATCACGTCGCAGCGCGACGAACTCTTCGAGCGACATCCGGTAGAGCGCATCGATCAATCGCTGTGACGACACGAGCTCCGGAAAGCGGGCGATGTCGCGCTTTCGCACCCACACCGCGCGACCGCTGTCGTCCGCGGGACGCGTGTAGATGGTCTCGAACGGCAGCGTCACCGTGTAGATCCCGTCGCGATTCGGATCGGTGAGCTCGAACCGGGAGCCGGGCTCGAGGGCCGCGAAGTCCCACGTCAGCGGCTCCGCGTTGCCGACGATGTAGACGCCCTTGAAGTCGCGCGCGCGAATCGGAGGGCCATTGGGCGGATCATAGGAGCCTCGACCGCGAAAGCTCGCCAGTACCGCGCGCATGTCGAGTCGAAAGGTCACCTGCGCCGTCCCTTCCTCGCTCGGCGGCGCGTCGTCGGGGCGGGGCGTTCGCGGCGCGTCGACGCGGCCGAACTGATACACGGGCGTGATGATCCGCCCCGCGCGCGGACGCACGTAGATCATGTGGTCCGTGCCAGGCGGAAACTCGTTGTCCTGCCCGTTGATGCTGAACTTGAACATCACTTCGCGCGGCGCGCGCGGGTAGTTCGTCTCGATCCGATCGCGGGTGACCGCGACGGCGCTGAACTTCTCCTGTACCACCGACGTGTCGGTGATGACGTACGCCGTGTCCCGCTCCTGCGCGGATGCAGCCTGCGCGGAGAGAAGCGCGATCGCGAGCAGACCGGGCTTCATGGCTGCACCGGCTGCGTCCACGCCATCTCCACCTCTCCATCGTACGAGGGATTCGCCTTCGCCTTCGTGGACACCACTCGCGCTCGCACGTAGATCTCGTCGCCGCGCATCGGGTACGTTGCGCTCACCCCTCGCACCTCGTTCAGGATCGCCCCCAGCTCGTCGCTGTAACGCCGAGTGACAGGCGCGCCCGCGGAATCGCGCATGGCGACGCTGGCCGTGTCGTATCCACGACGCGTTCCAATGAACTGGATGGTGTATCTGACACCCGGCTCATTCCGGATCTCGAGCGTGAGATGCCGCGCAGTGCGCCGAAGGCTCGACAGGGTCACCCCCGTGCTCGCGTAGAAGTCGCCTCGCTCCATGGCCCGCATCAGCGCATTGGCCTCGAGCGCCGGCGCGCGCACCATGATCCAGCCACGCCCCGGATTGCGCTCGCGAGGAGCAAACTGGTGATAGTCGTGCGCATCATCGGTCGCCACACCGTAAAGCATCGCGCCGCCACTCGTCAGGCGGCGGGTGAGCACGATGTCCCACAGCCGCTCGTTGCCAGGGCGCAGGGAGTCGCCAAGAACGTTCACGAGCGGATGACCGTTGTAGACCTCGAAAAAGCGAAGATCGGGCAGCTCGAGGAAATCGTCGGCGGTCTGGCTCCAGAGGAAGTTCGGATGGTTGAGCACCGCCACGATCTCGCGAGATGTGCGCCTCCCCTGTGCGCGTAGCGAATCGAGATCCTTGCGAAATATCTCGACCAGCGTCGCCCCCGTCTGCTCCGACACCGGCTCGGCGAGGTTGAGCGCGTTCAAGTGCGCCCCTTTGCCGCCCAGATATTGGGTGATCTCCTCGCCAGCGATCAGAACGAAGCGCCCGTCCTCCTCCACCCGCGCGCGGTACTCCGGGAAGCGCTTGAGCCGCACAAGCAGGGTGTCACCCGCGCGGCGCTCTTCCACCCAGCTCGCGCCCGACTGGTCCCGGTATTGGATGTACGCCTCGCGCACCTCCCCGCTCGCTGGAATGCGCACCCACCGCTCGCTCGACGCGAGCGTGTTGTGATCGGTGATCGCGAGAAAGTGGTAGCCGGCACGTTTGTACCACTCGGCGACCGGCTCCGGGAAATCATCCCCGTCCGACCAGAGTGTGTGCGTGTGGGTGTTGCCGCGCCACCACGTGTCTGCCGGCGCGGTGTCGCCGGTGACGACCGTCGCTCGCTGACAGGCGCCCGCGAGCACCATCGCCGATGCCGCGAGAAGCGCCCGCCGCACGCTCAGGGGAAGGGTCGGCGCCGATGCTGGAGAAACCAGTCGTATAGCTCGGGATTCTCGTACGTGCGAGTCCACGCGTCATGCCCCGCGTCGGGATACAGCGTGAATCTCACGTTCCCGTTGCATCGCTTCAAGCGCTCCACCAGCTCTTCCGAGCGGTCGGGCTTGATGATCTCGTCCTTGGCGCCGTGGAACACCCAGATTGGAAGGTGCTCGAGGGCGCACATGCCCGACGGTGTGGCGCCGCCGCTGATGGGAGCGAGCGCCGCGAACCGGTGCGGAAGCTCCATCGCCAGATGCCAGGCGCCGTAGCCGCCCATGCTCAGCCCGGTGAGGTAGATGCGATCGGGATCGACGCGATACTTCTCCTGCACCTCCTCGAGCAGCGCGTCGAGCCTCGCCGTCGACCAGATCATGTCGGTCGCGACCTGGGGCGCTACGACGATGAAGGGAAAGTCGGGACGTTGTGCGGCGACCTTCAGCGGCCCGTGAACCCTCACGCGCTCGATGTCGTCGCCCCGCTCTCCGCCCCCGTGGAGAAAGAGGATGAGAGGCCAGCGTTCCGCGCGTGATCCATACCCCTGCGGGAGAAAGAGCTGATACCGGCCGCGAACGTCACGAACGATGCGGCGATCCATCGAGACGACCTGAATTCCCGGCGAGGTCTCGGGCGTCGGTTGGCGAGGTGCGGAGCTACACGCGGAGAGGATGCCGAGGATGATGTAGGCGCTCACGGCACGGTATCTACCATCGCACCCAAGATGTCCTACGGCTTCCCCTCCGCCAGCCTCCGCATCGCCTCGACCTTCTCCGTCCACCGCTTCTCCTCCTCCGGCGTGACTGCCGCACGCCCAGCGCGACGGACCGCGTTCACCTTCGCCGCGGTCGTGTCGGACACGAGCGACAACAGGACGAGGATGTCCTCCGAGAGCTTGCGGCCATCGGTCATCTGGATCTCCACGCCCTTGTCGCGAACCACGAACGTCATCAGCGACTTCGTCATGCGGTAGGCGTCTTCCTCGGGCATCGTCAGTCCGAACGCCGCATACAGCTCGCCGACGGTGAAGGAGAGGCTGTCGCGAGCGATGGTGGTATCAGGGGCCTGGGCCGAGAGCGTTCGGCCGCCTAGCGAGGCCGCGAGCATCAAGACAATCAGTAAAGCACGCATATACAACGACCTGGGTGACATGGTTGAGTACCGCCATTGAGAGCGAGGTGCAAGCGGCACGCCAGGTCACCCGGTCATGGGAGGATCACGAGAAGTACAGCCAGATCGCCCCGACGAAGACCGCGAGCAGCACGCTGAGCACCAGGTCAGCGCGCCGCCAGCCTCGCCCGCGAGGCCCTTCCGTGGAGCGCTGCGTCGTGTCGAAGGTGATTCCCTCGACCTTCTCCAGCGGCGGCGGGGCCGTCACCAGACTCACGCCGACCAGAATCACCGTGCAGATCACGAACAGCAGCACGGCGAAATGGAGGAAGTTGATCGTCGCGTAGGTCTGCATCCAACCGGTCAGCCCATCCTTGTTCAGCTCGGCCACCAGCCGGCCGACGCCAAGCACGAAGCCGCTGATGAGTGCCGCCATCGCACCTGAGGCGTTCACGCGTCGCCACAGCACGCCTAACAGGAACACGGCGGCGATCGGCGGCGAGATGTACGCCTGGACACTCTGGAGATACTGGTAGAGCTGCCCCGAGATCAGCTTCATGAGCGGAATCCAGAGCAGCCCCAGCCCGACGAGGATCGCCGTGGATCCCTGGCCGATGACGACGAGTCGCCGCTCGGATGCGGCGGGATGCAGCTTCTTGTACACATCCCAGGTGATCAGTGTCGAGCAGGAGTTGAACACCGCCGACAGCGAGCTCATGAGTGCCGCGAGCAAGCCCGCCACCACGATGCCGCGCAGGCCATCGGGCATCAGCGCCGCCACGAGGGTGGGGAGTGCCTGGTCCGGGTGCTCGAGGGTGATGAGCCCGCGTTGCGCCAGCGAGTACGCCACGACGCCGGGAACGACGAAGATGAAGAGCGGAAGCAGCTTCAGGTAGCCAGCGAAGACCGTCCCCCGACGCGCCTCATCCTGGTCCCTCGCCGACAGCACGCGCTGCACGATGAACTGATCGGTGCACCAGTACCACACGCCGAGGATCGGCGCGCCGAACAGGATGCCGGTCCACGGGAAATTGGGATCGCTCGCCGGCTTCCACATGTCGAGAAAGCCCGGGCCCGCCGTCCGCACCATCTCGCCCCAGCCGCCCAGGGCGTGGAGCCCCGCGGCCGTCACCGCGATCGCCCCGCCGATCAGCACGAACATCTGAATCATGTCCGTGTACAGCACGGCCCGCAGGCCGCCGAAGATGGTGTAGATGCCCGTCGCGACGACGACGATCATCGCGCCTGTCCAGAAGTCGATGCCCATCAGCGCCTCGAAGACGATGCCGCCGGCGGCGATCGTGACCGAGATCTTCGTCAGGACGTAGGCGATGATCGAGACGATGGCGAGATACCAGCGCGCGCCTGACGAGTACCGTCGCTCGAGAAACTCGGGCATCGTGAACACGCCGCTCCGCAGGTAGAACGGCACGAACACCCAGCCGAGGATGAGCAGCATGAACGACGCGAGCACCTCGAACTGGCCGACGGCCATGCCGCTGGCCGCGCCGGTACCGGCCAGCCCGACGAGGTGCTCCGACCCGATGTTGGAGGCAAACAGCGACGCGCCCACGATGAACCAGCCGATGTTGCGGCCGGCGAGGAAGTAGTCCGTCGACGAGTCGCGCGACCGCTCTCGCACCGTCACCCAGATGGCGATGGTGAAGGTGAGCACGAAGTAGAGCGCGATGACGATCCAGTCCAGCGTGGCGAGCTGTCCCACGGGATTCACTCCGTCGCTAGAAGTTGTTTCCTGGTGCTCGAGGTGCTCGAAGTGCTCGAAGTGCTCGAGGGGGCTGCTTTTCCCTCGAGCACTTCGAGCACCTCGAGCACCTTGAGCACCTGTCGCTCCTCAAGGCAGCCTCCGCTCCGCCGCCTGCCAATCCCCCCGCCGAACGGGGACTCGCATCCCGTCGGTCGCCTCGAGCCGATCGAAGAGTCGCGTCCGCATCGCACGCACCGTGTCCTGCATCATCGGCGCGTGGATCAGGTTGTACCGTTCCAGCGGGTCGGCGACGAGATCGTACAGCTCGTTCGTGTCCCAGATGCCGTGGTAGAAGATGAACTTGTAGCGATCGCCGCGGAGCGCGAACGTGGTGGGCGTGTGCGGGAAGGCGTACTCCCAGTAGTACTCGTACAGCATCTCGCCTCGCGAGGGCTGCCCCTCTCCGCGGAGCGCCGAGAGCACCGACTGCCCGTCCATGTCCCAGGTGCTCTGCACACCCGCAAGGGCGAGGATCGTCGGCGCAATGTCGATGTTCCGCACCATCTGCGTGATCGTGTCGCCGGCCGCGATCATGCCGGGCGCATACGCGACCATCGGCACGCGCATCGACTGCTCGTACGCGTGACGCTTGTCGATCAACCCGTGCTCACCGAGGACGAAGCCGTTGTCGCTGGTGTAGACGACCATCGTCGACGCGCTGAGCCCACTCTGGTCGAGATAGTCGAGAATGCGCCCGATGCCCTCGTCGACCGCCAGCAGCGTTTCGGCGTAGCTGCGGTAGAAATCGTCGAACTTCAGCGCGCCGTGATACGCGAAGTCCACTCCGTGCCAGCTGTTGCGCTGCTCGCGCACCCAGCGTGGCTTCCCCCGGTAGTTGGACTCGGTGTTCGCCATCGTCTCCGGATAGGGGATCGGCGCATTGGCATAGCGGCCGGCGTGGCGTTGCGGCGGGACGAACTCCGCGTGCACCGCCTTGTGCGCGAGGTAGAGAAAGAACGGCTTGTCCGGATCGGAACGACGCACGCCGCGAAGCCACTCGAGCGCGTGCTCCGTCAGGATGTCGGTGGTGTAGCCACGCACCTGCCGGCGCGTGCCGTCGACGTTCAGCATCGGGTCGACGTACACGCCCTGCCCCCGGAAGCTCACCCACCGGTCGAAGCCAGGACGCGGCATGTCGCTCTCCGCATCCTCGCCCATGTGCCACTTGCCGACGTACGCGGTGCGATAGCCAGCGCGTTGCAGCAGCTCCGGGAAGAACATCGTCCCCTTGGGAATCGGCGACGTATTGTCCACGACACCATGCCGGTGCGCATATCGCCCCGTGAGAATCGACGCCCGACTCGGCGAGCACAGCGCGGTCGTCACGAACGCGTTCGGCACGTACGACCCGCGTGCCGCCATGCGATCGAGGTTCGGCGTGCGCAGGAATGGCGGCGCGCCCTTCACGAAGCTCATGAAGTCGTGCCGATGGTCGTCGCTGAGAATGAAGATGACGTTACGCCGCTGCGCGGGCCGCGCCTGCGTGTCGGCAACCGCCGGCCAGAGAATCAGGCAGGCCATCGCGACCCTCAATCCGCGCTCCGCACTCCGCACTCCCAAATCTCTTATCGACATGTCACCCCTCCCGCTCTCCCCTTGACGGGCCACGTGAACCGCGGCACCGCACGTGGCAACACTCGCTTGGTGCATCGCCGCGCGTCGACGAGCTCGAAGCGCGCTTCCTCCACCCGTTCGGAGCTCGTCCCCACGTACACGCGGAAGAATCCCGGCTCGATGACGAGATCGAGCGCGGAATCGTGGAACGCGAGGTCCTTCGCGCCAAGTGGGAACGACACCGACTGCGTCTCGCCCGGCTGAAGCGTGAGGCGACGAAACCCGCGCAGCTCCTTCACCGGGCGCGTGAGCGTCCCGACCTCATCCCTGATGTAGAGCTGCACCACCTCGTCCCCCGCGCGATCACCAGTGTTCGTCACGTCGACGCTGACGACGAGGGTGTCGCCCGGCCGCATCGTCGGCGCGCTCAGCCGCAGGTTCCGATAGGTGAACGTCGTGTAGCTCAGCCCGTGGCCGAAGGGATACAGCGGCGTCCACGGGACGTCGATGTACTTCGACGTGTACTTCTGGTCGACGACGGGCGGACGCCCGGTGTTTTTGTGGTTGTAGTAGAGCGGCATCTGTCCGGCGGTGCGCGCCATCGTCACCGGCAGCTTCCCGGAGGGGTTCGCATCGCCGAACAGCACGTCGGCGACGGCGTTGCCCATCTCCGTCCCGAGGTACCAGGCATTCATGATCGCGGGGACGCTGTCCGCGAAAGACGCGATCGCGAGCGGGCGCCCACTCATGAGCACGACGACAACCGGCTTTCCCGTCGCGCGCACCGCTCGCACCAGACCCTCCTGCGCCCCGGGCAATCCGATGAACGCGCGATTGTTCGCTTCGGCGCTCTGCTCCTGATGCTCGCCGACCACGAGCACGACGGCATCCGCCTCGCGCGCCACCCGCACGGCCTCGGCGAACCCGCTCGTGTCGGCGGTGGCCGAGTCCGCGCCCCGCGCGTACACCACGCGGGATGACGGGACGGCGCGACGAATGCCGTCCAGCACCGTTACCGCTTCCTCCGGGCGCCCCGCCGCGGTCCAGTTGCCGTTGGTCGAGCGCCCATCGGTCGCCAGCGACCCGATCACGGCGATGGTACCTAACGACTTCGCCAGCGGCAGCGTCCGTCCCTCATTCTTCAGGAGCACGATCGCCTTGCGCGCCAGCTCGCGCGCCGCCGCACGATGATCCGCGGCCAGCAGCGTCTGCCGCTCCCGCGTGGTGTCGCTGTAGCGATACGGGTCCGTGAACAGCCCCAGCTCGTACTTTGCGTGGAGCACCCGTCGCACCGCGGCATCGACGTCGCGCATGGCGACGCGCCCCGACCTCACGAGTGGCGACAGCTTGTTGAGGTAGATGCGACTCACCATGTCGACGTCGACCCCCGCCCGCAGCGCGAGCACCCCCGCCGCCGCGGAGTCGGCCGCGACGCCATGCGGAACGAGCTCGAGGACGCCCGTCCAGTCACTCACGAGCAGGCCGTTCCACCCCCACTCGGCGCGCAGCACGCCGTCGATCAACCGCTCACTGGCATGCACCGGCACACCCGCGACCTCGTTGAAGGAGGCCATCACCGAGCGAGCGCCGGCATCGACGGCTGCATGAAAGGGCGGCAGG
This sequence comes from Gemmatimonadaceae bacterium, assembly GCA_025931335.1. Lineage (GTDB taxonomy): Bacteria > Gemmatimonadota > Gemmatimonadetes > Gemmatimonadales > Gemmatimonadaceae > JAICNG01. The sequence goes on along the minus strand of JAICNG010000039.1, from coordinate 22,657 downwards.
TAAATGTCGCGCAGCGTGACCTCGGGAACGTCGGCGATGTTGTAGTCACGTCCGCCTTCCGCCGCTCCATACGCGACGAAGTGCTTCGCCGTCGCCAACATCGTGTTCGACGCGCTCAGGTCCGTCCCCTGAAAGCCGCGCACCCGCGCCGCGGCCATGATCGAGCCGAGGTAGGGATCCTCCCCGGCGCCCTCGACGATGCGCCCCCAGCGCGCATCGCGGGCAATGTCCACCATCGGCGCGAACGTCCAGTGCAGCCCCGCGGCCGTCGCCTCGATCGCCGCGATGCGCGCAGAGCGCTCCACCGCTTCCGGATCCCACGACGCCGCCTCGGCGATCGAGACCGGGAAGATCGTGCGAAACCCGTGTATGACGTCGTGCGCGAACAACAGCGGAATCTTGAGTCGCGACTGGAGCGCGATCTCCTGCATGCGGCGCGTGTAGCCCGCCCCGAAGACGCCGAGGAACGAGCCCACCTGCCCGCGGCGTATCTCCTCCTGCCCGCCCTCGGGAACGGTCGGCCCGGTATCACCCCAGCGTCCGGGGACCTGGGTGAGCTGCCCGAGCTTCTCATCGAGCGTCATGCGCGCAACGAGCGAGTCCACGAAGCGAGTCGCGCGCGGTCCGCGGGCCTGTGCCGCTACGGACGCCGCGGACACCAGCACCGCGGCACACACAATCGCGAGGCGTGCCATCATGTCAGTTGCATCTCCCTTCGATCCAGCCGCCGGTGAAGCCCGCGCGGCATAGTCCACGAACGATGTAGGGGTTTTTCTTCATGAGCTCCCACACCAGCGCCGAGCGATGATTCTCGATCATCGCCACGATCGGGCCCTGGTCGATGCCAAGGTAGTTGTCGTCGAACCACCCTTTGCCGGCAACAATGCGGCCGCGACGCAGCCGCACCGTCGTATCCTTGAGCGTCGGGTTGAAGGCGTCGAGAAAGCCGTACCGCGTGTAGAGGTCGTCGCCGTATCGCTCCCGCATCGCGACGAGCGCACGCATGGTGATGTCGGGGGCGAAGGGGACCGAGCCCCCGGTCGCCGTCGGGGCGATCGTCCCATCGTCGTTGATGTAGGGAGCGGCGGCTCCGCGAGCCCAGTACGTGCGAAACCGCCGTGAGATCCCATCGATGACGATCGTGGTGTCGGTGGGTCCATCCGATGCGGTGAGTCCCCAGATGTCGGCGCCGTAGTCCGCCCAGCGCCCCGGATTGGCGATGGCGTACTGACGCTGCGAGCGAGTCGCGCGGACCGAGTTCTCGAAGTAATCGATGCCGCGGCCGCGCATGTACGCGTCGTAAATGCCGCGGAAGTCGATGAACACGTGCGAGTACTGGTGGCCGAAGAGCGGGGCGAAGTTGACGTGCAGGAAGCCCTGGAAGTCCGCCCATTCGTACGTGCTCGTGAAGGCCGTCCACGCCGCCGGATCGATGGGGTGCGTCGGCGAGCCTAACGCGAGCACGTAGAGGATCATCGCCTCATCGTAGCCGCGATAGGCGGCAGGCCCGAACCCACGCTCTGGACGCCACGCCATCGTGATCAGCGGGCGCTGGTCGCGCAGGAAGTATGGCCACTCCACGCGACGATAGAGGGAGTCGGCGTACGCGCGAATGGCGGCCTCACGGGCGTCGCCGCCGCCGAAGTACTGCTGGACCACGAGCACGCCGGCGAGCAGGAGTGCGGTGTCGATCGTGGACAGCTCGGTGTTCCGGTAGCGGAGCCCGGTCTCCATGTCGAGAAAGTGGTAGAAGAAGCCGCGATCTCCCGCGAGGCCGCTGGCGTCGGTCCCCTGCGGCAGCCCCCACATGAACCGCAGCGTCGTCAGCGTTCGCTCGGCGGCATCGACGCGCGACACCCATCCTCGCTCGACTCCGATCGGATAGGCGGTGAGCGCGAATCCCACCGCCGCGATGCTGGCGAACGGCGGGTTGGGCCATCGGTCGGGCGCCAGCCCGTTGCGCGGATTGGTCGTCTCCCAGAAGTAGGCGAAGGTGCGCGCCTGGAGGCTGTCGACGAACGCCTCGGCGCGGGCGTCCGCGGCGGGGGTCGGCGCTGGCGCGACGCCGGCCGCGCAGCCCGCCGGTCCGACGAGGATCAGCGCGACCGTCAGCCAGCGAAGGGGTCCGCGCATGCTGGTCATGTGACAGGGACGGCGAAGGGACACATGGGCGACGACGCGTGAAGGCGCTAGCTTATCCCTCCCGCATTCCGGTTCGCCAGCCTGGTGGCCGATGCAGGTCCGACCCGTGTGAGGCAGCCATGGAACAACGCATGAGCCTGGTGACACTGGGTGTCACCGACCTCCGCCGCGCTCGCCGATTCTACGAGACCGGCCTCGGCTGGAAGCCGAGCTTCGCGAGTGATGACGTCGTCTTCTACGAGACGGGTGGCCCGATCATCGGTCTCTTCGGACGCCGAGAGCTGGCAGCCGACGCGCAGATCGAGGACGACGAGTCGACGTTTGGAGGCATTGCCCTCGCGCACAACGTCCGCTCGCGCGATGAGGTCGACACCGTGCTCGCCGAGGCCGCGGCGGCCGGCGCGGCGATCCTCAAGTCAGGTGAGGACACGCCGTGGGGCGGATACTCCGGCTATTTCGCCGACCTCGACGGGCACCTGTGGGAGGTCGCGCACAATCCGGCGTGGACGATCGGTGCGGACGGGTCCGTGCGGATGAAGTAGTCCTTAACCCGGGCGCTTCGAGCCGGAGGGAAGACGCAACAACCGCGCGGCGCGCGTCCAGTACTCGCCCTCGAGCCCCAGGCGCTGCTTCACGAGCGCGTCGCGCTTCATCCAGTTCTTCTCGCGCATGAGCGAGAGAGCACCACCGATTCCCACGCGCCGAAGCGGAGGCAACGGCAGGATCGGCCAATCGCTCCCGTGCACGAGCTTCTCACGTACGACGTCATCCTCGAGCAGCCGTCGCCAGCCGTAGGCGCGCGTGGGAAGATTCAACGCCGACGTGTCCCCGTAGCAGTGCTCCCATTCGCGCGCCATTCGCATGAACGAGTCGACGTGGCAGCTCTCGCCGAAGAAGGAGCGCGTCCCGCAATGCGCCATGATCACGGTGACGCCGCGCTCGAGCGCCGGCGCCAGGAGGGCCGGATCGGCGACGCGGTCGTTCGCCGTTGGCAGCGTGCGCTCCCAACCGGTGTGGCTCAGGAGCGGAATCCCCAGATGCGCGAGCGCCTCGTAGAACGAGAAGCAGCGTGCATCCGACGGATCGATGTCCTGCGTGATCGGCAGCCACTTGATGAGCACCGCGCCATCCCGCGCTACCCGCTCCAGCTCGGCCACTGCATCGCGGCGATACGGGTGAATCGAGGCTCCATACAAGAGCCCGCGGTATTTCCTGGTGACATCGCGAACGTAGTCGTTCGCGACCTCGAAGTGCGTTCGGGCCGCATCACGCTTGCCGGTGGCGTCGTGGACGGCGTCGAACGCCAGCACCACGGCCGCGTTGACGGGGTTTGCCTCGCTCACCGTTCGCGCCAGAAGCGCCTCGAGCGTTTTCTCGGTGCGCGCGTCTTCACCGACGAGGCCGAACTTCCACCGCATGAACCGGAACGGCACGCTATCCAGCAGCGTGCGCGACATGGAGCCATGTCCCGGCGTGAACGCGCTGAGATGGACGTGACAGTCGACGATCACACCGCGACCGTTTTCAGGTTGTCGACCAGACCCTTGAGCTGAGTCGACGTCTGAAGCAGCTGCGACGACGCCGAGCTCATTTGCTCGCAGGCGGCGCTCTGTTCCTGCGTCGACGCGCTGACCTGCTGTGCCGAGCTGGCGTGGTGCTCGGCCGTCTTGGCGATCGACATCACGCTCGTCGCCGCCCCCTGCACCGCGTCGGCGTTCCCCTGCGCGGCCTCGGCGACGTCGCGCGCCGCCACGCGCGTGCGCTCCGCCGCGTCCGCGATCGCGTTCAGCGCTTCGTCGATGTCACGCGACACCGTCTCGATCTCCTCGACGCGCGCCACGCCGGCCTTCATCGCCTCGGTGGTGCTCGCGACACGATGCGTCACCACCGCCGTCATCTGAACGATGTCGGTGGCGGCAGCCTGCGTCTGCTCGGCCAGCTTGCGCACTTCGTCGGCCACGACGGCGAAGCCCTTCCCCGCCTTGCCCGCGCGCGCGGCTTCGATCGCGGCGTTGAGCGCCAGCAGATTCGTCTGCTCGGCGATGCGGCTCACCGCTTCCACGAAGCGATTGATGTCGGCCGCCGTCGCGTTCAGCGCCTTCACCTCGGCCGATGCGGTTTGCACCGTATCGCGCACATCGGTGAGGATGCCCAGCGTGCGCACGACCTCCGTTCGCTTCTCACCCGCCGACCGCGCGATCCCCTCCGCCAGCGCGTTCACCTGCTCGGCGCCCGCCAGCACGCTGTGCGCCCCGTCGCGCATCGATTGAAGCGACGTGTCGATCCAGCGCAGCTGCTTCACCTGCTTCTCCGCACCGGCCGACACCTCGTTCATCGCCGTCGCGGTTTCGCCCGAGGCTCCCGAGATCTGCTCGCTCACGGAGGACAGCTCGCGCGCCGATGCAGCCACATCCTTGGCCGTCTGCGCCACCACCGACACGATACGCGACAACGACTCGGTGGTCTGGTTCATGACGCTGGCCAGGATGCGAAACTCCCCCGGCATGTCCCCGGTGGTGCGCGCGGTGAAGTCGCCTTCGTTCAGCTGGCGTGCGTGCGTCAACAGCCGGTTGAGTGGCTGCGTCACGCGCCGCACGGTAGTGACGACCACGATCAGCGCCAGGGCCAGCGCCGCCAGGATGACGAGTGCGAGCGAAACGGCGCGCTTCACCGTCGCGCGTTGCAGGCCGTCGGCCGTGTCGGCCACCTTGCGCGCCTTCATCTGACCCAGCCGTTCCACGTCGCTGAGGAGGCGCGACACGAGCGGTGCGGTCGCTTCCGCTTCCCGAAACGCGATGTCCTGACGGCCGAGATCGGCGAGTCGATGCGCGCGCGCGTAGCGCACCTCGATGTGGGAGAGCGTTGCGTCGATGGCGGCCACGAGCGCGATCTCATCCGCCGTCTGCGACGGCAGGTTGTTCATCGCGCGCTGCAGGCGGTGCGCTTCCCATCCCAGGCGCGTGAACGCCTGTGCGGCGGTCGTGTCGCGCCGGTCGAGATACCGGCGTGCCGCGGCGACCTCCTGCGCGATGCTCGACGCGAACTGCGAGGAAAGGCGCGCCTCCTCCTGCATGGCATCGAGCGTGGACCGAATCACTCGTGAGGTCGAGAGCATCGACCAGCCGCCGAGCATGCCGGCGACGACGATCATGAGAGACAGCACGACGAACCCCGCGAGCAACAGCCCACGGATCGTCTGAAACGGGTCGCGCCACCTCACTTCTGCGTCTCCGGCACCAGCGCCCCGCGGCGAACGCGCGTCATCACGAAGCTCTTCCCAACCGGATCGCCGTTCGCGTGGAACGCGATCGGCCCCGTGACGCCGGGAAGCGCGGAGCGCGCACGCAGGTCGGCGAGGAACTCACGCACGCGCGGGCGGCTGGCCCCCTGCTTGGCGAGTGCCCTGGCGATGACCATGGTGGCATCGTAGGCGAGTGCGGCGTTGCCATCGGGAACGCGCTCGTACTTCGCGAGGAACGCGTCGACGAAGCGACGCACCTCCGGTCGCGTATCGGCATCGGTGAACGGCGCCCCGACGTACACGCCCTCGGCCGCGTTCGCATCGGCGACGATGCCGGTCCAGCCATCGCCGCCGAGGAATCTCGCTGTGAGCGACTGCCGCTTCGCCTCCCGCAGCAGGGTCATTCCCGACGCTTCCGTGCCGGCGACGAAAACGATCTCCGGCGCCGTGCGCTTGTAGTACGACACGAAGGGCTCGAAGTCCTGGTCGCCGGCATCGCTGATCGGATCGATGCTGATGATCTCGCCGGGAAAGCTGCGCCGGAATGCGTCGGTGAGGCCGCGGCCGTACGCGTTGTTCTCGTACAGGATAGCTGCCCGCTGCGCACCCAGTCGCGCCGCGAAGCGCGCGAGGTCGATGCCGTTGGCGGAATCGGACGAAATGACGCGGAAGACCCAGGGCGAAACGCCGGTGAGGTCGGGCGACGTCGCCGTCGTCGCCAGCGCGGCGAGCCGGCCGTCGTAGATCCTCGCGGCGGCGACCATCGCGCCCGAGTTCACGTGCCCAACGACGGCCGAGATGTTGAGGTTGGCGACGAACTCCTGGGCGATCTTGGCCGCGGTCTCCCCGTCGCCCTCGTCATCACGGAACACGACCTCGAGGCGACGGCCATCGATGCCGCCACTCGCGTTGATCTCGGCGATGGCGAGCTCGATGCCTAACCGGTTCATCTGCCCGTAGCCCTGCTTCCATGGTCCCGCGGCGGCGATGACGTAGCCCGTCGCGTTCTGCTGACAGGCGAGCATCGTGAGGCAGGCGAGCGCGATCAGAGCGCGTCGTGGCAAGCAGGTCCTCCGTTCGCGACGATGAAGCAAGCAAACGGATGACGAAGGAGGGTGACCGCAGTCACGTGAAAAACGAGGTCGCGGTAGCGTTTCGGGCCCTTATCAGCTAGATTGCTTCAGCGACGTACGCGCGCCTTCGCGCGGACACCTCCGGATGGCTACAGGGGCCTGCCACGACTCGTGCGGGTCCCTTTCGCGTTTCGCACGTGTCCTTGGCGTCAAACCTGTCCCGCACTCTCGGAGGAAACGTGGCGAAGCATGACATGGTGGAGATGGATGGAGTGATCTCGGACGTCCTTCCGAGCGCCATGTTCCGCGTGGCGCTCGACAACGGGCACTCGGTGCTCGCGACGATCGCCGGGAAGATGCGGCGTTTTCGCATCCGCGTCCTCACGGGCGACCGGGTCAAGGTCGAGGTGTCCCCCTACGATCTCACCCGCGGCCGAATCACCTTCCGTCACAAGTAGGTCGCAAGGCAAACCGCCCCGCACGAACTCCGTGCGGGGCGGTTTTGCATCGGTACTGGGGCGGGTGGATTCGAACCACCGATCTCCGGATTAACAGTCCGGCGCTTTGCCAGCTCAGCTACACCCCATCGGTCTCGAAAGATAACGCCCCCGCGGCCTCCCCGGCCATGAGTCCATTCTCATGAAAGGCCCCTACAAGGCGTGACCGCCACTCGCCAGAACACGTCTAACCCGGGGCATGTCAGGCACCATTACCTCGGAGACCTCGTGGCGCGATCGAAGCCAACTCCTGCACGCGCACGGAAGACACCGAGGACCGGTCGGGCGAAAACGCCGATCAGGCCGAAGGAGTCTGCCCGCCCCACGATCCTCCTCGTGGACGACGACCCCAAGGTCCGCGCCTCCATTCGCGCGCTGCTCGAGAAGCTCGACTACCACGTGGTCGAGGCCGCCGACGCTGACGCCGCGCTTGCGCTCATCGCCAGCGCGCGAACGCCGACCGATCTCGTCCTCACCGACATCGTGCTCCAGGGGATGAGCGGCCGCGAGCTCGCCGTCCGGCTGTCCATCGAGCACCCGGGCGTGCGACTCCTGCTGATGTCCGGCTACTCCGCCGCCACGATGCAGCTCAAGGAGGGCGAGGTGGCCAAGTTCCTTCACAAGCCGATCGCGCTCGAGGCGCTCGCCGCCCGGGTGGCCGCGGCCCTGCGCGACGAGACCTAGCCAGCGCCACTTTTCCCCGATACCGTAGCCCAAATGCGACGCACTCTCCTTTGCCTCGCGTTATGCCTCGCGCCGGCACGGCTCGACGCGCAGGCCGCACCTGCCTCCGTCGATACCGCGAAGCTCGAGTTCGCGTGGCCCGCCAGGACGACGGCGCGCGTCGAGGCGCGCCAGTACCGCGAGCGGAAGATCGGCGCGAAGGACGACACGACTGACGTCGCGCTGACCTATCGCATGACCGCGGTGCGCGCGGGCGAGGAGTATGTCGTCAGCTTCGACGACTTCCGACTTCCCGACGGCGCACCGCCCGGCGCGCAGGCGGAAATCACCACACTGGTCGATCGGGTGGGAGCGCTGCTCCCCACCTATCGAGTGAGCGCCACCGGTGAGTTCACTCGGCTGGAGTCCACCGACGTGATCCGCGCGCTCGTCGACAGCCTGATTGGGCGCGTCGAGTCCGAGAAGGGGCCCATCCCGCCGCAGGCGAAGCAAGTGGTCGCCAACGTGCGAAACACGATGCTCTCCGACGCGGTGCTCGCCAGCGCCGCGGCGCAGGAGTGGAACGCGCTCGTCGGCACCTGGGCTGGCGCTGAGCTCGAGGTCGGCGAGGTCTATGGCACCGAGGGCGAGGAGCCGATTCCCATCTTCCAGGGCGCGGCGATCAAGTTCCAGTACGAGTTCGCCGCCATCCGCCGGATGTCCTGCGACTCCATCGCCGCGCCGAGTGCGCGCGATTGCGTCGAGCTCCAGATGGTGTCGACCCCGGACAGCGCCGCCATGCGCCAATTCCTCGAGCGGCTTATGACCACCTTGATGTCGGACGCGGCGAAAGGCGTCGCGTTCACCGAGTTCAACGTGGAGAACGTCATCACCCTGGTCGCGCGCCCCGAGACCCTGCTCCCCATTGCCCTGGTGGTGACGAAAGAGGTCACCGGCGCGGTGCGCGCTGAGGGCAAGACGGAGAGGATCTATCAGCTCGACGTGAAGTCGCAGAGATACAGCTACGATAAATGAGGAAGGAGGACAAAGGAGTGAGGGAATCGATTGGGATGTTTCGTCATCGAATCGGTTTTCCTCACTCCTCAGTCCTCATTCCTTATGGCGTAACGTCCACCACCTTCATCCCCGTATTCGCGACCGTAAACGCCCATTGGTCCGCGAGCTCCGCGATCCGCTTGTCGGTGGGGCGATAGCCGTGTGAGGTCATCGTCTCTACACGCAGCAGAACGGGCTTGTCGCACCCCTGCGCGTCCTGGAGCGCGGCGGTGTACTTGTAGGAGTGGCTGGGCACCACACGGTCGTCGTGGTCCGACGTCGTGACCATCGTCGCCGGATAGCACGTGCCCGCGCGCACGTTATGCAGCGGCGAATAGGCGCGCAGATACTTGAACGCGGCCGTATCCGACGGGGATCCGTACTCGCTCACCCACAGCGCACCCCCCGTGAACTTGTCGTAGCGCAGCATGTCGAGCACGCCGACCGCCGGGAGCGCCACCGCGAACAGATCCGGACGCTGCGTCATCGCGGCGCCAACGAGAAGACCGCCGTTCGACCCGCCGAGGATCGCCAGATGCTCGGGCGCCGTGTACCCCTCGCGGCTCAGCGCTTCGGCCACCGCGGTGAAATCGTCGAAGACGTTCTGCTTTTTGTCGAGCATCCCCGCCTTGTGCCACGATTCGCCGTACTCCCCGCCACCCCGCATGTTGGCGGTGACGTAGACGCCGCCGAGCTCGAGCCACGCGGGCACATCGGGCCGATAGTAGGGCGTCTCGCTGATCGAAAAGCCGCCGTACCCGTAGAGCAGCGTTGGATTCTTTCGATCGAGCGCCAACCCCTTGCGCGCGGTCACGAAATACGGAATGCGCGTCCCATCCTTGGACGTGGCCCACAACTGCTTCGTCTCGTATCCCTCGGCGTCGAACTTCGAGCCGGCGGCTTCGAACGGCGTGCTCTGCTTGAGCCGATGGTCGTAGCGGAACACCGTCGTCGGATAGAGCGGCGACGTGAACGAGTAGAACAGCTCCGGCGTGTCGTACCGCCCGGAGAGACCGAACACCGATCCCACGCCCGGCAGCGAGATGCTGCCTGTCGCGTTCCCTCTGACATCGAACAGCCGAACCTCGCTCTTCACATCCACCAGGTACTGCACGGCGAGCTGGCCGCCCGCCAACGCGATGTTCTCGATAGCGTTCTTCGACTCCGGCACGATGGTCTGCCACTTCGCCGGCGAGGGATCGCGCACATCGATCGCGATCACCTTGCGATTCGGCGCATCCTTGTCGGTACGCACGAAGAACGTCGTGCCGACGTTACCGATGTACGTGTACTCGGCGTCATCGGCCTCGATGAGCGGCTTTACCGGCGCACCGATGGCCGGCTCCACCGGATCGCCCAGCGCCTTGACGTACAGCCGGTTGCGCGGGTCGGCGCCACGGGTGAACGTGATCACGAGATAGCGCCCGTCCTCGGAGACCTCGCCGATCGAGAGCCACTTCGGTACGTCCTTGCGCTGGTAGATGACTTGATCCTGTGACTGCGGCGTCCCGATCCGGTGGTAGTAGAGTGCGTGCCCGGTGAGCGCCGCTTCGAGCTTCTTCCCCTTGGGTGGCTCCGGGTAGCGCGAATAAAAGAACCCCTTGCCGTCGTTCGTCCACTTCACGCTCGAGAAGCGCACCCACCGCACGCTGTCCCGCAGGTCGCGCAACGTCGTCAGGTCGCGCACGCGCAGCGTCTGCCAGTCGGCCCCACCCTCCGAGACCGAATAGACCATCAGCTTCCCATCGGGGGACGCCGCATAGCCGACGAGCGCGGTCGACCCGTCCGGGAACATCCTGTTGGGATCGAGCACGATCCTCGGTGCACCGCTGAGCGACCGCCGCATGTACAGCACCGATTGCTTCTGAAGGCCGCTGTTCTTTCGATAGAAGACGCGGCGGCCTTCGCGGTACGGCAGCGACACCTTCGGATAGTCCCAAAGCTCCGTGATGCGTTTCCGGAGGGTCTCGCGATAAGGCAGCTTCTCGAGGTAGCTGCTCGTCAGCGCGTTCTGCGCACGGATCCACGCCACCGTCTCGGCGTCGTCGAGATTCTCCATCCATCGGTAGGGATCGGCGATGGCGATGCCGTGAAGGTCGTCGACGACGTCGCCCTTCTTCGATGTCGGGTACTCGAGTCGCTGGGCCTCGGCGAGGGGCGCGAGGGCACCGAGGGCCAGGAGGAAGAACGTGCGAAGGCGCATCGGAATCTCCGGGATCTGTCGAGTCTCGAAACTGAGGCCGGGCGACGACCGAGGGAAGAGCGCCCCTCAGACCTCGAAGCCGGCGATGAGGCGATCGAGCTTTCGCGCCATGATGGGCAGCGTCTCGTCGGACAGCTCACCATCCTGCCCGTTCGAGGAGATCTTCGCGATCCGCGTGATCGCTTCGGCGACCTGAACGCTCTGCGCCGACATCTCCTCCGCCGACGCCGCGCTCTGCTGCGCCACAGCGGCCACCGACTCCACCAGCGATGCCACCTTGCCGACGTCGGCCGTCACCAGGTGCGCACGCTCGGCGATGCGCTGGAGCTTGCCATTCGTCCCTTCGAGGGTGCGCATGATCTCCTCGAGGCTTTCTTCCGCGGCCTTCCCCTGCTGCGCGCCGTCGACGGCGGTCGTCGTCCCCACCTGCATCGCTTCCATCACATCCGCCATCCCCGCCTGCACGGCAGCCAACAGCTGTCCGATCCGTTGCGACGAGACCACCGACTCGTTGGCTAGATCGCGGATTTCATCGGCGACAACCCGGAAGGCCGCGCCATGATCGCCCGCGCGCGCGGCTTCGATCGATGCGTTGAGCGCGAGCAGGTTACACTGGTCGGCGATCGCCGATACGGTCTTGTTGATGTCGCCGATGCGAGCCGAGCTCTCGGCGAGCTCTTTCACGTGGGCGGCGGCGCTGAGCACGGTGTGCCGCGTCGAGTCCATCCCCCGGATCGCGGCGCGCATCGTATCGCCTCCGCGCCGGGCGACGTCCACGGTGTGGTTGCCCGCCTTCGCCATCTCGGCAGCCTCGAGCACCACCGACTCGATCGCCGAGGACATCTGCTTCACCACCGCCACGGTCTCGTTCGTCACCGACGCCTGCTCCTGCGCGCCCGAGCTGATCTGATCGATCGCCCCACCGAGCGTCTCGACCGCGCTCGAGCACTCGTCGGCCGCGGTCGCGATCTCGCTGCTGCTCGACACGAGCCGCGTGCTCGTTTCCTTGATCTCCCCGATCATCCGGCGAAGATCGCGAACCATGGAGTTCATGGAGCTCGCCATCCGGCCAGTCTCATCCTGCGCGTCGACGTCGACCGACTGCGTCAGATCTCCCTGTGCGACGGTGTCGACCAGCTGGACCGCCTCACGGAGCTTGGTGCCGATGTTGCGCGCGACCCCATACAGCCCGACCGACACGAGCGTGACGCCGACGACCAGCGCGACCGAGATGTAGATCAGCGCGCGGCGGTTCGCCGACGCGACGCGGTAAGCGGCGGCCTCGGCCTGGGCTTCTGCGACCACCCCGAGCTCTCCGACGAGCCGCTCGTAGATCGCGCGCACCGGCTCGTACTCGGAGAAATACAGGTGTGTCGCGGCCTTCGCGTCGCCCGCCGCCGTGAGCTCCAGAATCCGCGTGTCGAGTGCGCGGAGACGCTGCTCGTCGACGCTCCGGAGGTTCATCGTCAGGCGCTTGAGGTCCGTCGAGGCCGAGAGCGAGTCCATACGCTTGAGGAGCGCGGTCGCTTCGTCGTACGCCTCGACTTTCGCGACGCCGAGCGAGTCCATGCGATCGGGATCGAGCAGCATGGCTTTCGACATGTCGTCCTGCGAGCGGAGCAGTGCGAGGGAGAGGATGGCCATCTCCTTCACGCGGCGCGCATCGACCAGCTCGCCCGTGTGGCGCGTGATGCTCGCGCGTGTGCTCACCATGGTCACGGCGATGACTCCCGCGAGCGTCAGCAGGAGCGCGCCCATGGTGAGCGACAGCTTGCCGACGAGCGTCAGATCGCGAAGACGGTCGGCCGCCCGCGTCGAGAACGGGGCGTCGGCGCTGGCCATTCGACCCTTACTCGACGACAACCTTCATGCGCATGTCGCGATGGATCGCGCACCGCACCTCGGCCACGCCTCGCTTGGCGAAGCGCACGCCGCTCGCGGCGCCCGGCGGGAGCCGCTTCAAGTTGAATCGAAGGCCCGCCGTGGTCGAGAAGACCTGATGAACCACCTTGTCCTGGTTGACGAAGATGACCATGTCCTCGTAGGCGATCCGCACCTCGGATGTCGAGAACCGCTTTCCCGTCGTCGCGACCTGCTGCTGGGCGGCGTTGGCAGTCTCGAGGATCCCTATGAGCGCGAGGGCGAGGAGGGCGGAGACGAGCAGGCGATTCATTCTGAAAGTCCTTGTGAAATCAGCGGATGGCGGCCCGGCCCGTAGCCATCGGCGACGCCAGGCGTTTCGTTGGTCACAGTGTTCAGACGCGCCGCCCGGAAGGGGGGTCACGCAGCGTAAAGCGCTGCGGTTGTTTCATTTGCGCATTCTCATGAACCGATCGCCCACGTGTGGCGCCCGCGCATCGCCGACAAGCACCATTGGACGCCCAATCGTGCGTTTCGTGCACGTAGAGAGCGTCAACGGGACAAAAATCTGGCCTGGATTTCGCAAAACGGCCCCCTAAATTGCCAGAATTGCAGAATGCGCAATCGGTAATCCGCAGTCCGCAATCGCGAGTTTCTGACCCCGACCCGGAGCCTCCCCTCCATGCCTTCGTACGTCGCAAACCCACGCCGCGCTATCCTTCAGGAGATCGCGGGGCGTACCGCACGTCCCTCCGCCACGCCTAACGGGTCCGCGCACACCAACGGAGCCCACCTGCCGACCTCGACCTACTTCGGCTGCAACACCTTCGGTGCACGGCAGATGCGGGACAAGCTGCCGGCGCACGTCTATCAGAAGCTCGTCGCGTCCGTTCGCCTCGGGAAAAAGCTCGACCTCGAGATCGCGCCCGTCGTGGCGCAGGTCATCAAGGAATGGGCGATTTCCAGGGGGGTGACCCACTTCACGCACTGGTTTCAGCCCCAGACCGGACTCACGGCCGAAAAGCATGACGCCTTCCTGTCGTTCGACGAGAACCAGCATCCGATGGAGTCGTTCTCGGCGTCGCAGCTGATCCAGAGCGAGCCCGATGCGTCGAGCTTCCCCTCGGGTGGACTGCGCGCGACGTGGGAAGCGCGCGGCTACACGGCGTGGAACCCGGCGAGCCCCGTCTTCATCCATGAGGTAGGCGGCGTCCGCACGCTATGCATCCCATCGGTGTTCATCGGCTACAACGGCGAGGCGCTCGACGAGATGACACCGATGCTGCGCAGCTCCGATGTCCTGTCGAACCGCGCGATCGAGCTGCTCGAGCTGTTAGGCGACAAGGGGGTCCAGCGCGTATTCACGACCCTCGGACCGGAGCAGGAGTATTTCCTGATCGACCGGAACTACTTCGCGATGCGCCCCGACCTGGTGATGTCCGGACGGACCCTCATTGGCGCGCCCCCGCCGCGCGGCCAGCAGCTCGAGGACCACTACTTCGGTGGCATTCCCGAGCGCATTCAGGCCTGCATCGCCGAGATCGAGCAGGAGCTGTACAAGCTCGGCGTTCCGATCGTGACGCGCCATAACGAGGTCGCCCCCTCGCAGTTCGAGATGGCGCCCCACTTCGAGGAGACCGACCTCGGCGTCGACCACAACCAGATGGTGATGGCGACGATGCGCCGTGTCGCGCTGCGGCATGGCCTCCAGGCGCTGCTGCACGAGAAGCCGTTCGCCGGCATCAACGGCTCGGGCAAGCACTGCAATTGGTCGATGTCGATCACGGCCGACAACGAGCTCGACGGGCTCAACCTGCTCAAGCCCGGGAAGACGCCGCATCAGAACATCCGCTTCCTCGTCTTCCTGGCGGCGGTGCTGCGCGGCGTGCACAAGCACAGCGGCCTGCTTCGCGCCGGCATCGGCACATCGGGCAACGAGCATCGGCTGGGTGCGAACGAAGCCCCACCCGCGATCATCTCGGTGTTCATGGGCGACATGCTGACGACGCTCATCGAGAACATCATCGCCGGCAAGGAAGCGAGCCGCGGCGCCGAGCAGCAGCTCATCAAGCTCGGTGTGGCGAAGCTCCCCGACATCGAGAAGGACAACACCGATCGCAACCGCACGTCGCCGTTCGCCTTCACGGGCAACAAGTTCGAGTTCCGCGCCGTGGGCTCGTCGCAATCGATCGCCTTCCCGGTGACGCTGCTCAATGCCGCCGTCGCCGACGGCCTGGGTGAGATCACCGAGGCCCTCAAGGCCGAGCTGAAGAAGACGAAGTCGGTGGACGACGCGGTGCTCAAGGTCGTGAAGGAGTCGTTCAGGGAATCGAGCCCGGTGCGCTTCGAGGGGAACAACTACTCCGAGGAATGGGTGAAGGACGCCGAGAAGCGCGGCTTGCCGAACTATCGCCGGACGCCGGAGGCGTTGGCGCAGCTGGTGACGAAGCAGTCCCGGTCGTTGCTGACCAAGCTCGGCGTGTTGACGAAGGAAGAGCTCGAGTCGCGCTACCACGTTCGCATGGAGCGCTACATCAAGGACATGATGATCGAGCTGCACACGCTCCAGCAGATGGTCGACACGATGGTGCTGCCGGCGGCGTTCACGTACGCGGGTCAGCTCGCGACGAGTGCCGCGCAGGCGAAGACGGCTGGCATCAAGAACGTGCCTCAGGTGGATGCGGCGAACGAGGTCGGAGCCCTCATCGAGGAGCTGCGTGCGCAGCGGGCGAAGCTCACCGAGGTCATCGAGAAGGCCGAGCACATGCACGAGGATCTCGAGAAGTGCGCGAAGTTCTTGACCTCGTCAGGCGCGGATGCGATGGAGGGGGTTCGATCTGTGTGCGACAAGCTGGAGCTGGTCGTGGCGGATGAGGTGTGGCCGCTGCCGAAGTACCGGGAGATGCTCTTCCCCGTGTGAAGCGCCGCCAGGCTCGAGACAAGGCCCCGTTCAGCAGACATACCGCTGAGCGGGGCCTTGTTCACTCCTCGCCCGGTGGCGCCGTAGGCCGACGCGCGCGCACCAGCTCGACCGCCTCGCCTTCCTGCACAACCTGACCGTCCTGATTCAGGACGGCGAGGGCGAGCCGCACCACGTCGCGTCCCGGCTTCGAGCTCTCGCGGCGCTCAGCCACCCGGATCCGCACGCTCCCGCTGGTGCGCGCGAGGAGGCGTCCCAGTGACCTATCGCTTCCTGCGCCTCGAGCACGACGACGACGGCATCGCGCGCCTGCTGCTGAACCGCCCGCCGCTCAACGTGCTGCACATCCCGATGCTCGAGGAGATGGCGGACGCGCTCGACGTCGTAGGCGCTGACGGCACCCTCAAGGCGCTGCAGATCTCCGGCGCCGACCGCGCGTTTTGCGCCGGCGTCGACGTGGGCGACCATGCCGCCGACCGCGTCGAGCACATGCTCACCCTTTTCCATAGGGTGGTCGCGCGGCTGATGGGACTCGAGTTCCCGGTCGTTGCCGCGGTGCATGGTGCCGCACTGGGCGGGGGGTGCGAGCTGATGATGGCCTGCGATCTCGCGGTCGCACGCGCCGATGCGCGAATCGGTCAGCCGGAGATTCAGCTGGCGGTCTTTCCTCCAGTTGCTGCCGCACTGCTGCCTCGATTGATCGGCCGCCAGCACGCGATGGAGCTGATCCTCACCGGCCGCGTGCTTACCGCCACGGAAGCGCGTGAGCGCGGTCTGGTGTGCGAGGTCTGGCCCGCCGAGGGCTGGGACGAGCGTGTACGGGAGCACATGGCGCGCTTCGCCGCGCTCAGCGGCCCTGTGCTGCGCCTAACGAAGCGCGCGGTGGACGGCGGGGTTTACCTCGATCCCGACGATGCCATGCAGCGTGCTGAGTCGCTCTACCTCAACGAGCTCATGCGCCTTCGCGATCCGCACGAGGGCCTCGCCGCGTTCATCGACAAGCGACGCCCGGTTTGGCAGGAGGCGTAGAATGACCCAGACGCTGATGCATGCCGGTTCGCCGAGAACGCGTACTTCATCAAGCTGCGCGAGCCAGGATATGCCGACCGCACTCCCCGCGACATCGCGCGCGAGGTGTTTTCTTACGCAGACGGCTGCACGATGTCGGCGAAGAAGGACGGATTAGCCAACATCGGCGGGTTCCTGGCCACGAACGACGACGCGCTGGCAGTGCACGAGCGAGACCTGCTCATCCTCACCGAGGGGTTCCCGACGTACGGCGGTCTTGCCGGCCGCGACCTCGAAGCCATCGCCGTCGGTCTCGAGGAGGTGACGCACGAGGACTACCTCGCCTGCCGCATAACGTCGGTGCACTACCTCGGCGAGCACATCGCGCGGGAGGGAGTGCCGATCGTGCAACCGCCCGGAGGTCACGCGATCTACGTGGACGCGGCCGCTTTCTTTCCGCACGTCCCGCCGCTGGAGCTTCCCGGGGTGGCGCTGGTTGCGGAGCTCTATCGTCAGGCGGGCATCCGGGCCGTCGAGATCGGGACCGTAATGTTCGGCCGCCGTGACCCTGAGACCGGGCGGCAGACGCCGGCCGAGCGCGAGCTCGTTCGGCTCGCGCTACCGCGGCGGGTCTACACGCAGAGCCACGTGGACTACGTCGTCGAGGCGATCATCGAGGTGTGGCGACGGCGCCAAGGCGTGCGCGGCTTCCGCATCGTCGAGGAAGCGCCGTTCCTGCGGCACTTCACCGCGCAATTCGAGCCGCTGGCAGCGCCCTGAGCCCCAGCGCCCTCAGCGCCACGTCCTTTCAATCCCGTCGCGACTTGGAGCTGCCCGCGTTGAAGCGCAACCCCGCCTCGGCGAACACGGTCGGACGGCCGTTGAGGAAGAACTTCGCTTCCGCCGGCATCGCCGTGCCCTGCGCAAAGACCGCCAATCGTCCCACCTGGAACTGAAGTCCGAGAATCAGCACGGGAGCCGCGCGGTCCCGCTCCTCCTCGAGGCGGTTGTTCACGTCCTTCTGGAGAATTGTGTCCGCGGGTGGCGCTCCGGTGAGCGCAGCAGACCGAATGAAGTTGAGCGCGAAACCCGCACCAGCGTACGGCCGGATCGACGCAAAGCCCGCGTCGAAAAAGAGCGGGAACGCCATCGCCGCCACCGTCAGCCGCCGCATGTCACGGATCCTCACCGTGTGCGACTGTCCCGTCGTGTCCTCGAGCGCCGAGCTCGCGTCGAACAGCGATTGATCGAACGACACGTACAGCCCGCCCTGCGTGCGCGTGAGGAGCCATTCTCCACCGACGACAGGCTCCACTCGGCCATCCACCGTCGCGGTGGCAAACGAGATCACCCCTCCCTTCACTCCCCAGAACCAGGAATCCTTGAAGTTCACGTTCGGCTGAGCCAGACCAGTCGCCGGGCTCATCGCGACTAGCGCGAGCGCGGAGGCCACCCACCG
This sequence comes from Gemmatimonadaceae bacterium, assembly GCA_025931335.1. GTDB lineage: Bacteria > Gemmatimonadota > Gemmatimonadetes > Gemmatimonadales > Gemmatimonadaceae > JAICNG01. The sequence goes on along the minus strand of JAICNG010000039.1, from coordinate 4,535 downwards.
AGCAATAGCCATACGAGCCTCCTTTCGAGGCAAGGGCATGGGGGAGGAGCGGGAAATTTTGTCTGGGTGCTACTATACCGCATTGGCGGTGCCACGACGAGACCGTCAGTCGTCGCGAGTGAAGCGCGACCCGCGCGGCGAGCGTAGTATTGGCTGAACATCCCGGAGGTCTTTCGACGGTGGCAAAGGTCATTGGCATTGGGCTGATCGCGCTTTCCCTGTTCATGCTGCTGGGATTCCTGCGCGCCGACGCAGCCGCCGCAGCGCCAGCCACGATCGCCGCGTTGTTCATTACCGTCGCGCTACCCGCCCTCGGCGGGATCGCGTTGCTCACCAAGGGGTTCAGACGCGGCGCTCGCCTCGCGGCGCGGAGGGAGCTGCTCCGCCAGCAGACTTACGAATCGGAGATTCTGCGCCTCGCCGCGCAGCGGCAGGGCCGGCTCACGGCCGTGGAGCTCGTGACCGAGTTCGCGGTCACCCCTGAAAAAGCCGACGAGCTCCTCGAGTCCCTCATGGTCCGTCAGCTCGCCGATGTCGAAGTGACCGACTCCGGCGTGGTCGTGTACGTTTTTCATGACGTGAAGCACCTCGCGGACAAACCGCACGCGAGGGGAATCCTCGATGCCTAAGATCGAGCCGCGATATCCCTGCCCTGTGTGTCTGGGATCGCACCTCGAGAAAACGCGAGTCGGTCGCGCCGACGAGCTGGAGCTCGACCACTGCCGACGGTGCGGCGGCGTGTGGTTCGAGCTTGGCGAAATCCAGCGGCTGCGTCACCAACCCTCGCGCGCGTTCTGGAATCGCATCTCCCCCCACCCACCGGATGCGCGGGCACTCTGCCACTCCTGTCACACGCCTATCGACCCCAACGCGGACACGTGTCCAGGCTGCGGTTCGCGCAGGACCATCGACTGCCCGGTTTGCCAACAGCCGCTCGAGGCACAGACGTATCAGAACATTCGGCTCGATGTCTGCAAGTCATGCCGCGGCGTATGGTTCGACCACGCTGAGCTGGCGTCGATCTGGAAGCTCAGCCTCGAGGCGGGGTCAACGCGTCGCGGGAGCAGCGGTCTCCCCGCGAGTGCCGACCGCCCGCACCTCCTCGTCGTAGATGCTCTCCTGTACATGCCCGATGTTCTGTTCCTCGGCGCGCGAGCGGCTGGATACGCTGTCACCGGCGTTGCCGACGCGGCGGTGAGTAGCGGCGTCGCCGAAGGCGTCGCAGAGGCCGCCGGCACGGTGTTCGAGGCGATTCTGGAGATCATCGGTGGCGTCTTCTCCTGAAGACATTCTGGTCTCGCTCCCCGTGCATCGGCTATTTCTTTCCGCCGTTCTCGCGATGCTGACGGCGACGTGCGGCGACACGGAGGGTGCACCCGCCAGGTCGACCCAGGACAGGTCCGCACGGCCGGCGTCTCTCGTTAGGTCGAGCCAGACGCCGGCGCTCGGGGTCCGCGTGCTGGACCAGACGCCTCACGACACCGGCGCCTACACACAGGGACTCGTATGGCACGCCGGCAAGGTGTACGAGAGCACCGGCCTCTACGGCGCCTCATCGCTGCGGCGCATTGATCGCCAAAGCGGCAAGATCGAAGCGATCGTCTCACTGCCGGCGCGGCTGTTCGGCGAGGGCATCGCGATCTACCGCGATCGCTTGTATCAGCTCACCTGGCGGTCCGGGATTGCCATCGTGTACTCCGTGCCGACGCTGGAACCGCGGGACACGCTGCGCTATGCCGGCGAAGGGTGGGGCCTTACCACGTACGGCGACTCGCTGATCATGAGCGATGGGACCAGCCGGCTGCGGGTGCTGGACCCCGCGACCTTTCAGGTAACCCGTACGATCGACGTCACCGACGCGGGTGTCCCGGTGAAGTCCCTCAACGAGCTCGAGCTCATCAACAGGGAGGTTTGGGCGAACGTGTGGGGGGACACGTGGATCGCGCGCATTGATCCCGTCTCGGGACGCGTGCGCGGGTGGATCGATGTATCCTCTGTGTGGCGAGCCGACCCGCGCGGGAGCCAGCAAAACCCGGCGAACGGCATCGCGTACGATTCCACCACCGGTCAGATCCTCATCACCGGGAAGCGGTGGTCGCGGGTGTACGCCGTGGAACCGAGATAGCCGCGAGATGCGGGACGACGCCGCAAGCGCTCTCTTGACAAACTCACCGAGTTCCTTATACTGACGCCTCCCTGGGAGTCGCGTCCCGATGTCGTCGGTGTTCTTCGCCCCACGTTCCGTGGAGCTCGGACCACGACCATCGTGACGCGATTCTCGTTTCAGGGGTCCAACGAAACAGGATGCACAGCAAACCGAATCTGACACCTATGACCGCGCACTCGACCTTCCGACCCGGTACGTACCGCCTGGCTGGCAAGAAGCAGCCAGCGGCGCGTCCGTGCGCGCTCGCGCGAATTCCCTTCACGAGGGAAGACGTCCGGCGAAGCGACGCGTGGCTGCCGGGAACGATTGGCGCAGGATGCGGAGATGGGAGGAGCTCGGCCTAACAGCGGAGCATCCGACACTCCGATAGGGGTCGGCAGCATCGCCCCACCTGCGCAAGCACCGCAGGTGGGGCGATTTCTTTTGTGGCCGGCGGGGGCGTGGCGCCCGAGGTGATGGCGAACGCGACTCCCAGCGCCGAGGGCGATTCTGCCTTCCGCCGCGCCACGGCTGTCGGGGTGAGACGATGAACCGGATCTGGAAGTACCTCAACAACGAGGAGAAGCCTGACGAGGAGAAGCCGGTCGCGCGCGACTACTGGGTGGTGCGCTGCTACGGGAACTCGTGGCACGTGCGCGCCCCACAGGCCATGCGCATTCGGCGCGTGCTCGAGCGCCGGTGGAAGCCGGCCTGGCTGGAGTTCCGAGACATCGCCGGCTCCCGCATTCGGGTACGTACCGCGCACGTGTTCGGCATGTACGAATGCACCGAGGCGCAGCGCGCGAAAGATCGGCGTCACAACCGCTACCTCGAGAGCGAGGAGAAGGCGGATGAGAAGCCGTGGGAAGATGGGTAATTCCCGGGCGGGAGAGGCTCGCGGTGTAAAGGCTCAAACACCTCCTCTCCCCGCCCTTGCACGAGGACAGGACCATGTATACGCGATTGGCTGATCTCTACGACGTGATCTACGCGAAGAAGGACTACGCGGCCGAAGCGCGCCTCATCCACGGCGTCATCGACCGCTGCGCGCGCACACCGCGCCGCGCGCGTCGAACGCTGCTCGACGTGGCGTGTGGGACGGGAGTCCACCTTTCGCACCTGCGCACGTGGTACGACGTCGAAGGCGTCGAGCTCTCGCCATGGATGCTGAACGTCGCGCGGCGTCGGCTGCCCGACGTGCCGCTGTTCCAGTACGACATGCGCCACTTCGACCTCGGCAAGCGCTTCGACGCCATCACCTGTCTCTTCAGCGCGATCGGCTACATGCCGAGCGTCACCGAGCTGCGTCGGGCAATCGCGACGATGGCGCGACACGTCCTGCCAGACGGGCTCGTCATCGTCGAGCCCTGGTTCACGCCCGAGCGCTTCACCGACGGGCACCTGCACGCCGATCTCGCCGAGGGCGATGGTCTCAAGGTCGCGCGCGTGTCGGTGAGTCGTCGCGAAGGAGAGATGTCTGTGCTCGACATGCACCACATGGTCGCGTCGCGGAACGGCGTCGAGCGGTTCTTCGAGCGGCACGAGGTGCGGTTGTTCACGCACGAGCAGTACCTGTCGGCGTTCACGGCCGCCGGGCTCGTCACGGTCTTCGACGCCGAGGGCCTCGACGGTCGCGGGCTGTACGTCGGGCTCGCCAGCGCACGCAGCAACGTGTCGCTGGCAGCCCAACGGCACACCTCTCGCGCGAAAGTGAGCGCGTGATGCGTGCAGGACGACCGTTTCAGGAGAGACGCAAATGCCAGTGCGCGACCTTCTGCTCCCGGAGCTCGAGCTCGAGGGCTCGTTCACCCGGAAGCACCTCGAGCGAGTGCCAATGACCAGCCTTGGGTTCAAGCCACACAGCAAATCGATGACCCTGGGAGAGCTATCGACGTTTCTGGCCGTGATCCCGACGTGGGGGCAGTTCGCGCTCGCGACCGATTCTCTCGATGTCGCTCCCGGCGGAGACCCATTGCCACAACAGGAGGTCGTCCGCTCACACCAGGAGTTGCTGGAGATGTTCGATCGCAACATGATCGGGCTGCGCGCAGCGCTGACCAGGGCGAGCGATCCGCACTTGCAAAAGCCCTGGTCACTGATCGCGAACGGCAGCGCGCTATTCACGCAACCACGCTATCTCATTTATCGCACGCTCTTCCTGAACCACATGATCCACCACCGAGCCCAGCTCGGGACCTACTTCCGCCTCCTCGGCGTTCCCGTTCCCGCCGTCTACAACGACTCAGGGGACGAGAAAGGCGGGATGTTCATGAACTAGAGGTGCTCCAGGTGCTCCAGGTGCTCCAGGTGCTCCAGGTGCTCCAGGTGCTCCAGGTGCTCCAGGTGCTCCAGGTGCTCCAGGTGCTCCAGGTGCTCCAGGTGCTCCAGG
>JAICNG010000151.1 GCA_025931335.1 Gemmatimonadaceae bacterium | reverse complement strand
GGACATCTCGATGAACGGCACCTTCGCGCCGACCATGCCGCCGCGCGGTCGCGTTGGCTTCGTCTCGCAATCGGGCGCCATGGGGCTGAGCGTCCTCGACTACGCCAAGGAGTACGGTATCGGGATCTCGCAGTTCGTCTCGGTCGGCAACAAGGCGGACGTGAGCGGCAACGATCTCTTGTGGCAGTGGGAGCACGACGCCGCCGTCGACGTCATCCTCATGTACGTCGAGAACTTCGGAAACCCCCGCCGCTTCCTCGACATCGCATCGCGACTGACGAAGCGAAAGCCGATCGTCATCCTGAAGTCGGGGCGATCCACGGTCGGCGCACGCGCGGCGACATCGCACACGGGAGCCCTGGCGGCGAGCGACGCGGCCGTCGACGCCATGATGGCCCAGGCCGGGGTGCTGCGCGCCGGGTCCGTCGAGGAGCTCTTCGACATCGCGATGGCGTTCACGGGGCGGTCGCTGCCGAAATCGCGGCGCACGGCGGTGGTCACCAACGCCGGCGGCCCTGGCATCCTCGCCGCCGACGCGCTCGAGGGGCACGGCCTCCTCCTTGGCGAGCTGAGCGCCGCGACCGTCCAGGCCCTGGTGCCACAGTTTCCGCCGGAAGCGTCGATCCGAAATCCGCTCGACATGATCGCCTCGGCCACGCCGTCGGGATATCGACACGCGCTGGAGACGCTGCTCGCCGACGAACGCACCGACTCCGTCGTCGCGATCTTCGTTCCCCCACTCGGCGTTAGGCAGGAGGATGTGGCGGAGGCGATCGTGGCCGCGGCGGACACGCGCCCGGACAAGGCGGTGGTCGCCGTGCTGATGGGCCGGGAAGGGCTGCCGCAGGGACGCGCCGAGCTGCACGAGGCGGGCATCCCCGCCTACATCTTTCCCGAGTCGGCGGCGCGAGCGCTGGCGGCGCTGAACCGCCAGCGCGAATGGATCGACCGGCCGTCAGTCGAGCCCGAGCGCTTTCCCACCGATCGAAAGCGCGCGAGCGCGATCATCGCGCGCGCCCGCACCGAGCACCGCGAGAAGCTCTCGGAGCTGGAAGCGCTCGAGCTGCTCGAGGCGTACGGCATCGCCGTGGCGCAGGCGCGAATCGCCCGCGATGCCGACGAGGCCGCGCGCATCGCCGCCGATCTCGGCTATCCACTGGTGCTGAAGGTCGTGTCGCCCGATGTCAGTCACAAGACGGACATCGGGGGCGTGCGCCTGGGGATCGAGAGCGAGAGCGAGCTGCGCGAGGCGTTCCGCGACATCGTGGAGTCCGTGGGACAATCCGATGGCCGCGCTCGCATCGACGGCGTGCTCGTTCAGCGCATGGCGAAGCAGGGAACGGAGACCATCGTCGGGCTGTCGCGCGAGCCGCTGTTCGGACCGCTGGTGATGTTCGGCCTCGGCGGGATTTTCGTCGAGGCGCTGCGGGACATCGTCTTTCGCGTTGCGCCGCTCACGCCGCTCGACGCTCGCGACATGCTCGCGTCGATCCGCGGTGCTGGCGTGCTCGAGGGGATGCGCGGCCGCGGCGCGGCCGATCGTGCCGCGCTCGAGCGGACGCTCGGCCTCGTCAGCCAGATGGCGGAGGACCTGCCGGACATCGAGGAGATGGACATCAATCCGCTTCTTGCACTGCCGCAGGGCGTGCTCGCGCTCGACGCGCGCGTACGGCTCCGGCGCCCCGCCACCGACTGAAAATCCCTTACAGCCACGCGCCCTTTCGCCGACAGACGCGACGGGCGTGGCGCCTAGGTTCTCGGTAGACACTACTCGCTCACCGAGGCGACCGGGAAACCACCATGCTCAGGCTCCAGGACATTATGACGCGTGACGTCGTCACGCTCGATCCGGAAATGACGCTGCGCGATGCGCTCGACATCCTCGCGGCGCGGCACATCAGCGGTGCGCCGGTCGTCGAGGGAGAGCGTGTCGTCGGCGTCTTCTCGGCGACCGACGTCATCGAGTTTCTGGCGACCACGCCGGGCGTTCCCGATGTGGCCGACTCGGATGAGGAAGGCGAGCCCCGCGCCCTGGCGGATCGCGACGACGCGGCCACCGAGGCTGGCGCCGCCTACTTCATCGACTTCTGGTCCGATGCGGGCGCCGACGTCGCGGAACGGTTCCACGACACCGGTGCCGCCGCCTGGGACCTGCTCGCCGAGCACACGGTCGGCGAGGCGATGAGCCGCTCACTCGTCGCCTTCGGCCCCGGCGCCGACGCACGGGCGGCCGCGGACGCGATGCAGCGCACGCATGCGCACCGTGTGCTCGTCGTCGATGGCGCCCGGCTGGTGGGCATCGTCAGCGCGTTGGACATCGCCCGAGCGGTTGCGCAACGGAAGCTCGACAGCCCGCGCTACGTGTATCGCGCGCGGCGCGTCGACGGTGGCAAGCGGCACGGGCTCACAGGGAGGTCCGACCATGTTTCATGACATCGTCGTTCCGCTCGACGGATCGAGCCTCGCCGAGTGCGCGATTGGGCCTGCGGGCTGGATCGCCACCGAGTGCGGCGCACGTCTTCACCTCGTGCGCGTGCACGTGCGCCACGAGGGAAGCTCCTCCGCCGAGGATGCCGTGGCCCGCGCCGCCGTCACGCGGTATCTGCATGAGATGGCGGGGTGGCTGAGAGAGGGGAGCACGCACGAGACGCTCTCCAAAGTGCTGGACGGCTCTCCGGCGCTGGCGATCGCCGACTATGCCGATCGCGTGAACGCGGACCTGATCGTGATGACGACGCACGGCCGCACCGGCGTGGAGCGGAGACGGTTGGGCAGCGTCGCCGCGGTCGTTGCGCATCACGTCCGCTGTCCGGTGGTGCTGGCGCGTGGCGAGCCAGGGGGATACGTGCCGCGTCAGGCTCCGCTCGAGCATATCGTGCTTGGCGTGGACGGGTCCGAGCGTCCCGAGGACGTCGAGGCGCTCGCCCTCCGATTCGGATCGTTAGGTCACCCGAGCTTTCGCATCGTCTACACGCTGTCCCGTGCGCGCGTGCCGAAGCTCGCGCCCGCCAACGCGGTCGGTGAATGTGGGGGCGGCGATGAGCGCCAGGTGACGGACAAGGCCGAGAGCTACGTCTGCGGCATCGTCGGGCGGTTGCGCGCGGCGGGACTGCGAGCCGAGATTCTCGTGTCCGTCATGGACGACCCGGCCCGCGCGCTGCTCGATGCGGCCGAGCGTGACAAGGCGGGGGCGCTGGTTCTCATGGGACAGCGGCACTAGTCACGCTGGGGCACGCCCGCAGCCGGTGTCTCGCGCCGCACCGTAGGCGTCGCCCCCTCCGGCGGGGGAGCGGGCGGCTCGCCCAGCTCGGCCCGCGCGCGATTGAGCGCGTCGTCCAGATTTCCGAAGATGTTGTCGTCGCCGATTTCGTCGAGCAGGTCGGACCGGCCGAGTGCGACGAGGGGCTGGGCGTGTACGTCCGAGAGCAATACCAGCGTTCCCTCCTTTCGCGTGCGCCGCACCACATCAGCCAGCGCGCGAATTCCCGTTGAGTCGATCGCCGGCACGTTCCGCATGCGGATGATCAGCACCTTCGGCTTCCGCGCCACGCGTCCGAGCGTGTCCTTGAACTGCTCGGCGGCCCCGAAGAAGAAGGGGCCATTGATCTCGTAGACTTCCACGCCCTTCGGGATCTCACGGCGCCGGACGGCGTTCGTGTCAGTCGCGTAGAGATCGCCTTCGTCATCCAGCTCTCGCGTGATCACGCTGACGTTCGTCACCTCCGCCATTCGCCGCATGAACAGGAGCGCGGCCAGCACGATGCCGACCTCGATCGCCACCGTGAGATCGACGAACACCGTGAGCGCAAACGTCGTGAGAAGAACGGCCACGTCGCTCTTCGGTGATCGCAATTCGGTGCGGAAGGTGCGCCACTCGCTCATGTGATACGCGACCACGACCAGAATGGCCGCGAGTGTCGGCATCGGAATCAGCGCTGCCCAGCGACCGAAGAACAGCGTGATCAGCAGGAGCGTCGCTGCGTGGACGATCCCCGCCACGGGTGTGCGACCGCCGTTCTTGACGTTGGTCGCGGTGCGCGCGATGGCGCCGGTCGCCGGAATCCCGCCAAAGAGTGGCGAGGCGAGATTCGCGACACCCTGCGCGACCAGCTCCATATTGGACCGATGGCGGCCGCCGATCATGCCGTCCGCCACGACCGCCGACAACAGCGACTCGATCGCGGCGAGCAACGCGATGGTGAACGCGGGCCCGACGAGGGCGGCGACCTGCGCGGCGGTCACATCCGGCAGCGATGGACTCGGGAGCGCCGACGGGATGGCGCCGAACCGGCTGCCGATCGTCTCCACGGGCAGATTCAGCACGTGTGCCATCACCGTCGTGGCGATGAGCGCCACGAACGCGCCGGGGATGCGCTGCGTCACCCGCGGCCAAAGCAGGATGATCGCCAGCGCCGCGCCGCTCACGAGCACCGCCTGCGGACTAATGGTGCCGATCGCGTCGGCGTAAGCCCCCCACTTGTCCGCGAACTCGGCGGGCACGTCGCCCATGCGGAGGCCGAGGAAATCCTTGACCTGACTCGAGAAAATGATCAGCGCGATCGCGCTCGTGAACCCGGTGATGACAGGGTAGGGAATGAACTTGATGGCGGTGCCCAGCCGTGCGACGCCGAGGACGATCAGCATTCCGCCCGCCATGAGCGTGGCCACGGCGAGGCCATCGTAGCCGTACTGCTGAACGATGCCGTAGACGATGACGATGAAGGCGCCGGTCGGCCCGCCGATCTGGACGCGCGAGCCGCCAAGGGCGGAGATGAGAAAGCCGGCGACGATGGCGGTGTAGAGTCCTCGCTCGGGAGTCACTCCGCTGGCGATGGCGAAGGCGATGGCGAGCGGGAGCGCGACGATGCCGACGATGACGCCGGCCGTCAGATCCGCGGAGAACTGCTTGCGGTCGTACGTGCGGAGCGTCGTGACCAGCTTCGGAACGAGCACGAGAGTAAAGCGTGATGTGAGGGAAACGCCGACAACGGAGGGCTTCGCGACTGACAGCCCGGCGCCGACACGCGATACATGTTGAGCGTGACAGCGCGGTGCCGGGCTGACCGCATCTCTCTGACGTATCCGAATTTATGTCGTCACAGCAGCGCGCGGGACTCCTGCTTCTCCTGTCGGCCGTTGGGGTGGTGGTGCTCGTCCATCCCTTCATCTCCGGCCTGCTGGGCGCGCTCGTCCTGACTGTCCTCGCATCTCCGATCTACGATCGCATGCGCGCGCGGCGGCATCCGCGGATTGCGGCGGCCACTGTCGTCGCCGGGGCGGTGCTGCTCGTGGTCGCACCAGCTGCCGCGCTCCTGCTCATCGCCATCGATCAGCTTCCCGAAGTCGCGCGATGGATCCAGGAGAGTGGCGTCCGTGAGCGCGTCGCCGCACTCCACGTTGGCGGCGCCGACATCGGCGGGCGGCTCGCGGAGATGGGCGAGGCGGCG
>JAICNG010000154.1 GCA_025931335.1 Gemmatimonadaceae bacterium | reverse complement strand
GTCGACGAGGAGATCGACCACGGCCGCGATGCCGACGAGTGCGACGCCCACCGCGGCGCCCCAGAGCAGCGCGCGCGCGACCACGGCCGCCACCAGCATGGCGCGTGTGCGTTGCACTCGCTGATGCGGTGTCATGCCGTTCCCGTTCGCTGTCGCAGTCCGACCTCGATCATGAGGATCAGCGCTCCGGCGATGAGGAGCCACGACGTAGCCGGGCTTCGCTCGCGCGACGTCCTCGCCACCGCCGCCGTCGAGAGCAGAGGCCCCGTTCCTCGCAACGAGTCCATTCTCGCCGCTGTCATCGCGCTCCGGTATTCATGCGTCTCGCAGGGTGCGGCGATCACACCCATCAGTCGCCGCGCACTTTCCCGGAGCGGAACGTCGCCAGTCCGGGGAAGGTCGAACGCGACATCGCGAACGCACCCGTCCCCCAGCGGGCGCTCGACGACCGCGGGGGCACCATCCGCGAACCGGGCAACCACGCGGGCGCGCTCGGCATGGGCCGTTCGCCTGACGAGCGGCGCCACGAGCACCACGTTCGACGCGGCGACCGCCTCTGCTCTCAGTGAATCGGTGGCTTGCCGCGGCCAGTGCACGAGCACGTGCCCTTGCGACCTGGCCCAGGTGGAGTCGGCCGCTCCGAGAGCTTCGCGCACGATCCGCGCTCGCGCTTCGCCCCTTCCGAGAAACGGCGCGGCGGCGGCGCTCACCGGGTCGGACGGTGGCGCCCTCACCTCGATCGAGAGCAAGGAGGAGTCACCCGCCGCACGGGGAGTAGCGATCAGTCTCGCGCGGCCGCTCCACCGGGCGCGCAGCCCGGGCGTCGCCTCATCCCACGCCTCCGCCGCGAATGGGGACACGATCGCCAACTCGATCGAGTCCGTCCGGTCCCGCATTGTCGCGGCGGCTCGCTCCGCCGCGATCAATGCGACGCTGAGCGAAGCGGGCGCGCTCGAGCGCGTGAGCGTTGCCGCCGTGTCGCGCGCACCTATGGCGATGACACGAACCGCGGTGTCGAACGGGACGAGCAGGTCCCCATCGCGAAGCACCGCGACTGTCGAATCGCGCATCGCTCCCGCATCGCCGACAGCGCGAGAGTGGTCCACGAGGACGATGCGGGCGATGTCGGCGCGATCAGGGGTCCGAACGGGGCCAGCGAATGCCGCCGCGATCGCGACCACCGCGAGCACGCGAACGGCGAGCAGCACGAGGTCCGTTGGGCGCGGTGCGCGGGAGGGCCACCGAGCCGGTCGATCGGGGACGAAACGCGCCGTCGGGAGAACGGCGGGGCGCGGTCGCCGGCGAGCGAGGAAATGGAGGAGCACGATGCTCGCCGCGACCGCCGCGCCCGCGGCGAGAAAGACCGGAGCCAGGAAGGTCACTGCTCCCGCTCCCCTTCCCGCTCGCCGCGCGCAATTCGTCGAACGACACGATCCGCCGGCTCGCCGGTAACGGTCAACTCGTACTGCGCGCCTGCCGCGCGCCATTCGCGCGCCAGCCATTCCCGCCACTCGGCGAACGATCGCACGTACGCGCTCTCGGTATCGGGGGTGAGCGCGCGTTTGATGTCGGGCGCCTCCGGATCGGTCGCCAGAATCGCGTCGTGCGCCCGCGCCAGCTCCTCGCGCGCCACCACGTGGATGGCGATCACCTCGCCGCCTTTCCCGAGGAGCGTTCGCGCCGGCTTGAGCATCGCGGCGACGTCACCGAGGAAGTCCGAGATCACCACGAGGCGACGCGCCGAGTGTGCGTCCTGCATCGCCGCACCCAGCTCGACGTGCCCCTGCGGCACGGCCGCGTCGAGCACCCGCGCACATTCCGTGACCACGCCTCGGCGCGTGCGTGGCGCGGTGCGTATCGTTCCCTGCGCGGTGACCACGCCCACCGCCACGGGATCGCCGCTGGCGTGCGCGATACCCGTGAGCCCGATCGCGAGCCGCTGTGCATGGTCCCACTTGCCTAACGTCTTCTCCGGGAACGCCATCGACGCCGACGCGTCCACGAGCACCAGGGTCGACAGCGTCGCCCGATCGCTGGTGATGCGGAGGTAGGCGCGATTGGTTCGCGCGAGAAGACGCCAGTCGAGACGTCGGGGATCATCCCCCTGCCGGTACGGGCGATACTCGGTGAACTCCGGCGACACGCCGCGCAGCCGCGATCGGTGCGTCCCGCTGGTGCTCCCGCGCGCGGCGCGCCGCGCCGGCCACGTCACACCGCGCAGGGCATCGAGCAGCTCACCGTAGCCCGCCGCCCCGCTCATGTCAGAGCGGAACCTGGCTCCGCGGCGGCGTGATGCGCGCGAGCACCTCGTCGATCACGCGCTCGGCGGTAATGCCCTCCGCCTCTCCCGCGAACGATGGCAGCACCCGATGGCGCAACACGGGGCGAGCGACGCGGCGAATGTCGTCGGGCGACACCGCCGCACGCCCGGCGAGCAGCGCATGCGCCTTCGCACCGAGGATGAGCGCCTGGCCGGCGCGCGGCCCGGCACCCCACCGGACGGCGCGCTTCACGAGATCGGGCGCGGTCGGGTCATCGGGGCGCGTCGCGCGGGCCAGCCCCGCGGCGTACCGCAGCGCCGGCTCCGAGGCGGGCACCTCACGCACCAGCCGTTGCACCGCGATCGTTCCCTCGCCGTCGAGCACCGCCGACAAGGGCGGTGGCGCGCTCCCCGTCGTCACCCGGAGAATCGAGACCTCGTCGTCTTCGCCGGGATATCCGATGCGGATGTCGAACAGGAAACGATCCAGCTGCGCCTCGGGGAGCGGGTACGTCCCCTCCTGCTCGATCGGATTCTGCGTCGCGAGCACGAAGAACGGCTCCGGCAACGGCATCGTCTCCCCGGCCGCGGTCACGCTGTGCTCCTGCATGGCCTCGAGGAGTGCCGCCTGCGTCCGCGGGGGCGTGCGGTTGATCTCGTCGGCGAGGACGATGTTGGCGAAGATCGGCCCGCGCACGAAGCGGAACGAGCGCGTGCCGGTGGCGCTGTCCTCTTCCATGATCTCCGTGCCCGTGATGTCGCTCGGCACGAGATCGGGCGTGAACTGGATGCGGTGAAAATCGAGGCGCATCGCCTCGGCGATCGAGCGGATCATCAGCGTCTTCGCCAGGCCGGGGACGCCGACGAGGAGCGCGTGGCCCCCCGCCATGATCGCCATCAGGATCTCGTCGAGCACTTCCTGCTGCCCGACGATGCGGCGCGACACCTCCTCGCGAAGCCGCGCGACGGAGGCGACGACCGCTTCCCGATCGGGGGACTCCGCGGAGCGATCCCGGCGGTGCGCGACGGTGCTCACCGCACCGGGCGCCGGCGCCGGTGCGTCAGCAGAAAGATCGAGCCGTCGATGGCCCCGGCATCCTCCAGCGACGCGCGCTCGTCGAGGACCTCGAACCCGCGAAGCTTGATCACGTACGCATCGGGGTTGGCTCGCGCGTTGAGCGCGCGCAGGGACGCGACCTTCACCTCTTCCACGGTGGCGTTGGGCGCGGCCACGACCCGAACGACATCCCAGAGCTCCGGAACTTCGACGCGCACCGTGAACGCCTTGCCGTCCTTGCGCCCAACGTGTACGGCTTCACGGCGCGCGCGCAGGTTGGTAACGAAAGGCGCCGTCACGTGATCGCCTCGCTCGGCGTCGCCAGCGGGGGGAGCACGGTAAAGAATCGGCCCGCCTGCATGTCGAACAGGTAGGTCGACGCGCGAACGGCCGTCCCCCCTGCGACGGGGGCGACACCGATGACGAGCTCTTCCCCACCCTGGCCGCGGAACGTGGCGAACGTGTCCCCTTCCTTCTCGAGAAAGGCGGCGTACAGCGGGTTGCGCCGCGCGAAGAACGACTTCGCCTTCGCGAGAACGTCAGCTGGCTCGAGACTGGTCTGATACTCGAAAATCATGATGAAGCGTGCTCGGGTGTTCCCACGATCACGACAACGCGAGCGCCTCGCGCGACGCGTCGTGCACGTACTCCAGCGGAAGCTCGACGGTGAAGGTCGAGCCCTCGTCAGGCGTCGACCGCAGCCTGATGTCGCCGCCGAGCAGACGCGCGAGGCGCCGCGAGAGCGCGAGACCAAGGCCCGAGCCTCCGTAGCGACGCGTCACCGAGCCGTCCACCTGGCGGAATTCGTCGAAGATCACATCCTGTGCCTCGGCGGCGATGCCGATGCCGGTATCCTTCACCGTGAAATGCACCATGCCATCGCGCACCGCTACCGCCGCTCGAATCTCCCCGCGCGGAGTGAACTTGAAAGCGTTGCTCAACAGATTTGCCAGAATTCTTACCACCTTGCGCCGGTCGCTCTGCATCTGGAGACGCGTGTCCGGCGCGGGGTCGACATGCAGTGCGACATCCTTCTGACGTCCGCGCGCCGACGCGACCGCCTCGTGGAGCGCCGCGACGGGGTCGAAGGTCTCGATGTGAATCGTCACCTCACCCCGCTTCAGCGTGGTGAGGTCGAGCAGGTCATCGATGAGCGTCAGCAGCCGCTCGCTTGCCGACGTCACCTGTCCGAGGGTCGTGCGCTGCTCGTCGGTGAGAGGTCCCGCCAATCCCTCCTGAATCAGGTAGGTGTATCCGAGGACCGCGGTGAGCGGTGTGCGAAGCTCGTGGGACATGTTGGCGAGGAACTCGTCCTTCAGCCGGCGCGCCTCGAGCGCGGCGACGTACTGCCGCTCGAGCTCGGCGTTGGACTCCACCAGCGCGGCGTTCGCGCGGCGCAGCTCCTCGATGAGCGACGCCTTCTCGGCGGTCGCGGCCATCTGATCGGAGACGATCCGCAGCAACCCACGCTCGACGCGATCGAACCCCTCGGACTCGGCGAAATAGAAGGCAACTGCGCCGAGGACGCCGGTGCGCGTTTGCAGCGGAAGCGCGATGATCGCGCGAAATCCCATTTCCGACGCCGCATCTTGCCAGTCCGTGAGGGACTTGTCCGCGAACACGTCGGGGACCTGCACCACCCGGCGCTCGCTCGCCGCCTCTCCACTCGGTCCGCGGCCAAGGCGAACGCGCATCTGGCCGAGAAAGGGGCGAAAGCGCTCCGGCCAGTTGTACGCGGCCGCGAGGCGCATGACCTCCTCGCCACGCTCGACGAGATAGACGGACGCGAACGTTGCCCCGACGAGCGGGCTCACCCGCTCGAGCGCGAACTGAAACACCTCCTCCGCACGATCGGCCGTGAGAAAGGCGTGCACGATCTCGCGGACCGCGACCAGCTCGCGGATGGCGGTGTCTTCGGTGTCGACGGGGATGCGGACGCGTGTGGCGTTCACTCCCGGAATCTACCGG